>QCHN01000004.1 GCA_003279565.1 Prochlorococcus sp. AG-402-C09
TTAAGAGCAGCTAATTAGACTGCCAGCTGAGATAATAAAGGAGAACGATCCCTTCCGTGGCCAATATGTAGGACAATTCATGAAGAGAATAAGTAAGTATCGTCAAAAGAGCACTTAAAGGAGCTTAAGATTCTTTTAATATTTAGCCTTTGAGGTCGCGAATTGGTTCTAATTAAGTGGCTGATCAATGGAAATAGGCTTGAAGAGAGAGTTCCTCTGACTGATGCACGTCACAGGAAATATGAATTAGAGGCTCAAGGGGCATGGTGTTGATGATTTTAATACTTGTAAGAAATATAAATTGCCAATTACATGTCCAGTCGATGCAAAAGGTTTCCTAACAAAGGAAGCTGGAAAATTTGAAGGACTAAATGTACTAAAAGATGCTAATAAAATCATAATAAATGATCTCCTTAATAATGGATCTTTGCTTAAAGAAATTCCATACGAGCATAGGTATCCCTATGATTGGAGAACTAAAAAACCAACTATTTTTAGAGCTACAGAGCAATGGTTCGCATCTGTTGAAGGATTTAGGGATAAAGCACTTTCTGCAATAGAAGATGTTATTTGGCTTCCTGAATCTGGAAAAAATAGAATTGATTCTATGGTTAGAGAAAGAGGAGATTGGTGTATTTCAAGACAAAGGACTTGGGGGGTGCCAATACCAGTATTTTATGAGAAAAATGGAAAAGAAATTTTACTCAATAAAGAAACTATTTCTCACATAGCTGATTTATTCTCTATTCATGGAGCAGATATTTGGTGGGAATATGATGTATCTCAGCTATTACCTCCTACTTATTTAAATGAGGCAGATAGATGGAAAAAAGGTACTGATACTATGGATGTTTGGTTTGACTCTGGTTCTAGTTGGTCTTCAGTTGCTTCTAAAAAAGAAAATTTAAATTATCCAGCAGATTTATATTTGGAGGGATCTGATCAACATCGGGGTTGGTTTCAGTCCTCTTTATTAACATCGGTAGCAGTTAATGAACATGCACCTTTCAAAAAGGTCCTTACACATGGCTTTGCATTAGATGAGAATGGCAGAAAAATGAGTAAATCCTTAGGAAATATTATTGATCCTTTAGTTATAATTAATGGTGGTTCAAATAAGAAATTAGATCCTGCATACGGCGCTGATGTTTTGAGGCTTTGGGTTAGTTCTGTTGATTACTCTACAGATGTTCCTATTGGATCGAATATACTTAAGCAAATTTCAGATGTTTATCGTAAGATTCGAAATACTTCTAGGTATTTATTAGGTAACATCTTCGATTTTGACTACAAAACTGATGCTATAGATATTTCGGAATTGCCTTTATTAGATAAATGGATGCTGAATAGAACAGCTGAAGTAATCGATGAGATAACCGACGCATACTCTAATTTTGAATTTTCGAAGTTTTTTCAAACAATTCAGAATTTTTGTGTAGTTGATCTATCTAATTTTTACTTAGATATTGCAAAAGATAGGTTGTATGTGAGCTCTAAATCTGATTTTAGGAGAAGAAGTTGTCAGACAGTTCTATCCTTAGTGATTGAGAAAATAGCTGGTTTAATTTCGCCAGTTTTATGTCATATGGCCGAAGATATTTGGCAAAATATTCCTTATAGCTTAGAGGAGGCCTCAGTCTTTGAGAGAGGATGGCCTAAAGTACCAGAATTATGGCTAAATAATAATCTTAATGTTCATGTTGCTGAACTCCGCAAGCTTAGAACAGTTATTAATCGTATGTTGGAGAGCTGTAGAAATAATCAAGCACTAGGTTCTTCTTTAGAAGCTTCAGTAAGAGTCGATATCTCCGATCAAAAAGTTAAAGATGCTGTCGAATGGTTATCTAAAAGCCAATCTAACAAGGTTGATGTTTTGAGAGATTGGTTCCTTGTTTCATCTCTGCAAATTGGTGGCGAGCCTTGGGCTGAAGTTTTAGTTAGTGAGGACAATGATATTGCTTCAGTGGATATTGCTAAAGCGAAAGGATTCAAATGTGAAAGATGTTGGCATTACGAAGTTGACATGAGTAGGAATCAAAAGCATCCCAATATTTGTACTAGATGTGAAAAAGTGGTTTTGGCTATTTGAATATTAAATTAATTATTGTTTAAAACTTACCAGCAAAACGTCCATTTTTTGGAAATTGGATAAGTAGCCACTGGAGTAAACCTATGAAATATAATATCAGAGCCAAATATGCAAAAAATGTTGCTAATCCTGTAGTCCAATTACCATCTAAAATAAATTTTATAATGATTTTAGTTGTAATAAATGAGTTGTAAGGGATTTCTCTCCATGAATCGCAATAGTTTCCATTGATTGAATTTAGACACCTCCAACTAAATATATGTAGTCCAGTATTTAAAATCCCCCAAAAAGATAAGGTCCAGCGCCAAATTCTTGTTGTTAATGAAATTGGGTTGTATTTATAGGTCTCGTCAATCTCTTCATTCAGATCAACCCAAAACCAAATCGAAGTAACCATTAGAATGGGTGAGATTAGAGATATTGATTGGCCTAACTGGCTATCACCACTCAGAAATAGAATATTTATGGCGTAAAGACTAGAAACTTTCCAATAAATTGATAACAGTCGATCAATAGAGCTTGAATTAGAAATCTTTGCCCAAATGAAAAGAAACAAAGGAAGCCCAAATGCGAAAGTGGCTGCAATTCGATATGAAAGCCAAACTAGAATTTGGAATTGGGGTTCAGTCAAGAAAATAATCTCGTTCATATGTATTATCAGCCTTTATCTATTGTTTTCATCTTTATTCCTAATTATTAAAGAGTTTTCTCTATATTTATAGAAGAACCTTAAGTCGAAAAATCTATTTTTTCTATATTTTTATTGATGATTAGCAGCCTATAAATAATAAAGTTTACCTTCTTAAGACTTTTTCCCTGAATTTTTAAGTGAACTTGCTAGGATATCAATTTTATTTATTAATATCAGGTTTTATTTTGTGAGACAGCATGTAAATCCTCTAAGCCATTTTTTTCAGTTACCTTTATCACTACCAAGTAAGTCTATTCTTTTCAAGAATTCTCATCATCCAATTCATTTAGATATTGGATCTGCTAAAGGCGAATTTCTAATAGAGTTAGCAGTGAAAAATCCAAACTGGAATTTTGTAGGACTCGAGATAAGAGAATCTCTTGTTAGTTCATCTGAAAAAAAAAGAAAACAAGTGGGATTGCAAAATTTAAGATTCCTATATTGCAATGTGAATATAAGTTTAGATGAATGGTTGTCTGATTTAGATCTTGAGCAATTAAAAAGAGTTTCGATTCAATTCCCAGATCCTTGGTTTAAACGAAAACATCTCAAAAGAAGAGTTTTAAACAAAAGTCTTCTTTATTCAATTGCAAGATCTATGAGTAAGGATGGTGAACTATTCATCCAAAGCGATATATTTAAACTGATTGAATATATGTCTAATGTCATTGATGATAGTATTTATTTTGATAGAAAAGTTTTTAAGGGATTAAAATGGCTCGAACAAAATCCTTATCAAGTATCTACAGATAGAGAATTATTTGTTCTTAAGCAGAATTTACCAATATATAGAGCAATGTATATTAGAAATAGTGCACTATTCATAAACTAAGTTAATTTATGATTTATACAATCAAATACTTTTTGGATTCAATAATTTTGTATATAATTAGTTTTGAGAATAATTATCTCTGATGATTGATACTACTAATGCAGGTAAAGACCTTAGTGCCTTTCAAAAATATTTTTTAGTTTTCCTGAGTATTTGTCTGGTGATTTCGTTATTCTTTATACGCAATGGCTTTAAGGCAAACACAATACTTGACCAATTAGCAAAAAACTCTCTTTTACCTGAAATTGCCTTGTCAAACGGGAAACCTACAGTTTTTGAATTTTATGCAGACTGGTGTGAAGCTTGTAAGGAAATGGCTCCTGACATGAATAATGCTATCAAGCAAAATGACAATAAAGTCGACATTGTTTTATTGAATGTTGATAATTCTAGATGGAGTGATTTAATTGAGAAATATGATGTAAATGGTATTCCTAAGCTCACATTTTTTGACGATAAGGGTGAATTTAAAGGTTTTTCATTAGGGATTAGGAAATATAATGAACTTAATGAAATACTTCTTGCTTTAATTAATAATTCAGAATTACCATCTTTTACTCAAGTATCAAATTCAAGTAGTTTAATCTCAGAAACTTTATCTAACGAGGAAAGTTTTAACAACATTGCTAAAACTGAAACTCCTAGGAGTCATAGCTAATCTATCCATTCTAAGGCCGAAGCAACTACTGGATATTCTTGTGAAAAAATATGTTTGCATTCTTGCGCAATATCCATATGTTCTTTTTGCGTCCCATGGCCAGTTCTTAGAGTTATGTAATGAATCCAAGAACGACATGACCCTGTCATATAAATCCGAGTTGGTGTGGCAAGTGGAAGTACAAATCTCGCACATTCTTTTGCTATTCCAGCTTCTAGCATTTCTTCATAAAGTTGTTTATTTAGATTGAATTGAAATTTAATCTTTTCATTAAATTGATTAATAACTTCTTCCGATAAATCTGAAATAGAATTTTGTCTATTTTTATTATCTTGTCTTCTTAATTCAGGTATCGGTATTTCTCCTAATTGTCTACTATCTGCATAACGTTGTGAGAATTCTTGAAAAGTAAATGATCGATGTCTTAATATTTGTGCTGCAATTCCTCTTGTGGTTTCTATTTGTAAAGTCATATAAGCCTGCTCAAATACACTCCAATGTTCATTCTTAATGCAATATGCCAATAATTTACTAAAGTCGTTATTTCCTTGATTGTTTGGATTACTAACTCTGGCAATGTATGCCATGCTTTTCTCAGCATTTGGTGTAGAAGTTATTAATTGAACAAGACTCATATTTAAACTTTTGCTAGAGTTACTTTTTCTTGCTGATGTTGATATTTGCCTTGCCTATCACTATAAGTAGTCTCACAAGGGTCGCCTTCAAAGAAAAGTAATTGACAAATTCCTTCATCAGCATAAATTCTGCAATCGGCACCAGAACTGTTACTAAATTCAAGAGTTAAATGACCTTCCCAACTAGCTTCTGCAGGGGTTGTATTGACAATTATCCCCAAGCGAGCGTAAGTGCTTTTACCAAGGCAAATAACAGTAATATTTGGCGGAACTTTCATTTTCTCTAATGCCACTCCAAGGCCATAAGAGTGGGCAGGTAAAATAAAATATTTACCATCCTCATCTTCTTTTAAATCAGTAGATTCTAGATTTGCAGGATTAAATTTTTTTGGGTTCATCACTGTCCCAGGAACATGCTTGAAGATCAAAAACTCTTTTGAAGAAAGACGAAGATCATATCCATACGATGAACAACCAAAGCTTAAAACAGGGGATTTTTTTGATTCAGGTTCAAGATGCCTTATTAGTTTTTCCTGGAATGGTTCAAGCATTCCCAAAGAAGCTTGCTGTGAAATCCAACGGTCGTTCTTTAACATTTAATTACAGCGTAATTCGGTAATTTGATCAGCCATCTCAATCACTTTAGGAGGAATTGAATGTCCTGTAAGAATAATATCTGTAGAGGATGGACGATTACTGATCATAGAAATCAAATCATTTTCTTCAATGAAACCAAGGCTAATTGCTAAACCAATCTCATCAAGTACAACTTTATCTAATTTTTTTTCAACTATACGTTTTTTACTAAATTCCCATAGTTCTTTAATTGCTTTCTCTTCATATTTTTTCTTAAAAGACAAATTTTCTTCAGGACACTCTCCTGGTAAGCAAGTTTCAATAGCTGGTCTTAACCACTCCAAGCGGCCACAAAGATTGATTGCTCCATTTGGACCTTGATTAACTCCTCCTTTCAAAAATTGAGATATTAAAACAGTACTTCCTAATCCTGCAGATCGTAGAGCTTCGCTTAAAACAACAGAAAAACTACCTCTAAAAGTAGAGGTATGTATTTGAAGTTGGCCTTGAGTTTTGACTAGTTGTAAAGGGGCTCTATTGGGGATAGCTCTAAGCGAAGTCCCCTTGGCCGGTGATACCCCCTCTCGTTGAGCATTAATGCTTGATCCTGCATTCATCTCAAATTTGCTTTTAATTTCCTCGTTTTAATCTAGCGCTATAAAATTTCTCATCAACCAAATCAACACTATCTGTGGTGTAAGAAGTAAAAAACTTTGGATTGCAAGATTATTTTTAGAGTGCGGAAGCGGTTGAAAGAAGAGATGAAATTTTTTAATAATTTTCAGAAGTATTCTGAGATTTTATAATTTCAAGAGTAAAATTCTAAAAAGAAAATGAAATGCGTTGGGGATCAAGGGTGAAAAAGGTCGCCATGGCTACATATCGTTTGTTCACAACTAATTAATGTTCTTTGAACAATCAATTCAATATGGTCACTTCATTTCGTGGCTTTACCCGTTTCAATCAACAAAAAAATAGCCAAATGGCTGTTAATTCATCATCAACTTCCTTGCCTCCAAACAAATCTCTTTTGGATGTAATTAAGTCTCTTGATGGTGTTTCTACTGAAATCGTAGATAGGTCAAAAACAATTTTTTTCCCTGGCGACCCTGCGGAAAGGGTTTATTTGATTAGACGTGGCGCTGTTCGCTTAAGCAGGGTATACGAAACAGGTGAAGAAATTACAGTTGCTTTATTGAGAGAAAATAGTCTCTTTGGGGTTTTATCTTTATTAACAGGGAATAGATCAGATCGTTTTTACCATGCTGTTGCTTTTACTCGTGTGGAACTCGTGGCGGCTCCAGCAACCTCTGTAAGGAATGCAATTGAGCAAGATGCTTCTGTTGGGTTGCTACTTCTACAAGGTTTATCAAGCCGAGTACTTCAAACTGAAACAATGATTGAAACCTTAACTCATAGAGATATGTCTTCTCGGCTGGCAAGTTTTTTGCTTGTTTTATGTAGGGACTTTGGTGTCCCCGGGGAAAAAGGAGTAACAATTGACTTAAGACTTTCACATCAAGCTATTGCTGAAGCAATAGGATCAACCAGAGTTACTATTACTCGACTTCTTGGTGAGTTGAAAAGCTCCTCATTGTTGGCAATAGATAGGAAAAAAATAACTATATTTGATCCAATAGCGCTAGCCAAAAGATTTAATTGAAGGCCATAACATACTAAGGTTTAGGAGGTTTGATTAATTCTTCTTCTTTCTCTCTGTGACTGTCTGGCTTAAAATTCTTTTAATATTAATCCTAGGTGGAATACTTTCTACTCTGGGAGATCGCTTAGGTTCCAGAGTTGGTAAGGCTCGTTTAAGTATTTTTAAACTAAGACCAAAAAGTACGGCTGTTTTAATAACTGTTTTCACTGGAAGTATTATTAGTGCTATTTCATTTGCAACTATGATTGTATTTGATAGGGATTTAAGGGTGGGATTATTTCAATTAGAGGATATTCGAGAAAAAATTATAGATAGTGAAAAAGAATTAAAAAAATTAGAAAAAAATTTGTATGCTTTTCGAAGCGGAAATGTAGTTATAAGTAGCGGCCAAACTTTAGTAACTAAGACTATTAAATTAAATAAAAATAGTGATATAAAAAAAATTATAGAAAGTATATTACAGCAAGCTAATCTTTATGCTTTTAATTTAGTAAAAACAAATCAATCTAATTATCGTCGAATATTATTAGTTCGTAAAGATGATATTGAGAAGCTTGAAAATAAAATAGCTGATAACAGGAGTTGGGTAGTAAGGATTAAATCAGCAGGTAATATACTTAGAGGCGAGAATTATGTTTATGCATTCCCTGAAGTCACATTGAATAAAATTATTACAAGAAAAGGAGAAGTTATTGCTCTAGAAAATATATCTTTATTAGATTCTGATGCTGAATCTATAAGTAAAAAGATTAATCTTCTAATGGCTTCAACTTTGGCTGAGGTGAGGCGACGAGGATCTTTGAGCTCTGAGTTGCAAATTAATGCTAATCAAATTAATAATTTAGGAAAATATCTAGTTATTCAAAAAAAGGGAGATTTTAAAATTATTGCTAGAGCTGTTGCTAATCATCAAACTGCAGACAAAGTTTCAGTATCATTAGAGTTACAATCTTCAGAAGAAATTATAAGAAGCAATAGTTAAATGAGTTTTTATATATCGATAGATCCAGGTAATAAGAAATGTGGCTTATTATTGGCTGATATCCAATCTGGAAAAGTAATTGAGGCGGGAATAGCTTCTTTAAATAAATTTTCTGATATAGTTACATTTTGGAATGAAAATTATAATATTAGTAAGGTAATAATTGGTGATGGAACTAATTGTAAGTATATAAAGAATGAATTAAAAATAAAAAATTTTTTTAATCTAAATTATGTTAACGAAAAAGGATCAACATTAAGAGCAAGATTTAGATATTGGGAAATTTGGCCTCCAAATTATTTTATTCGTTGGCTTCCAAAAGAAATTCTTTTTCCTCCTGACAATCTTGATGCAATTGTCGCGTTGATTTTATTGGAAGATTTTTTAAAAATCTCATTAATTTGGCCAGCAGAAGTAGATATTAAAATTTGGCCCTAACTGTAAAAATATAATCTCCACCAGTCTCAAGTTTGTAATCAGCTTTGACTAAATAGCGTTCTAAGGCATCTTTTATTAGCGCTCTTCCTAGTGGTGGTTCTACAAAAAGTTGTCCCTTGTGAAAAGCCCAAATAAAATTCCATTCAAAATTCCCTGCACGGACAATTCCCTCAACTTTCTTTTGATTGAAGCATTGCTTATGAATCTGAAGATATGCAGTAGTTGATGGTTTGTTATTCATTGTCAAAACCTATGAATTTTCTGGCTTATAAGAATTCAGTCGAGTAGTTATTTTTTCCCAATTATTAGTTGTGATTGAGTCAATACAACTAATAATTTCCTGAATGATCAAATTTAATACCGTAAATTCTTCTTTTGAAAAGCGACCTAAAACGTGAGAGACCGTATTAGATTTTCTGTCTTTTTGAAGGTCACTTGGAGGTCCTATCCCAATCTTTAATCGCTTAAACTCAGCAGTACCTAGATGATTGATAATGCTTTTTAATCCATTATGACCTCCTGAGCTCCCTTTAGAGCGGACTCTGATTTTCCCAAGAGGTAGATCCATGTCATCGACTAGGACGATTAATTGATGATTTTCAAAATTAAACCAATCCTTAGCTGATCTAACTGATTTCCCACTTTCATTCATGTATGTATTAGGCATTAAAAGCCTTGTCTTTGTGATACCTGTTCCATATTCACAAGTTCGCCCAAAGAGTTTTTTGCTTTCACGAAAGTTACAGTTATTTCTTCTTGAAATTTCTTCTAAAACCATAAATCCAACATTATGGCGAGTTTTATTGTACTCAGTTCCTGGATTGCCTAAGCCAACTAATAATTTCAAGTCATTACCCAACATACCAATTGGACAAAATCGTTATTGATTCTAAAAGTTAGACATATCTATTTATTTTTGGAGAAATTAACTTTCTTTCTCCACAATGTCTTCATTTGAAGACTCTTCTTCTGTCATGGCATTTTTTATTTCACGTTCAAATTCAGTAGAGGCGCTCTGAAGACCTTTGAGGGTTTTTCCAATGGTTCGTCCAAGTTCAGGAAGACGTTTTGGACCAAAAATAACAAGTGCTAATCCAGCAATAACTGCTATTTCAGGCAAACCAACCCCAAAAACATTCATGAGCGAAACTCAACTACTCAGAATTTAATCAATTCAGCCGTTCCAGTCGACGGAAAAACCTTGTAATAGTAGTGATTGGTTATAAATTTGGAGCATAATCACTAGAAAAACTAGTAGTAAAATTCCTATAAAGGCCATTACAGGTACCGCGCCCCATCCTGGCACAACTTTTCCTTGTCCAGAATTGCCAATGGATTTAAGCAAAGATCCAAGTGCTGTTTTTTGTCCCATGTCGTTTCTCTTAGCTCAGATTTGTATGAGTCAAGATATTGTATGAGAACTTGTCCAAAAGAAGAAGAGACTGTAGAAACTTGTGATGGAATGACCTAAAAAAATATGATATTTGAGAAATATGCTTTAGAAAAAAGCTGAAAAAAGCTGAAAAAAGCTGAAAAAGCTGAAAATGAGTATAAAAAAGGAAAGTTAAGGATTTGAGAAATTCGAATGAGAAAAAAATTGACCTTTCTAGCTATATTCCTTGCGCTTATTGGTGTTTTTGGCTTTTGTGGGAGTTAAAATTTTTCCCCATTTCCAAAAGTCTGTAACACCTTTGGTTTTTTCATTGGAGTTATTGACTTCATAGGATAGGTTTAATTTCTAATTAATTGGTTAGGATTCATGCTTGCCCTCAAGATTTCCGTCTATACGGTCGTCTTTTTCTTTGTCGGAATCTTTCTATTTGGTTTCTTGGCAAGTGATCCAACAAGGACTCCAAATAGAAAAGATTTGGAAAGTCCTCAGGATTAAAATGACACGCAAATTACTGGACTA
This sequence comes from Prochlorococcus sp. AG-402-C09, assembly GCA_003279565.1. GTDB lineage: Bacteria > Cyanobacteriota > Cyanobacteriia > PCC-6307 > Cyanobiaceae > Prochlorococcus_B. Next base: position 10,477 of record QCHN01000004.1, read on the forward strand.
AAAAAGCTCCTGTAATTTATTTTTTCAGTATTATCTTTTCGTCGACTTAACTGATTTGACGGCGAAGAGTAAATATTTGTTTCTTGTAAACCTTGGTTTCCTAGGGTTTACAATATTTTCGTCTTTATTTGAGATTGCTACTGGCAAAGAGAATCTTCTTGCAAATTTAAATATTGAGACCTCTGTAAAATCACCATTAGATAAGTTAAAAGTAGAACAAAACGAAAATATATTTTTAACTCTCAAGGTTTTTGCTGATAAGCAATATGATTATGATCAAAATATTTATCTAGCTAAGGGTAATGTTAAGGCTACAATAAATGGTTGGATCTTAAGGTCTGACTTATTAAGTTATGAAAAATCAACTGGTATTTTAGCTGCTGAAGGTAATATTAGATTTAGCAAAGGAGGACAATACTTTAGAGGTGAAGAATTTCAATTTAATTTATTAAAAAAAGAAGGAATTATTAAAAATGTATATGGGATATTAGATGTTGAAAATGTTTTAGATGATTTAAAGATTGATTCTAATATAAATAAAATAGAACCTCAAAATAGTCCTGATATTCATCTAAAAAATACTTATAATGATGGTATAGAATTTGCTTTTGGAAATATTAAATTACCAAAAAATAAAATCACTAAATCTGATAAATCAATAGGTTTAATTAATAATTGGAGATTTAAATCTGATTTAATAAATATTAATCAAAATGGCTGGACATCTAATAGAATTAATTTTACAAATGATCCATTCGATCCTCATCAAATTGCTTTTGAGGGCATAGATGTCATCGCAGAAGAAGACGATGAAGGTAAATTACTTATTACTACTTCCAAAACTAATTTAATTCTCGAGAATAGGACGAGAATCTTTTTTGGTAAAAGAATATTTAGAAATGAGAAGAAAAAGAAAAATAAATTTGGGTTAATATTAGATGGAAAAGATCGTGATGGATTAGTCTTAGTAAGAAGAAGTAATAAAACAAAGATTAATGATAATGTAGAACTTCAATTTCAGCCTCAGTTCCTAATTAGTAGAGCTCTTTCAGGTAAAACAAATAGTTACGATCGTGATAAAAGTAAAGATAATAAAGCTGTTAATTTAGCTGATGTCTTTGGTTTAAATCTAAAAGTAGAAGCAAATTATAAAGATTGGGAATTTTATAGCGTAAATGATCTAAGCACATTAAATACCAAATGGATTTTTAGTGGATTGAGGCATTCATCCTCTTTGAAAAAGTATTTTAAAATGCCTATTATAGATAATTCAAGTTTTAATATTTTTACTAGATATAGATCTAGAGCTTGGAATGGAACAATAGGTGAGACTGAGATTAAATCTGCCTATGGAGGCTTTCTTGAAAAGACGTATCCTTTTGAAGTTGCTGAAGTTAAAAATAACTTAAATATTCGTTTGGGAACGGGTAAATACGAGGCGGAACAACTTGAAAACACTGAAATTATTAGTCTTTGGCGCTCTAGCTTTTTTGCTTCTTTAGATAGTGAGTATCAAATATGGAAGAGTAATAGAAGAAAAATTGATCAAAAGAAATACATGCTTTTATCTCCAGTTCTAATTAATCCTGAATTAATACTAAGAACTAATATTAACTCAGCTTATTTTAAATATGAAGATAGTAGCGATCAGAGCTTCCTTAAGCTTAGTTTTGGTCCCGAAATTAGATTAGGGAAATTAGAGAAGAGATTTTTTGATTACACAAAACTTTCTGTTATGCCAGGCGTGAAAGTCAAATCTGGAAATAGTCCATTTAAATTTGATAATGCAATTGATTTAAAAACAGTCAATATAAGTATGCTTCAACAAATATATGGCCCTTTAATGGTTGATATTACTTCTAATTTAAATATTGATAATAATTCCAAAAACTATGGAGAATATTACGATACGAAGTTAGGTCTTTTATATCAGAAAAGAGCCTATGAATTTGGTATTTACTATCATCCTAACAATGATGCAGGAGGAATATATTTCCGTCTAAATGGATTTGAATTTGGTAATTCTGTTAACCCAGTATTTTAGATGTCTAATTTGAAATTATTTAGATAAGGCAGATTATTAAATGTTTTATTTATTTTTTCTTCTTCATCTAGTAGTTGAGAGGTCGCATCCCATTTGCCTGAAAAAAGCATATTGTAGGGGCCTTCATCAAGATGAAGTTTGATAATTTCTTTTTGATTAGAAATGGATAGGTTCTTAAGATTAAAATTCCAAATTTGAGTGTTAGTTTTTTCAACTAGATTTTGCAATTTAACTATTTTTTCTTTTGAGGCTGTTAGACAAGGTATCCCAAGAGCAAGGCAATTCCCAAAGAAAATTTCAGCAAAGCTTTCCCCAATAATTAATCTTATCCCCCATCTCATAAGAGCCTGAGGTGCATGCTCACGACTTGAACCACAGCCAAAATTGTCATTAACAACGAGGATATTGGCTCCTTTATTATGATCAAGATCAAATGGGTGATTACCCTTTAGTTCTTTCCTATCATCAGCAAAGACTTGTTCTCCTAAAGCGGAAAAACTTACACATTTGAGAAATCTTGCAGGAATGATTCTGTCGGTATCAATATCGTCGCCTCTAATTGTAAAGCTACGTCCTTGTATTGATTTGATTTCACCTTTTGGGAACTCTTGTTTCATCTTTCAATAAGTTTATTTTTAGTTTTACTCTTACAGGAAATTTCTTACATCTGTAACCTTCCCATTTATTGCAGCAGCAGCAACCATAGCAGGGCTCATTAATAAGGTTCTCCCATTTGCAGACCCTTGCCTTCCTTTGAAATTTCTATTACTTGAACTAGCACTTATTTGTCTCCCCTCAAGTTTGTCTGGGTTCATCGCCAGACACATTGAGCATCCTGGTTCTCGCCATTCAAAACCTGCTTTGAGAAATATTTTATCTATTCCTTTTTCTTTAGCCTCCTTAGCTACTTTTTGAGAGCCAGGGACGACAAATGCTCGAATTCCTGTGGCGACTGAATGACCTTTAACAATTTTAGATGCCTCTTGGAGATCACTTAATCTTCCATTGGTACAGCTTCCTATAAAGCAAACATCAATTGATTTTCCTTCTATGGGTTCATCTGGTTTTAGATTCATGTATTTGCATGCGTCTTTTGCGATTTGTTGCTCATTTTGGGGTAGTAACTCAGGGTTTGGAATTGTTTCTTTGATTGAAATACCTTGCCCAGGAGTGATACCCCAAGTAATGGTGGGTTCTATTGATGATCCATCTAATTGAATCTCATCGTCGAATGTAGCTTTTGAATCACTAGCTAAACTTTTCCACCAAGAAACAGCTTTATCCCATTCTGGACCTTTGGGCGCGTGTTCTTTTCCTTTGATATATCTAAAAGTAGTTTCATCTGGGTTGATATAACCGCATCTTGCACCACCTTCTATAGCCATATTGCATATAGTCATGCGCCCCTCCATTGATAGTTTTTCTATTGCAGGCCCTGCAAATTCATATGCAAATCCAACACCTCCTTTAACTCCAAGATGACGAATGATATGAAGAATTAGGTCTTTTGCATAGACTCCCTTTTGTAATGCACCATCCACCCATATTCTTCTTACTTTTAATTTGTTCATTGCCAAACTTTGACTGGCTAAAACATCTCGCACTTGACTAGTTCCAATACCAAATGCGATTGCTCCAAATGCTCCATGAGTTGAGGTATGTGAATCTCCGCAAGCTACCGTCATTCCAGGCTGGGTTAAACCTAATTCTGGAGCCATAACATGAACTACACCTTGCGAATCACTTCCAATTCCGTGAAATTTTATCCCATGAGTTTTGCAGTTATTTTCTAAAGTAGCCAACATTTCCTCAGCAAGAGGATCACTAAAAGGACGTTGCTGATTTGAGGTTGGGACTATATGGTCAACTGTTGCGACAGTGAGATTGGGAAACTTGACTCCAAGGTTCTTTTCATTAAGAGCTGAAAAAGCTTGAGGACTCGTAACTTCGTGAATTAAATGAAGGCCAATAAAAAGTTGAGTTGATCCCCCAGGTAGCTGTTTTACCTGATGGAAGTTCCAAACTTTGTCGTAGAGGGTTCCAGAACTCAACTTTCAAATCCAATAATTAGGATTAATTTCCCATGATTATAGATAAACGTAATCTATCAAGAGCATTTAAAACGCTTAATTTTTGAATATCTTCTCTTGTCTTATTAGATCCAAATCTTTCTTCCCATGTAATAAGGGTTTTCGGACCCTTAATACAAAAATTGACTAAACCAACTGGTTTTAATTTGCTGCCCCCAGTGGGCCCTGCAATTCCACTGACAGAGATAGCCCAGTTAACTTTGAATTTTTTTTGGACGCCTTTCGCCATTGCTTCAACAACTTGCTTTGAGACTGCACCATGGGTATTAATTATTTCCTCAGAGACTTCTAATATGTTCTGTTTTATTGAATTGTTATATGCGATGACTCCTCCATAAAAAATTTTTGAAGATCCAGGGATTTTTGTAAGTTTAGAACCTATTCCACCTCCAGTGCATGATTCTGCAACTGCAATTGTTTCTTTTCTACTAAGTAATAATTTAATTACTACTTCTTCAAGAGTTGTATTATCTATACCAAAGCATTTTAATCCAGTTATTTTAGTTAATTCGTTTTCTATAGGTTTTATAGATCTATTAGTTTCTTCTAAACTATCTCCTTTGGCTGTGATTCGTACCTTCACCTCCCCCGTGCTTGCATAAGTTGCGACAGTAGGGTTGTTCGCTTTCAGTAAATGTGGAATTTTATCTGCTAGTAATGATTCACTTATGCCCGCAAAATGTAAAATTTTACTAGAAATAATTTTTTTTGAAAAATTATTATTAATTAACCAGTTTGAAGCTTCTTTACTCCACATTTCTTTTAATTCACTTGGAACACCAGGAAAAGTTAGTATTGTAAAATTATCTTTAGGACTCCAAATAATTCCAGGTGCTGTACCTGAGTAATTGTTTATAATTTCAGCCCCTTTTGGGACTAATGATTGCTTCTTTTGACTTTCAGATAATTTACTACAATTATTTTTTATTTTTTTTTTCAAGTCCATTAAAATATTATTTCTTTGTTCAAGTGGTGTATTAAAAGCATCAGCAATTATCTGTGTTGTAATATCATCTGGTGTTGGTCCAAGACCACCAGTTGTTATTAGAATTTGAGATCGATTAGATGACTCTAGTATTGCTTCTCTTAATCTTGCAGGGTTATCTCCAATAACGGTTTGTCTAAAATGTGGAATACCTAAAATCGCTAATTGCTCTGCTATCCATTGAGAATTAGTGTTAATAATATTTCCAAGAAGCAGCTCACTTCCAATGCATAATATCTCTGCTCCAAATTTATTCTTTTTGTCTATATTAATTTCTTTAGATGTTTTCACTATATAAAGGAAATTTGTTGCAAAGTTCAGATACTTTTTTGGTTGACTTCTCCTTTATGTCTTCATCGTTAGGGTTAAGCAGTCTATCGGCAATGATATTCCCAACATCCTTAAAGGCTTCTTCGTCAAAACCTCTAGTCGTAAGGGCTGCTGAACCTAGCCTTAGCCCACTAGTAACGAATGGGGACTCGGGGTCAAAAGGTACAGTATTTTTGTTCGCAGTTATTTTGATATCGCTTACCAATTGGTCAGCAATTTTACCTGTCATACCAATGCTCCTAAGGTCAAGAAGAACTATATGATTATCAGTTCCTTTGCTTACAATTGAAATGCCTCTTTTTTGAAGTTGATTAGAAAGAACTTGTGCATTTGAGATTACTCTTTGGCTGTAGAGTTTGAATTCGGATTCAGAAGCTTCTTTAAATGCCACAGCCTTAGCTGCTATTACATGTTCCAAAGGACCTCCTTGGGTGCCTGGGAATACTGCCTTATCAAGCTTTTTCCCAAGCTCTTCGTCTTTTGAGAGTATTAGTCCTCCTCTTGGACCTCTTAGAGTTTTGTGAGTGGTTGTCGTAACTACATCACAATATGGAATTGGACTTGGGTGAAGACCACTTGCCACTAAGCCAGCTATGTGAGCAATATCAGCTAATAAATAGGCATTTACCTCCTCAGCTATTGATCTAAAAGCCTGGAAGTCAATTTCCCTTGGATAAGCAGAGAATCCACAAATTATTAGGTTAGGTTGATTTTCAATAGCTTTTTTTCTTATTGCATCCATATCAAGCATTTCGGTCGTTTTATCAACTTCGTAGTGGCATGTCTTAAACCACTTGCCACTGACATTTACAGGTGAACCATGAGTGAGATGACCTCCATGAGATAGATCCATTCCCATAATTGTGTCACCAGGTTTTAGAAGGCTTAAGAAAACTGCAAAGTTAGCTTGAGCCCCACTGTGCGGTTGAACATTTGCCCAGTTAGCACCAAAAAGTTTTTTTGCTCTATCAATTGCTAGCTGTTCAATTTCATCGACGTACTCACACCCTCCGTAATAACGTTTATTAGGAAGACCTTCAGCATATTTATTTGTTAGAACTGATCCCTGGGCTTCCATTACTGCCTTGGAGGCGAAATTCTCGCTTGCAATAAGTTCTAAATGACTTTCTTGTCTTGATAATTCATTGTTTATTAATGTCTTAATACTTGGATCACATTCCATCAACGAAGATTTAATAGTCACTTTATTCCTTTATTTATGATTTGATAGTAAGCATATGTTTAGTCCAATGAGGCAAAACTTTCTCTTATTTTCTGTTTATATAAGGATTTACATATTTTTTAAACGCGCCTGGAGAGATTCGAACTCCCGACCCTCTGATCCGTAGTCAGATGCTCTAATCCGCTGAGCTACAGGCGCACAAAAAAACAATATCAGATTGTCTCCCAAAGAATAGAAAAATATGTTTGTATCTATGCCTAAAAATTCATTGAAATTTGATTGTGAAAGCTAAAAAGTTATTTTCTTATTAATTTTTTTCAAATTGTGATAGCAACCAATCTTTATCTAAGGTCGTTAATAATAGAAAAAACCATCTTTTTATGTCCACTTCTATAGATTCATCTCAAATTAATGAGCTTGCGGTCTCAATAGCTGACAGATTATTTATTCAAGTTGGAAGTTGGAACCTTTATCTTGGAGATGCTGGCCTTGCAAAGGATTTGGCTATTGAATGTCAGGCTTACTTTGCAAAAGGTGCAAATGTTGCAGCCACAAAAGGCCTTGAAGCGATTCAAGTAAAGCTTGGTGGAGGAAAGACGAGTTTGCCATTATCAACATTAATTCCACCAAATCAATTTTTTGACCTTGAGGAGATTTTAGAACCCTATTGCGGATAAGATTTGATCAATTGCTTTCTTATTCTTGCTAATCATTCAGGTGACTAATGCCAGAGAGGTTGTAAGGAAGCGAATTGGTCGCTTAGGAGAAAGACTTATAGGGAAAGTTGCAGATGCTGATGCACAGGTTGAAAAGGAATTGATGAAAGAGATGGAAATAGCTTTTCAAGAATTTGGTATCGAAGCAAGAATTCTCTCAGTAAGTGGAGTAAAAACTGATGAGACAAATCTTTTAGAAATCCCACTTAAAGTTAGATCAGAAAAAGATGTTTTTCTTAAAGACGAATAAATTTATTTTTTAAATACTTATTAAGATTCATAATACTATCAATTTTAAGAATAATTGCTAGATAGTAAAATATAACAAGACTTATTGCAGAAGATACTAAGATTTTAAATAATAAATATAAAAAGCTATAAGGTAAATTAATTATGTTGAAAATATAAGATGAGCAATTTCCACAGATAATACCTGTTAAAATAATTCTAATATTTTGAGATAATATTATAGATAAACTGAAGTTATCTAGTTTTTTATTTAATTTTAATAATAAAAGTATACAAGAAAAAAAGTTGACAAATGTAGTTGAAAATACTAATCCATTTACCCCTAGATTCAAAGGTGATAGTTCACCCCAAGGACTTGAACCTCCTATTAAAAACCAATCTAAAAATACATTTAGGAATATTGCTATAGTTGATATTCTAAATGGTGTTTTTGCATCTTCAATGCCATAGAAAACTCTAACTAATAGATCTCTCGATAGATAAAAAGGCATTCCTATTCCATACGCAATTAATAGTTGACCTACAATATCTATAGCATCTTGATTAAAAGAGCCTCTTCCGTAGATCGTGATAACTATTGGAGTAGAAAGTGAAATAAATATAGACCCTAAAAATACCATCGAAGTGAATGAAAGATTTAATCCTTGATGAATCTTTTCTATCAACTTTGTATGATTTTCTCGTGCCCTTAAACTTACAAAGACTGGTAATAATGGAATTAAAATAGTACTTGATATTATTCCAAGAGGAGCTTGTACTAAAAAGTTTGCATAACTTAAAGAGGCCGCGGCTCCAACTATTTTTGATGCGAAGAACAAATCAGTAAAAACATTAATTTGAATCATTCCTGCAGAAAGTGATGCAGGAGCAATCATTCTCCATGCCCTTCTTATTTCTGAATATTGTGCTTGGATTGAAATACTTATTGTAAATATACCCTTTTTAATTAAGTAGGGTATTTGAATTAAATATTGAGATAGAGCTCCAATAAATGTTGCTTTTGCAAGGATCATTCCTCCTCTAATATTCAATTCATATGAATCAATTAAGTTTACTTTGTTGATCCAAAAGTTTGATATCCAGATTATGATTATTAGACTTGAAATTAATGGCGCTATAGAGGGGATGAAAAATTCTTTTTTGGCATTCAGTGATCCAAATCCTAGACCTATTAACCCAGAAAGGAATATTATTGGTGACATTATTTTTAACTGAGAGGATGCTATTTCTTTGATCTCAGGAGTTAAATTTGGGCCTACTAGATTGATTAATAAATCAGATGAAAAAAATATAAAAAAACTGATCAATAATAAAAATAGAGTTAAAATAGTATTTAATGAATTTATAAATAACTTGCTATCAACTTTGTTTTTATCTGCCAATAGGGTAACCATTGAATTATGTAATGGTCCATTAATGCCTCCTAAAAGAACTAAGAAAAAACCAGGTATAATGTAAGCATAATTATATGCATCATATGCAGCACTGATTCCGAAAGCACCAGCAATAACTAATTGCCTCACCATGCCTCCAAACTTGCTTAATAAAGTTCCTAAGCTTACGACGAAAGCAATTTCTTTTATTGATTTTGACATGTTAGATTTGAAAATAGGGGACTTTCATTGTTTAAATATTTTGTAGTTCTTGTTTCAATTGGATGTTAATTAAGTGATAAAAACTGGAAAAACTATTATTGAGTTTCCCCCCCTTATAGAGGGGGTTTTAATTAAGAGATATAAGAGATTTCTGGCTGATATTGAGTTGGATCATGGAGAAGTTGTAACGGCCCATTGTGCAAATACAGGACCAATGAAAGGGGTCTTATGGCCTGGTGGCCGAGTCAGGCTTAAGTACTCTCCTTCACCTAAACGTAAATTAGATTGGTCTTGGGAGCAAGCTGAGGTTCCAAGCCATAATGAACTTAAGAAATGCTGGGTCGGTATCAATACATCTTTACCTAATAAATTGATTAGACGTTTAATAGAAGCAAATTGTTTAGAAAAAGAATTGGGGGTAATTTCAAATATCAAACCTGAAGTTAAATATGGTTTAGAAGGTAAAAGTCGAATTGATTTATTGCTTGAACCAGAAAATAGCAATTTAGATAATAGAAAAATTTATATAGAGGTAAAAAATACAACTTGGTGTTCTCATTCATTAGCTTTGTTTCCAGATACTGTCACTACTAGAGGCCAAAAACATCTAAGAGAGCTAATGAGTGTTTGTCCTAATTCAAGAGCAGTATTAATTCCTTGTATTAGCAGGTCTGATATGGAGGTTTTTGCACCTGCTGATTCCGCTGATCCGCTTTATGGAGATCTATTTAGAGAGGCTTTGTCTAATGGAATTGAGGTGATTCCATGCTCGTTTGGTTTTTTTAATGATCATATTTCTTGGGAGGGAGTTAAGCCTTATAGAAGTTTTCAGTAAAATTTTTATTGCAATCAATTTAGATTTAAAGTCTTTTAAAGCTTTATTTATATTTAATCTATAACTTCTAGCCAGGATTTCAAAGAATTCAATTCTTTTTGAAAATATTTTTAAAAAATTAAAAGTTATTCAATGAACACAAAGAAATGTATCGGTGAATACATTTTTAAGATATTAAAGTCTTTTTTTGTATCAACACGTACATCTTTCTTCCCTATGTTGCGTGCATATTCATAAATGTATAAATTCTGGATTAACTATCCATCTCTTTCCCGCAGTAAGCATTATTTATGACCACTGCTTTGCAATCGCCTCCCAGGCGAACTACTTCTCGTCTTCAAGACGCAAGTCTTTTAAACGGGCCAATGCTTCTTCTAAGAAGTATTAAGGGTTTCAGAAGAAGTCAGTCTTGGGCATGGCTAGCTTCTATCCCATTAGCTCTTTTGGGATTAGGTGTTTTCACTTTCTCTGCTCGAGCTGAGGTTGCACTTTCAGACTTGACTGGACCTCAAGCGGCAGCATTCTTGGCTGACAACCTTTGGTTATTTATAGCCACAATCCTTGTGATTTTTATGAACGCAGGATTTGCAATGGTTGAAGCTGGTATGTGCCGCCAAAAAAATGCGGTCAACATTTTAGCTAAAAATTTATTTGTTTTTGCTCTTGCTGTTACTGCCTACTGGGTAATTGGATATTCCCTTATGTATGGCGGATCAGTAATTGATGGTTGGCTTTATTTCCAAGGATTATTTGTTGATCCTGACCCTTCAGGAGCACTAGAGTGTGCAGCTGCTGGTGATACAGGTTGCCTGGTTCCCGCAGTTGATTTCCTTTTTCAATCTGCTTTTGCTGGTACTGCTGCAACTATCGTCTCTGGATTGGTTGCTGAAAGAGTCAAATTTGGCGAATTCGTCGTTTTCTCTGTAGTCCTAACTGCCTTTATTTATCCAATTGCTGGAAGTTGGCAGTGGAATGGTGGTTGGCTTTCTGAGCTTGGATTTATTGATTTTGCTGGTTCATCTATTGTTCATTCTGTTGGAGGATGGGCAGGTCTTGTGGGAGCAATGCTTCTTGGACCACGTATCGGCAAGTTTGTAGATGGTAAAGCTCAAGCGATGCCTGGTCACAATATGGCCATTGCGACTTTAGGAGCTCTTATCCTTTGGATTGGTTGGTATGGATTCAACCCTGGCTCCGAGTTGGCTATGGATCAATACGTTGCTTACGTTGCTGTAACAACAACTTTGGCAGCAGCTGGCGGAGCAATCGCGGCTACAGTTTTATCTACAATCACTTCTGGAAAACCTGATCTAACAATGATCATCAATGGTATTCTTGCTGGATTAGTAAGTATTACTGCTGGTTGTGGCAATATGACTTTTGCTGGATCTTGGCTTGCTGGTGCAGTAGGGGGACTAATTGTAGTAGTTGCAGTAGCTGCTTTGGACTCAGCAGGTATTGATGATCCAGTTGGTGCTTTCTCAGTGCACGGTGTTTGTGGCGTTTGGGGAACTGTTGTTATCGGCCTTTGGGGAGTTGATGGCATGGATCCAGGTGCTGCAGGAATTGGTCTTCTCAATGGAGGAGGAATTAGCCAATTCTTAATTCAAGCATTAGGTGCAGCTGCTTATGGCATCTGGACTGTTATTACATGTTGGATTGCTTGGCAAATTATTGGTGGCTTCTTCGGAGGTATCAGAGTTAGCGAAGCAGAAGAGACACAGGGCCTTGATATTGGCGAGCATGGAATGGAGGCTTATCCTGACTTTGCCTCTAGTTAGTTTGCCTTGTTTAATTGTCTTACATTAAATCTAAAAAAGCCCGGATATATTCCGGGCTTTTTTAGTGTGGTTTAATAGTGATGAGATTCCTATCAATTTGTTTTTTACTATTTAATTGAAATGGATACTCAAGCCTTTAAGCAAACTCTTCATAAATCAGATCGTTATAACCGAAGAGGATTTGGCTCTGCAAATAAGAGAGCTCAAGCCCTTGCAGAAGCTTATCAAAGTGGATTGATTGGATCCATTAGAGAAAATGGAAATCTTTTAGAGCATGGAAGACTAAAAGTTAAACTTGCAGAAGCTTTTGGATTTTGTTGGGGCGTAGAAAGATCCGTAGCAATGGCTTACGAGACAAGGAAGCATTATCCAAATGAAAGAATATGGATAACTAATGAAATAATTCATAACCCTTCAGTGAATGATCATTTAAGGAAAATGAATGTTCTTTTCATTGCTGAGGAAAAAGGGATAAAAGATTTTTCGGGTGTAAAAGATGGAGATGTTGTAATTCTTCCTGCATTTGGAGCGACGGTACAAGATATGCAGCTCCTACACGATCGAGGTTGTCATATTATTGATACAACTTGCCCATGGGTTTCAAAAGTTTGGCATACAGTTGAAAAGCATAAAAAACATACTTTCACATCAATTATTCATGGTAAATATAAACATGAAGAAACTCTAGCAACTAGTTCTTTTGCAGGAACTTATCTAGTCCTCTTCGACCTCGATGAGGCTAATTATGTCGCTGATTATATTTTAGGTAATGGAAATAGAGAAGATTTCTTAAATCGTTTTTCAAAAGCCTCTTCAGCAGGATTTGATCCAGATAAGGATTTGCAAAAAGTTGGAGTTGCTAATCAGACCACAATGTTAAAAAGCGAAACTGAAGAAATAGGAAGATTATTTGAGAAAACAATGTTGAAAAGATTTGGTCCTGCTGAATTGAACGAACATTTTATAGCTATCAATACCATTTGTGATGCTACTGAAGAAAGACAAGGAGCAATGTTTTCTCTTGTTGATGAACCTCTTGATCTTATGGTCGTAATTGGTGGATTCAATTCTTCTAATACAACTCACCTTCAAGAAATTGCAATCAGTAGAGGGATTCGTTCATTTCATATTGATACGCCAGAGCGAATTGGAGAAGAGACGAATACTATTACCCATATGCCACTAGAGGGAGGAGAATTGCTCACTGATGAAACTTTTCTTCAAAAGGGAAATATTAGTGTAGGAATTACTTCGGGCGCTTCAACTCCTGACCGTGTAGTTGAACATGTTATTCACAAGCTCATGAAATTAAGCGAAAATTTTTGATAAGAAAAAAACACAATTTTGCCCCTATCTCTCGTAGGATAGTTGATAGTTTTTAGTGGAAGATGACTCAAGCAAACAAATCTAATCTTAAAGATCCTGATTCTCAAAAGGTTGAAGTCGTTGTTCAAAGTCCTGAAGGGGAAGTAAATATTTTTGGTGAACTGTCAATATTAGTTCTTAGAGTTAGCTTTAGTTTATTGATGGTTCATCACGGTTTAGAAAAATTAAATGATCCAGGTGGATTCGCTGAATTTGTCGTTGGTAAATACTTCAGTTTCCTTCCTGGCGATCCTGTGATTTGGACTTATATGGCGGCGGTAACTCAAATAGTTTGTCCAATTGGCTTAGCGTCTGGAGTGTTGGCGAGATTATCCTCCTTAGGTCTATTATCAACAATGGTATTTGCTTTGTATTTCCATTTTATAGATACTGGCTTAGAGGGATTTCCTTTCGCAGTGGTAGAAAATCACAATTATATATTCGAATTGTCTGCAATTTACGCAGCAATATCATTTTATTTCTTATGCGCTGGCCCTGGAAGATTATCACTTTTTAGAAAGTCAAATAAAATAACTTATTATCCAAAAGGTACGTGATTAAGTATAAATTTAAAAGCTAAATATTAATATTTGAATAAAGACTATTAGTTCTAAAAATATCAATGTAAAAAATGCCTTTTGCCAGTTATTACCATTTTTATACCTAATTCATTGCAAGCTTTAATTGAATCTTCATCTCTAATACTTCCACCCGGTTGAATAATTGAACTAATACCGTAATCAGCTGCCATTTTTACAGTGTCATCGAATGGAAAAAAACCATCACTAGCTAAGACCGCACCTTTTGATTTGCTTCCAGCAGCATCTAATGCAAGCTTGGCTGATCCTATTCTATTCATTTGTCCTGCTCCAATCCCTAAACTTTGTTCATTAGATGCAACCGCTATTGCATTAGAACGTATATGTTTTACAATTTTCCATGCGAAGGATAAATCATTCATTTCTTCTTTAGTTGGTATTAATTTAGTAACGTTTTTCCACTCTTTTTGATCTATATTTGGTTCATCTAAATCTTGAATTAATAAACCACCTAGAATGCTTCTAATATGATTTTTAGGTGCTTTTTTAATTGATTCAGCTTTTAATTCTAAGAGCCTTAGATTTTTCTTTTTTGAGAGTATTGCTTTGGCATTGTTATCAAAATATGGAGCAACAACGCATTCAATAAATATATCTTCAAGTTCTTTCGCCACAGCTTCGTCTACAGGACAATTAATAGCAACGATTCCACCAAAGGAACTTATCCTATCGCAATCTAATGCTCTTTTTAGAGCTAAATATGGAGAATCTCCAATAGCAACTCCACAAGGATTTGTATGTTTGATTACTACTGCTGCTTTTTGATATGAATCACTCTTAATAGTGTTTTCATATCCAAATTCACGGAGAGTAGATAATGCGGATTCTAGGTCTAGAAGATTATTTGTACTTAATTCTTTCCCTTGCAATTGTTTGGCGCCACTCCATCCTTTTTCAGACTCTCCGTACCAGGAGGCTTTTTGATGTGGATTCTCTCCATACCTAAGTTCTTGTTTTAATGATACGCTTTGTAGCCAAGAAGCTTTTTCGGAAGAGATATTGTTAGCAATCCATTTACTTATTGTTATGTCATAAATGGCAGTATGCTCAAAAGCTTGTTGTGAATATTTTTTTCGTAATTCATTAGTTATTCTCTTTGATTTGTATGCATCTATCAACCCTGAGTATTGACTTGGATTAGTTACTACAAGAACATCTTGGTGATTTTTTGCTGCTGCTCTGATCATTGTTGGACCACCAATATCAATATTCTCTATGGCCTCTTCCCATGAAACATTTTCTTTTGAAATGGTTTGTTCAAAAGGATATAAGTTAACAACCACTAAATCTATTGGATTGATGTTTTGTTTATTTAAATCATCCAAATGAGATTGCTGATCTCTTCTAGCCAATATTCCACCATGAATTTTTGGGTTTAGGGTTTTCACTCTTCCACCCAGAATTTCAGGAAATCCTGTGTAATCTGCTACTCGTTTAACAGGAAGATTTTCACTCTCAATTAACTTTGCGGTCCCGCCACTTGAAATAATTTCGAATCCCAATTCATTAACTAATGCTTTAGCGAGAGGAATTAAACCAGTTTTGTCTGAGACACTTAGCAGAGCTATTGGTGACATCTTTATTGTTGGAAATCGATTCTTCTCGATAACCTACGCATCAAAGAAAGATATTGCATTTAAGATGACTGAACTTATCTCCTTAAATTCTGAATCCGCAACAAATAGATTGGTTTTACTTCATGGTTGGGGAGCCGACGCAAATGATCTATTACCTTTTGGGAAATTATTAACTCATGGGTTAAAGGATAGTTTTGAAATAGTTTCTGTCTCTGCTCCTCAGCCTCATCCAAGTGGATCAGGTAGGCAATGGTATCCCCTGTACCCTCATGAATGGGAACAGGTTCCAAATGCAGTAATAGATTTGGAAAGGCGCCTAAATAATCTTTGCTATAAAAATATCACTTTAAATAAAACAATGCTCTTGGGTTTCTCTCAAGGAGGTGCAATGGCGCTAGAGATTGCGACAAGAATTAAATTTAAGGGGGTTTTTGCAATCAGCTCTTATCCACACCCAGATTGGAAACCGTTAAAAGATATACCACCCATTTTTCTTTACCATGGAAATATGGATCAGGTGGTCCCTAAGGAAGCTTCTCAGAAAAGCTTAGATATTTTATTGAAAAATGAGGCTAAATCAGAGTTATATCTTTTTGATGGAGGCCATGAATTAACTATTGATCTTATTGATCATTGTCGTGGAAAAATTAAAGAACAATTTCTAAGCTAAACAAAAGCGTACTCGTACTCTTCAATCTCTTCCCAATCATCTGCTGTAAGTTCTAAACCAGCAAAAATTTTGTCCTCACCAAGGAATTCAACGATAACTCTAAGAGAAGGGAAAAGAAAGTGATTCTCCTCAGCGTATTGAGCACTAAACAAACCTTTCTCTCCCCAAAAGAAGCGATCAGTAGTGTGTTCATTACGACGTACATTTAGTATGGCGGGCGCATATAAACCCTCTTCGGCAATAAAGCGTCTCGCTGCGGTTACAGGCTTATGCTGACCAGTTCCTAAATGAAAAATAGGAACATGTGACATAACACGCTGACCAGCGAGTCTGCGTCTGCTAATTCTTTTACGCTTCTTTGACATGAAAAAACAACCTTTTTTTTGGGGAGAGTGTTAGAGACTTTTCTTTTGTATTAGCTCTGGCTGAAGCTAGAGTAAATTAAAAAAAAGTTGAACTGATATGGAAAGTTTTTCTCAAACAATCAAAAGTTGACTACAGAGGTTACCCACCAATCTCTGCCGGAGCCTCAGAATCACTCAGAGTGCTCACTTTTGAATTAAATTTGAGATAGCCTCCTTACAGATAATCTAAATTCTTTATTAACATCTTAATACTTTTTTCAAATTTTTCAAGTTTTTGAGTACTTCGTTTTCCTTGTTTAAGATTGCATAATGAGCTTAATGCAGTATTCAGAAAGGTTCTTAAATTTTGTTCAACAACAGTTGATGAGCTATCAAGCTGATCAAGAACTTGAACATGTCGTTGTTTATGTAGCGAGATCTGGAGACAGTGGATCCCCTACTTTGGAAGTAGTTGGTCAATGGCCTAAGTCGGAAAAAGTATTACAGCCAGTAGAAACTGATACTGCCCTTCGAACACCTTCGTCTAACAGGAGATGGTACCCGTTGCAAGAAGGATCAATACTATTAGGTGTTATTCGTGCGGAAAGAATTGCTTCTGAGGAGGAATGGCCTGAGTCTCTTGATCAGCGCTTGCAATCTATGTCAATTTTATTGGCCAACTCTCTTGCCTCTGAGCTTGATAGAAAAAGATTGTTAGATCAATTAGATGATCAAAAGGAACAGATATCTTTAATGGTTCATCAGCTAAGGAATCCATTGGCTGCCCTTGGAACCTATGCGAAACTTCTTTTGAGAAAGATTGGCCCTGAAAGTGAGCATGAGAATCTTGTGAAAGGCCTAATGACTGAACAGGCGCAAGTTAATAAATACCTCTCAGCGCTTGATCAACTTAGTCAAGTCAAATTACCTCAAGCTGATGATGGATCAAATAGGTTACTCTTGCCTCCGCTTCTGCCAACTGAGACTTATATAAGTGTAAAAAGCTTGATAGAACCTTTGATAGAGAGAGCTAAGGCAAGAGCCAACTTGCAAGGAAGAGATTGGTTTAGTCCTTCAGAGTGGCCAGAATGGATGGAATCAAGATCGATCTCAGAAGGTGTTATTGCTGAAATAGTCGCGAATCTTTTGGAGAACGCATTTCGTTATAGCCCTCCTCAATCCTCTATTGGTATAGAGGTTATTGAAGAAGGAATATGTATTTGGGATGAGGGGGATCCCATTAAGGAGGAAGAAAGAGAAAAGATTTTTGAGAAAGGTTTTAGGGGTGATAGTGGTTCAAAAATGTCTGGGAGTGGAATAGGTCTTGCTCTTGCTAGGGATTTAGCTAGGCAATTAGGCGGAGATTTAAAGTTAAATGTTAATCCAAGCCAATTTAAAAAATCTTTGCCTGAATCAGGGAATGCTTTCGTTTTTAATTTGGAACCAAAATGATACTTAATAGTAATAAATTAGTTGTTTCTGTTATTACTAAACTTGCTCCATAACTATCACCACTATGACCTCCTAAAGATTTATTTATTAAGTGTGGAATGAGTATTGAAGTGATCAAGCCTGATGAAATAGAAAATATTAATAATAAAGTATTAGATATACTTGACTTAGTTAAAAATAAAAAAAATATTATTCCTATAGAAATAGTTATCAATGATGGTCTGATTTCACTTGATATGCCTTTCCAGCTTTGATGATGAAAGGAAAGAGATTCTTTCTTGAAAATATATTCATAATTTTCAATTGCAAAAATTTGTGAGAGTCTTCCCCAAAATGCAGCTAAAGGGAATGCAAAGGGGGCAAATACCCCAAGTTTGATGATTGCTGCTATTTGAAGAATTAAAATGATTATTAAACTTTGTACACCTATGGAGCCCACTCTGCTGTCTTTCATTGCTTCAATTCGTTTTGATGGACCTGCGCCAATCCCATCAGCCGTATCCATTAAACCGTCAATATGAAGTCCACCAGTTATGAAGATGCTAATTGCAAAAGATATCAAGGCGATGGAAATATTTGGCCAATTAAAGTATTTCAATAAAAGCCAAGAAAATGATTGTAAAAAGCCAATTAAAGCTCCTATTAAAGGAGCAAAACGAGCAATTCTTTTGAAGCTTGGTTTGATTATTGGCCATTGAGGCAAAATTGTGTAAAAAACCCATGCACCTGCAAGGTCTCTTAGCCAGTTTTTAAAAATCAGAATTACAACCTCAACTGTTTCTTAAGTCTCAAATTAGTTATATAACTAGTTTAAGTTATGGAACATTTAGGACTAATTGAAAAAGCCCTTCTTTGATTTCCAAATTAAAAGCAGATGCCATTCGACATTAGCTCGTGTCTGTTCTTTTAAAACGCCAAATGGAATTGTAAATACTCCTAGATTTATGCCAGTAGGAACTTTAGGAACAGTCAAGGGCGTTACATCTAAGCAGCTTAAGAAAACAGGAGCTGAAATGATTCTTGCTAATACTTTTCATCTTCATCTGCAGCCTGGAGAAAAAATTGTTCAAGATGCAGGTGGTCTACATGAATTTATGAGTTGGAATAACCCAATACTTACTGATTCAGGGGGCTTTCAAGTCTTTAGTTTGGCAAAGTTAAATAAAATTGATGATGAAGGAGTTTCGTTTCAAAGTCCAAGAGATGGTAAACATATTTTTTTGACTCCTGAAAAAGCTATTGAAATTCAAATGGCTCTAGGATCAGATATTGCCATGGCTTTTGATCAATGCCCCCCTTACTCAGCGAGTGAATCAGAAGTAGAGGAGGCTTGTAAAAGGACTCATCTTTGGTTAGAGAGATGTCTAAACGCTCATAAGAAAGATAATCAAGCAGTCTTTGGAATAGTTCAAGGGGGCTGCTTCCCTCATTTGAGGGAATTGAGTGCAAAAATTGTCGCAGGATTCGATTTACCTGGAATTGCTATTGGAGGAGTAAGTGTAGGTGAACCCATAGATCAAATGCACAAAATCGTACGAGAAACCTGTCCTCTATTACCTCAAGATCGACCTAGATACTTAATGGGAATTGGAACCTTAAGAGAAATGGCTATCGCAGTAGCAAATGGAGTTGATCTGTTCGATTGTGTTATTCCAACGCGTTTAGGAAGGCATGGAAGTGCACTAGTTAATGGTGAGACATGGAATTTAAGAAATTCTCGTTTTAAAGACGATTACAGGCCATTGGATTCATCTTGTACTTGTGAAGCATGTACTGGATATACAAGGGCGTACATACATCATTTAATTCGCAACAAAGAATTACTTGGTCTTACACTTTTGAGCTTGCACAATCTTACTCATTTGATCCGTTTTACAGGTGCTATGAGGCGAGCAATCATTGAAGGTTGTTTTTCAGAGGATTTCGCTCCGTGGCAGAGTGACTCTAAAGCGCGTCATACGTGGTAGCGTGCGTGCTTAATACGTCCATTATTTCTTAGGGATGGCACTGATTAATCTCGACTTGCTTGCTGAACTTCCGGTTGCATACCAGGCTTTTGCACCAACAGTGGATGTACTTCCGCTAATACCTCTTTTCTTCTTTCTGCTTGTTTTTGTATGGCAAGCGGCAGTTGGCTTTCGTTAAAAGCGAAGTTTTTTCTTTTAGATTTTTTAAAATTTAAGTAATCGATTAGAGGTTCTTAACAAAATAAAATTTTTGCTCGAATTAAAACATCGGGCAAAAGTTTTATTTTTTTTTGGAATGCGTCAAACAGGTTTATCTAGATCCCTTTGCTTAGTAAAATGTCTTCACTTGGAGTTGATACTGCCTTTTCAATTAAATCAGCCAGATGAAGTGCTCTAGATGCTTGAAGCCCTCCAACAGCAGGTTTCTCCTTGCCTCTTACGCATTGCAGAAAATGCTCCAGTTCTGCATACAACGGCTCAATTGACGTTGTACTTACTTCTTCAATAAAACCATCGTTTCTATAAAGTAATTCCCCATGATCCGCTGAATACCATTCATGAGCCTTTCTATGAATGTGAATATTGTGATTTAGGAAATCTGTTTCTATTAGACTTTGTTTACAATGAGCGCTCAGGCTTCTAATTTTTTTGTGACTCATTTTGCTTGCAGTCAGACTCGCAACCACCCCGTTTTGAAACCCTAGTGTCGCGTTAACGTAATCCATAGGTCCATCATCTCCACTGCAACCTCCTACTGCAGCAAGCCTTATTACTTTTGAATTTGCCAGTTCAATAACTAAATCAATATCGTGAATCATTAAGTCTAATACGACTGAAACATCATTAGCTCTCTCCGGATGAGGGCTATGCCTTCGAGCTTCTAGAACAACAACTTCTTCATTAGCAACTACTTTTGTTAATTCTCGAAAAGCAGGATTAAATCTTTCTATATGTCCAACTTGTAATAATTTTTTTGCATTGTTTGAAGCATTTATCAACGATGAAGCTTCATCTTTATTAGCTGCTATCGGTTTTTCAATTAGTACATGTTTGCCTGAGTTTAGACATTCTAGACCTACTTCATGGTGAAACAACGTAGGGACAGCAACACATACAGCTTCAACTTGATTTAGTAAATCCTTGTAATTTCTATACCAATTACAATTAAATTGCTCCATAGCCAACTTTCCTCGTTCTTCGTCTAAATCTGCAACTCCTACTAACTCAGCATCTTTTAGAAGACTTAATACTCTCGCATGGTGCCAACCCATATTCCCAATTCCTATTACCCCAACTTTTACAGGAATAATATTTTTGTTGGCCTTGGAAATTGTTTTCATGTTTTCCTTCTTATTAATTAATAGGTTTTTTCATAAATTATTTAGGTAGGATTATTTTTACTTTGTTTACTCTTGGACCTTTCATAGAGATGATTTCAAATATAATTTCATTATGAACGAACGTTTCTCCTGTGTTGGGAATCTCTTGAAGTTTTTCTAAAACAAATCCAGCAAGAGTGTAATGATCATCAGCTTCTGGTAATTCTAATTTAAGCTCTCTATTTATTTCTATTACTTCTATCTCACCAGAAGTAATCCATATTTTTTTTGAGTCATCAATAGGTCTTAACTCAGATTCTTTATTATCAAATTGAATCTCATCACCAACAATTTCACCTGTTAAGTCTGCTGATGTTATTAATCCTTCAGTCCCTCCATATTCATCAACAACCAACAGAAGTGGGTTCCCATTTTTTATCAGGGGTAGTAATTCTGCCAAAGTAGAAGTTTCTAAAACACGAACAACTGGTTTTATATAAGGCTCTAAAGATGAGTTGGCTTGCATTTCCCCTTTGGCTATTGGATCAGCAAGTTGCCTTAAATCTAAAACTCCAAGAACATTATCAAGTGAATCATCAATTACTAAGTATCTTGCATGACGAGTTTTATGAACTTCTTCCATCATTTGAGTGAAGGAAACCTCTCTTGGAAGAGTAACCATTCCTGACCTGGGAACCATGACTTCTCTGACTTGTGTATCTCTTAAAGCAAAAACACCTTCAAGTATGTTTCTTTCATCAGGTTTTAATCCTGTTACACCACCAGTTTCAATTAATTTTTCTAATTCTCCTGCGGAGAATGCAGCTGTAGTAAGACTTTCTGATTGAGTATTAAGTCTAAATAATCTAAGAATTAATAAAGAAAGTCCTTCTAGTAAAGAAAGGAATGGTGACATCCATTTTATCGCTGCCTCAATTAGAGGTGATAATTTTAGGGCAGAAGTCTCTGGTTGATTCAGAACAAGTGCTTTCGGAAGGAGACCAGATATGAGGGTTGCTAAAAGTACAACAGTAATAAAAAGTCCTAGATCTAAAAAATAGTTAATCGATGCATTTTTTCCCCACCATTGACTTGCGAAATTTTTGCAGATCCAACCTATTGAAATTAATGAAATAGTTATCCCTAACTCTGCTATTAAAAGCGTTCTTCTCAACTTTTTCTGGAGTCGAATTATGGAATTAGAACCAGGTAGTCCATCTTCTACAAGTCTTTGAACCTTAGTTGAACGAAGTCGCAAAATGGCAAACTGACCTGCATTAAAAAATGCTGGTATTACAAGTAATATACAAAGAAGTAATAAACTCATTAATAATTTTTCTATGGGGGTGGCGAGGATCGAACTCGCCTAAGGCGAATTATGAGTTCGCTGCATTCACCAGATTGCTACACCCCCCAAAAAAAAGCAGAACTCAAACTTTTTTTGATAATAGTTAATTAGTTTGCCTAAAGTAAATATATATCCAATCCCACCAAGATGTTTAATAATTAAACTTGCATATAAAGATATGAACCCATTGCATCCTTCATTAGTTGGTTTAAAAGAAAATCTTTTAACCTTATTAGCTCAAAAAGCTTATAGGTTTGGCGATTTCTCTTTGGCTTCCGGAAAAAAAAGTTCTCATTACGTCAATTGCAAGCCAGTTTCTCTATCAGGTTCAGGTCTTTTGTCGATAAGTTCACTATTCCTGAAACAAATAAATGAAAGTGATAGTGGCGTAGCTGGCTTGACTTTGGGTGCTGACCCCCTTGTTAGTGGCGTTGTCATGTTGGCAGCTCAAAAAAATATTAATTTAAGCGGTTTGATAGTAAGGAAAGAAGCTAAAGGTCATGGGACTGAAGCATGGTTAGAAGGCCCTTTACCTCCAAAGGGTTCTGTGATTACTGTCCTAGAAGATGTAGTTACTACTGGTGGTTCTTCTTTAAAAGCTGTTGAACAACTTAGAAGACAAGGGTATTTAGTTAACCAAGTACTAGCAATAGTCGATAGAGAAGAAGGAGGAGAAGATGCCATGACTAAAGCTGATTTAAATTTAAATAGTCTTTTCTTTTTAAAAGAGGTTGTTGAGAGAGCTAAAAGCTTGTAATGAAAGAAACTAAATCATTGCTTTGGGATGAAACATTCCCTTCATTACTTCTAAAAGGAGAGGGGACGGCTGCTTTTTTACAGGGCCAAACTACTGCAGATATTTTTGCTCAGAGACAACTAGAGAGAACCTTCTTGAGCTGTTGGTTATCAACTAAAGGAAGCTTGAAGGCGTTATTAGAAATTCGAATGTCAAATGATAGGGCTGAAATAGTTGTAATCGGTGGTGAAATTAATTCTATAATTGATGGATTTGAATCAGTAATATTTCCAGCCGATAAAGTAAAATTAGACTTTATTCAATCAATAAGAAGAATACAAGAAATAAATAATTATAAGTCATGGAAGGAGTCAAATTCTATTTGGGTAGGTAATAGCGATGTGATTGACAATGAAATTTCTGACTTTGCTAAGGCAACACAAGAAGAGTTAGAAATATGGAAAATAAGACAAGGGATACCTAGATTTGATAGAGAGATCAATGGAGAAACAAATCCTTATGAATTAGGTTTGGGAGATCTCATAAATCTTGATAAAGGTTGTTATCTAGGTCAAGAAGCAATTGCAAGATTTTGTAGATCTAAATCTTTAAAATATCAACTTCGTTATTGGGAAGCTTATGGAGAATCTAATGAGTTTGATATTGGTAAAAAGTTTTTTAGCAGTAATCAAGATGAAGGATTAAAGAAAAATGTAGGAGTTATTACTTCTTCAAGTAGGGTTAATAATGATTTTTTTAATGGACTGGCATTAATCAAGAAAAATTTTCTTGATCAGGATTTTTGTTTTTCTGAAAATGGTGACTCCATAACTATAAAAAAAACAATCTCTTTTACCAATCCGTTTTAATCTATTGCGATTTTTTCATTCATTATCTATTAACCACTTCGCGATCATTAAGGTGGCTATGCAATCATCACGATTATATTCAAAAATTGAATTTAAATTCCTAGAATACGTTTTATTTATTTTACGTGATTTCTTCCATTGTCTCCACCATAAAAGAGCTCTAGCTCCATCTACATTAGTTTGTTTCCATTCAAACCCAATCCATTCTGCTATTGATTTAAGACCATAATTTCTTACTGGAAGACACCAGTATTCTCTAATTAATAAATGTATATCAATAAATCTTCTTTTTAATGCTTCAATTTCACTAGGGCTAGCTCCTTGACGTAATCCTAGCTTTAGCAAAGATATTGGTTCTGTTTCACCAAAATGGATAATGGGATAGTCTTTATTAAGACTTAATTTTTTGGTTATTCTTTTCCAGAGAAAACTTTCAGTATTTTTTTCAAGATTAAGTAATGGTGAATATTTTGTTTCTTGTAAACTTATTTCGGTTTTAATATTTTTTGGTAATCGAATAAATCCATGCAAAAAGTCATGTTTAATATCTGGGTCAGATTCAATGTCATAAATATATAAACCTTTTGCTTCCTTTAAATTATTTAGTGTTATTTGTGAATTTAGTTTGATTGCCTTATTACTTGTTTGCGATTGCGATTGTAAAATAATTTGTTTTGCAATATCACCATGTTGTGTGCCAAATCTTTCAAGCTTTTCCTTTAATTTATAATCCTTAATCATTGCTAATTCTCCTATACTATTAATTCCAATTTTATTTAATAAAAGTTCTCTTTTTGCTCCAATTCCGCTAACTTCACTTAGACTTCCTTCTCTTATTGATATAGAATCGCAATCTTTTCTCCATGAACATATTGTGCATTTTTTTCTATTTGAAGTTATGGGTGGAGGAGTTTTTGATATAATATCTTTTTCTAGATTTAATAATGAATCGATTAATTCTTTATTAATACTTTCACTTAATCTTATCTTTTCGACTTTGAAAATTTCATTTTCTTTGTGTAATATCAACCCTTTTTCGACTTGATATTTCTGTAAATTATTAATTAATAAACCTTTCATTGCAAGTAATAATCTGTGCTCTCTTGTGATTTTTTTGCCTTGCCTAGCTACAACAGGTTGGTAAGAAAAATCACCCCAAATACTCTCTCCTGATGTCTTCTTAAGGATCGGTAAATTTCCTTTGATAAGTCTATTTTTAATAAGAGGATATTTAAGTCTGACCCCATAGGCGATATTTTTCCCCTCTTTACATGCTTGAATTCCTATCCCATAACTTTTTTTTGAGAGATTATGAAAGCAGTCGATTTGATGATTTAATTGAAGTGTGCTATGAGCAGTCCACAACTTTTTTTGTTGATCACCATAAATTTCGAGCCACGCTTTTCTTCTGCATCGAATCCAACTCCTTAAAAGGTGATCATTAATTGGTTTGGATTTATTACATTTCATACTTAGAGATTAATCCGAATTTCTTTAAGAACAAAGTTTCGCCAACATAAAGATGAAAAAGAAAAAGTTGAGTCTCACTAAAGAGGAAATTTCTTTCGGAACAGATGGATGGAGAGGGATATTAGGTGTTGATTTCACTTTGGAAAGATTACTTAAAGTTGCAGCAGCAGCAGCTCAAGAGCTTGCTTATGTGAAGGAGAAAAAAAATAATAAAATAATCATTGGTTATGACCGACGTTTTCTCGCAGAGGAGATGGCTGAGGCGGTTGCATCTGCAGTTAGAGGCGTAGGTTTAGTACCTTTGTTGTCTTCTTCTGCGCTGCCAACTCCCTCTTGTAGCTGGGGAATAGTTGAAGAAAATGCACTTGGTGCACTGGTGATTACAGCAAGTCATAACCCATGCGAATGGTTGGGTTTGAAAATAAAAGGTCCTTTTGGAGGCTCAGTTGATAGCTCTTTTACCGATTCCGTTCAAAAAAGATTAGATGCTGGAGGGATATCAATTCCAATAGAAGACGCAACTGAGAGAGTTGATTTTCGAAAACAACATCTATTAGGTATTAGTCAGAAATTTGACATACCTTTGATTTCTAATGGCTTGAGAAAATTAGGTGTAAAAATATTTGTTGATCCAATGCATGGATCTGCTGCGGGCTGCATGTCTGAATTATTTGGCTCTAATGGTGATGAGCTTATTTATGAATTAAGAACAAAAGAAGATCCTTGCTTTGGCGGGAACCCTCCAGAACCTATGAAGGCTTATCTATCGCAATTAATAGAAGAAGTAAAGGATTCGTACAAAGAAGGTAAGTTGTCCATGGGCATAGTTTTTGATGGAGATGGAGACCGAATTGCCGCAATAGATGAAAAAGGTAGATATTGCAATACACAGTTGTTAATGCCTGTTCTGATAGATCATCTAGCCAGATTCAAAAATATGGCAGGTTGTGTTGTTAAAACGGTAAGTGGTTCGGATTTGATGAGATTGGTTGCGGAGGACTTGGGGAGAGAAGTGCTCGAGAAGCCAGTTGGGTTTAAATATATTGCTGAAGAAATGCTTTCAAGAGAAGTTCTCATTGGAGGAGAGGAGTCAGGGGGAGTTGGATTTGGACATCATTTGCCAGAACGTGATGCTTTGTTTACTGCTTTGCTTTTGATGGAGTCAATAGTTGCTGATAGTAAATGTTTAGGTGAGAAAATAGATTCTCTTCATGCTCGTTTTGGCGAGAGTCATTTTGAACGTATTGATTTAACTCTCAAAGATATGGAAATGAGAAGGAACTTGGAAAATTTTTTAAAACAGAAAACTCCATCTTCAATAGGTCATAAAGCAGTTCTAGAGGTTATTTCAACTGATGGAATAAAACTTGTACTTCATAAAAGTCATTGGGTTATGTTCCGCTTCTCTGGGACAGAACCTCTTTTAAGAATTTATTGTGAAGCTCCATCCAGTGCAGAAGTTACTTCAACTTTGTATTATGCAAAGCAACTAATAGATAATAGTTTTGGATAATCTCCCTCTAGTAATTGCTAGTGGCAATCAAGGTAAAATCGGAGAATTTAAAAAACTTTTGGATGATTTTCCATTTGCTTTATTAACTCAACCTGTTGGATTTGAGATTGAGGAAACAGGAAATACATTTATGGAAAATGCAAGAATCAAAGCCATTGCTGTTAGTCAAGAAACAGGTAATTTGTCTCTTGCTGACGACTCTGGCTTAAGTGTTGAGGCTCTTGGAGGGGCACCAGGTATTTATTCTTCTAGGTATGCAAATTCAGATAAGGAAAGAATTGAAAAACTATTAGCAGAGCTAAAACCTTTTCCAAATAGAAAAGCTAAATTTGAATGTGCATTATGTATAGCTAGTGGGGCAAAAGTGTTGATAGAAGTCTCAGGCTTTTGCGAAGGTCTAATAACTTTTTCCCCAAAAGGGAAAAATGGGTTTGGTTATGATCCTATTTTTGAAGTTTCTGGATTAGGTGAGACTTATGCAGAGATGGACCATGTAAAAAAGAAGCATATTGGGCACAGGGGGAACGCATTCAAACTGCTTATACCAGAATTGAAAAAACTATTGGATTTAATAAAAAAGTAGTTTTTGTTTTCTTACAAAACTTTTAGGTTTTAATTTTCAACCCAGCTTCCGTGTAATCCATGTGGAATTGAAATTGGAACTTCAAGAATAGCTTTTTCAGTCAGATCTTTAGAATCAAGGATTATTAAATCAGTTCCAGATCTAATACTATTCCAAACCAATGCAACAACCCATCCATTGTCTTCTTCAGAATTTGATTCTTGGGTTGGAATAAATATAGGTTCACTTACAAAACCTCTTGGAGCAGCACTCCAACTTATCTCTTTATTATTAGATAAATCGATTTTTTTTATAGCTTGCAGTGGCCCATTCCCTTCTTTTTCTTCTGCAGTTGCCATCCAGCTGAAGCGGGCCTTTAATCCTTCGAAATGAGGATTGACCATTGCAAATTCACAACATTGATTGCTTATTGTTGAACAGGTAAATGTATTTTCTATTGGATTGATTTCACTTCTTTTCAAGATTCCTTCCGGTAAAAGATCAAAATCAATTTCTCTAAAATTATCCTCCGGTCCAATACTAGGAAAATCATCATAAAAAATACTTTCAATATTGATCTTTTCATTATCTTCCCATGCATTTAGATGATGAAAAACAAAACCCTTTGGAGCATTAATTGATTTTGGAGGTTGACCAGCAAATTTGCCAGCGTCCCTAGGAATTAATAAAAATTTTGGAGTCCCATTGGGTTTGGAAGCTAAACATTGTGCGGCTCCTTTTTGTCCAAGGAGGAATGGGAGAGGATTAAAACTAATAGCATTTTGCAGAAATATTGCCCAGTTTGGAGTTATGGCAAAATCATGCAAGAACGCAAATCCATTAAAAGAATCTTTTCTATCACTTAACAGAGAACCAATATTTTCCCCTTCTGTGGAGAATTCCATCAATCTAATTGTGCTTTTAGGACCTGTAGATACCCCAAATGTGACCATTCTTTGACTTCCATGATGGCCAGGATCAAATCGTGGATGAGCACTAAATGCTTCACCTTTTTTTAAAACTCCTTTTAAATCAGATAAACCATTGGTCTCAAGGGTATTTGGATTAAGTGAATATGGACTGGATGCTTCCCACAAGGCTAGTAGATCATCTCCAAGTTTTATTACGTGAGTATTGGCAATATTTTTTAGCCTTACATCAAAAGCATTAGCTAATACCCCGCCTTCTTTTTGAGTTCCAAATACACCTCTATATAAAAATTTCTGGGATTTCTCTTCTTCTGTCCATTCCTTTGTGCGAACAAAACGATTCGTCAGGTTTATTTTCCCATTTTCAAATTTGAAGGCAGCAATCATTCCATCTCCATCAAATGGATGATGGACCCATCTTCCACCTCTCTCTAATCTGCCAGGCCCGTTTCGATAAAAGGTACCAGAAATTTGTTCAGGAATAGACCCTTTTACCAGTTTGAGTTCAGCGTGATCTAATTCTTTTTCAACATTGCAATATGCACTTGACCAATCTTCTTTGTTGAAGATTTTTTGCTGTGGTGATGTTTCTCTTTTTAAATAACTAACTGCCACTATTTTTCTTAGATTGAAACTTGATTTTCGCTTAAACTTCTTGCTTTTGCGAGTTCATGGTCAAAATGATTTATTTAAATATGGAGTTTTTATTGACCAGCCTGTTCAAGAACTCCTTTGCTGCTTGGAATTTGTCTTGATCTTCTAGGGTCAATTTCAGTGGCCATTCTAAGGGCTCTTGCAAAAGATTTGAAAGTAGCCTCAATTATGTGGTGAGTATTATTTCCCTCAAGTTGTCTTATGTGGAGAGTTAACCCAGCATTACTAACAACAGCACCAAAAAATTCTTTAACTAACTCGGTATCATAAGTGCCCACTTTTTGAGAAGGAATATCTAAATTAAAACTTAAATGAGGCCGACCGGAACAATCAACCACAACCTGAATAAGAGCTTCATCAAGCGGAGCTAAAAAATGACCAAAGCGTTTTATTCCAACTCGATCACCTAATGCTTTTGACAAAGCTTGTCCAATAGCAATCCCAACATCTTCATTGCTGTGATGATCGTCTATGTGAGTATCTCCATTAGCTCTTACTTCAATATCAAATAATCCATGACTAGATAATTGTTGGATCATATGATCTAGAAAACCAATCCCGGTAACTGAACTGCATTTCCCAGAACCATCAAGATCAATTTTCACAAAAACATCAGTTTCCTTAGTTTTCCTGCTAATTACTCCTTCTCTATTCTTTTTCATATTTGATTGGTAATTTGAGTTGGCTTGAAATTACATTCCATTTATGCAATAACCTGCATCAACATAAACAGTTTGTCCTGATATACCACTCGAAAGATCACTAAGCAAGAAAGCAGCGGTATTACCTACCTCGATTTGAGTAACGGTTCTCCTTAGGGGCGCTTTTTCTTCGACGTTATGAATCATGTCCAGAATTCCTCCAATAGCTGAACTCGCGAGAGTTCTTATTGGTCCAGCACTAATAGCATTTACTCGAACCTGATTTTCAGGACCAAGTTCTTCCGAAAGATATCTAACGGATGCCTCCAAAGCTGCTTTGGCAACTCCCATTACGTTGTAATTGGGAATCGCTCTTTCTGCTCCTAAATAAGTCAAGGTGACTACGCCTGCACCTTTACTGAATAGAGGTTTTGCATATTTACATAGTGGGGCGAGTGAGTAAGCACTAATTTCTAGAGCTCTTGAGAATCCCTCTGAAGAAGTTGCACTGTAATTACCTACTAATTCTTCTTTCCCTGCGAAGGCTAGACAATGAACTAATCCATCAAGCTGGCCCCATTGATTTTTAATGGCTTCAAAAACTTCTTCAATCTGAGAAGAGTTTTGAACATTAAGTGGTAAGAACAGGCTTGGATTTAAAGGAGAAGTAAGTTCTTTTACTTTTGCTTCAAATCTACCTTTTTCATCGGGCAAGTATGTAATTCCTAGTTCAGCTCCAGCTGCTTTTAACTGTTGTGCAATGCCCCAGGCAATTGATCTATTGTTTGCTATTCCTGTAACAAGGATTTTTTTGCCACTAAGATCGAGAAGCATCTTTCGGATTCATTTGGTTAGTATTACTAATTGTCCCTTATTTAGGGCTAAGACTCATAGTTAAATGAATATATAGTTAAAAGTTCTTTAATCCATTAACCCTAAAAGTATAAGAATCATGGTTCGAACAGCCTCAACAATGCTTCCATTAGGAACTCAATTACCTGCGTTTGAGTTAGGTGTAGTTTCAGGCGTGAACCTCGCTCCAGATGATTCTTTAATAGGTCTTAGTCATATTAGTAGTTTTGAATTAACAAAAAGACCATTGTTTTTGATGGTCATATGCGCTCATTGTCCATTTGTTAAACATGTAGAAAGTGGAATCACAAATTTATTCAATTCTTTTGGTGATGACGTTCAATTTTTGGCTATTTCTAGCAATAGCTTAAAAACACACCCGCAAGACGCGCCGGAATTCCTAGCCTCTCAAGCTAATCAACTGGGATGGAAGTTTCCATATTTATTTGATTCTGATCAAAAATTAGCAAAGGCGCTTAAAGCCGCATGTACGCCCGATTTTTATATTTTTTGGCCTTCTCCAGATGGAGGCTCAACATTGAGATACAGGGGACAAATGGACGGAAGTCGTCCTGGCAATGAAATACCTGTTTCTGGTGATGATATTCGTCTAGCACTCAGATCATTATTAAAGGGGGAAGATATTTCAGCTAATCAAAAACCTTCTATTGGTTGCAACATCAAATGGCATCCTGGTATGGAGCCTGAGTGGTTTGGATGAATTAATGAGTTTCTTTTTGATTGTTCATCGTTGCAATTTAATTTAAATAGTTATGCAAATACCTCCTTTTAGCCTTGAAGCTCAAATTTCTGAAATTGGAGAAGAGATTGAAGAAGCTTTAATAAAGGTTTTTAGAAGTGGAAAATATATTGGAGGTGAAGAGGTGAATTCCTTCGAAAAAGCTTTTGCCTTAGCTACAGAAACTTCTTACTCAGTTAGTTGTAATAGTGGAACTGATGCATTAATTCTTGCTTTAAGAGCACTAAATATTGGACAAGGTGATGAGGTGATCACCTCATCATTTAGTTTTTTTGCTACTGCAGAAGCAATTACAAGTGTTGGCGCTAGGCCAGTTTTTGTAGATATTGAGCCTGAAAATTATCTTATGGATCTTGATTTAATAGAAAAAGCAATAACTCCTAGAACAAAAGCTATTTTGCCTGTGCATTTGTTTGGTAATCCAATAGATATGGATAAAATAATGGCAATTGCTGAAGGAAATAATCTAAAGGTTATAGAAGATTGTGCGCAAGCAGCTGGTGCTCATTGGCGAGGTAAACCCGTAGGAAGTTATGGAGATGTAGGTTGTTTTAGTTTTTTCCCTACTAAAAACTTAGGTGCAGCTGGAGATGGAGGAGCTATAATTACTAATGATTTTGATCTGGCAAAAACAATTAGGGAATTAGCTATTCATGGGATGCCAAAGAGATATTTTCATACAAACATTGGATATAATAGTAGACTTGATTCATTACAAGCTGCAATCTTAAATGTTAAGTTAGGTCGATTAAATAAATGGGTCGAGCAAAGAAAAGTAATAGCAATTAATTATATAAATAAGTTATCAACAATAAAATCAATTAAATTGCCATCTAATACTTTTATCAATAATTCTTGTCATTCTTGGAATCAATTTGCAATAAGAATAATAGACAATTCTTTTATTAAAAACATAAAATTTACTTCCGAGGATGTTCTTGATACTCCAAGTAGAGATCTATTTAAAATTGAACTTCAAGGGCTTGGAGTAAATACAATAATTTATTACCCAATACCCATACATCTTCAACCTGCATATAAAGAGTTAGGGTATAAAGAAGGTTCTCTTCCTGTCACTGAAAAGGTATGCAGTCAGGTTATTAGTCTACCTATTTTCCCCGAGTTAAAATCTATAGAACAATCATATATAATTGATAAAATAAAGGAAATTTATAGAAAATAATCTACTTAATACTCGAATATAATTCTTTGAAGATTGATGTTTGATTTTTATGGTTTATTATAGGTTTTGGGTAGCCATTTCTGTCCGTCGAAATTATTTCACCTGAAAGTAAATTAGGCGTCGAAATGTGTGATAGCTCTGGAATCCATTTTCGGATATAATTACCATCTTCGTCAAATTTAGAAGCTTGTCTAAAAGGATTAAATATTCTCATAGGCTTTGGATCCATCCCACTGCTAGCACTCCATTGCCAACCTCCATTGTTTGATGCTAAGTCACCATCAACTAAGCTTTTCATGAAGAAAAGTTCTCCCCATCTCCAATCAATTAAGAGGTCTTTTACTAGAAAAGAAGCAACAATCATTCTGCATCGATTATGCATCCATCCAGTTTGCCTAAGTTGTCTCATTGCAGCATCAACTATTGGAATGCCGGTCAATCCATTTCCCCATAATTCAAACCAATCAGACTTATTTTGCCATGGAAAATTTAACCATTTTTCCCTATATGGACCTTTCTCAAGTTCTGGAAAATTAATCAGAGCATTTTGATAAAACTCTCTCCACGCAAGTTCCTTTATCCATGTATCAATAGAATTTATTTGATATTCGCTTGTCGCCATATTTTTTGATTGTTGAGCCCCATTCCATACTGCTCTGCAACTTATTGTCCCTAGACTTAAAGCAGCACTTAGATTAGAAGTTGAGTCTAACGATGGAATATCTCTTGCTTGATTGTATGAATTTATAATTCCTGAATTTATGAAAAAGTTTAATTGCCTTATTGATTCAGACTCGCCTGGTTTACAAGGACAAAAATTAGTATCATTAAATCTATTTAAAGAAAGTAAATCATAAACAGGCTTATTTTCTTTGGTAATGCAATAGTTTAAATCTGACTTTTTAATTAGTGTTAAGTCTCTGTCATCTAAACCTCGAATTTTGTCAGATGTTCTTGAGATGTGTATTGAATTGTTATTGGCTATATTGGTCTTGTTGATTATATCAATCCATTTACGATGAAAAGGTCCATATACTTTATATGGTTCATTATTGTTTGTTTTGATGTTAATTGGATTAACAATTAATTGGTCTAAAAATGTATACACTTTTCTCTTATCTTTTAAAAGCTTTTCTGTAACTATTTTGTCTCTATTGATTTCATAAGGCTCAATATTCTCGTTCCAATAAATACATTCAGCTTGGATTAAATACGCTAATTTGGAGATTAATTTAACAGGATCTCCATTCAATATTAATAAACGACTTCCTCTGTTTAACCAATTCTTTTGAAGTTCTAAAAGACTTTCTCCCAAAAACCAATTTTTTGCCTCAGATGTAGTTCTATTGAGATTTAAAAGATAGGGATCTAGAATATATAATCCTATGAGATTTTTTGAATTTTTAGTTGCTTCAAAAAGACCTATATTGTCGTCAATTCTTAAATCTCTTCTATGCCAAAATATTGATCGAAACTTTGTCATTTTTTATTCAAGATTTGGCATGCTCTGAACCATGCAGTAATAGTTTTGCCATCAAGTGATTCCTCTCCACTTGCAATAATTTCATTTAACTTTTCGGGAGCAATTTTCAATACTTCAATATCTTCATCTGCATCGCCCTCAGGCTTCTGATTAAGTTTAGTTAAATCTCTTGCAAGAAAAAGATGAATTGTTTCGTCTGAATATCCTGGACATGGAAGCATTTCTCCAAGATTGTCCCATCTTTTGGCAGAGTAACCACTTTCTTCTTGAACTTCTCTTTTGATTGATTCAAGTGGACTTTCACCTGCTTCTAATGTTCCAGCTGGAAATTCAAGAATTCTTCTAGAGCAAGCAAATCTGTATTGACGAAGAATAACGACTTCTCCAGCATCTGTTATTGGTACTGCTAATGCAGCTCCTGGATGCCGAATGACTCCAAATTCGCCCTCCATTGAATTAGGTAAAAGAAATTTATTAATTTCAAAACGAATTTTTTTTGCATCAAGACATGCTTTTGTCTCAATAATTTCTGAGGGTTCAGGTCCTGGAATAGACATAAATTTTTTCCTATGCATATAGGATGACTGATTTTTTTTGAAAAGGTTAGTGATTTTTGTTACGAGTTTTATTCAGGCCAAATGTTTTGAGAATTGATACGTTTAGGTTTCCCTTGAGACTTT
Source organism: Prochlorococcus sp. AG-402-C09 (assembly GCA_003279565.1). Classification (GTDB taxonomy): domain Bacteria; phylum Cyanobacteriota; class Cyanobacteriia; order PCC-6307; family Cyanobiaceae; genus Prochlorococcus_B. The sequence continues at coordinate 45,258 of QCHN01000004.1, forward strand.
GATAAAACCTCTGCAAGGGGAATTAAAACAAAATTTCTTTCACTTAATCTTGGATGAGGCAAAATAAGACTTTCTGTATTTATCTGCAGACCTCCCCAAGAAATAAAGTCAATATCTAAAGATCTTGGCCCCCAAAAAATTTCTGTCTTTTCTCTTTCCCTTCCTGCAATTTTTTCTAATTCTAAAAATCTTTTCATTAAACATATAGCTGCTTTTTTATTTGGGGTTACTGAGGAAAAATCCTCTCCCCCTACAACAAGTACGGTATTAACAAATTTCGGTTGATCAACTGGACCTCCTAAAGGATCAGTCTCAAATAGAGGTGCCCATTGAAAAGATAAAGACTTATCAATATTTTGAGAGTCGATTTTTGGAGAATTTAAGGCAACATTCCAATCAATTATGCTTTTTTCTATTTGCGGCCTCATGGCAGCGATTGTTCTTATGGGATCTCCAAGAATTCCAGGGATATTTGCGCCTATTGAGATGACGAGTTTCAATTCTGTTTTTTGTTTTGCATAAGTCATGCGAATATTAAAAGACTTTTAAAAATTTGCTTGATTTATCCAACCCTATGGTTTCCAGTGGATTGAATAACAACAAGATGTCTTCGGCTTCAAAAGATACTGCTGTAATGGATAGAGCTAATCGCTCTTTTCCTTTGGCTGCAATTACAGGCCATGGAACATTAAAGCTTGCTTTAATGCTCGCAGCAGTTGATCCAGGCTTGGGAGGAGTGATAATTGCCGGTGGTCGTGGTACTGGTAAATCGGTTTTAGCTAGAGGGTTGCATGCTCTTCTCCCTCCGATTGAAATAATTGATTTAGAAAAATTAGCTAATAATGATCGTGATGATGATTCATTCATTTATCCAGCAGGTAGAAATTTAGATCCTTCTTTTTCAGGGGAGTGGGATGATTTGACTAAAAAGCTGTTTACAAAAAATATAGGAAGTCTTGAAATCACTAATGACTTAGAAAATATCCCTAAGAAAGTTGTTCCTGCGCCTTTTATTCAGGTTCCCTTAGGAGTTACTGAGGATAGGCTTGTTGGCGCTGTGGATGTTGCTGCTTCCTTATCAAGTGGAGCACCAGTCTTTCAGCCTGGGTTGCTAGCTGAAGCTCATAGAGGAGTTTTATACATAGACGAATTAAATTTGTTGGATGATGGCATCGTTAATCTTCTTTTGGCTTCAGTTGGAGCAGGTGAAAATAGAGTGGAACGAGAAGGATTGAGCTTAAGTCACCCATGTCGTCCTTTATTGATTGCCACTTATAACCCTGAAGAGGGGGCATTGAGGGATCATCTTTTGGACAGATTTGCAATTGTGCTATCTGCAGATCAAATAATTACAAATGAACAAAGAGTGGAAATCACTCAGGCTGCAATTTCTCATGGTCAATCTAGTGAAGCTTTTTCTAAGAAGTGGTCTGAAGAGACAGAATCTTTATCTACGCAATTGCTTTTGGCAAGGCAGTGGCTACCAGATGTTCAAATTAATGAGGATCAAATTGAATACTTAGTTGTCGAGGCCATACGTGGTGGCGTAGAAGGACACAGGTCAGAACTTTATGCAGTAAGAGTCGCAAAGGCTCATGCTGCTTTATGCGGTAGGGATTCAGTGGACGCAGAAGATTTAAAGGCTGCAGTAAGACTTGTAATTGCACCTAGAGCGATGCAAATGCCCTCTGAAGAGGAAATGGAGCCCCCAGCTCCTGAAGATCAGCAGCCACCACCTCCGCCTCCTGAAGACTCTGAAGACAATAATGAACAAGAAGAAGAACAAGAAGAAGATCAGGAAGAGGACCAAGATGAAGAGTCTTCCCCTCCGATACCAGAAGAATTTATGCTTGATCCAGAAGCATGTGCTGTTGATCCTGATCTATTGCTGTTTTCATCCACTAAATCAAAGAGTGGAAATAGCGGAAGTCGATCAGCTGTTTTAAGTGATAACCGAGGAAGATACGTAAAACCAATTCTTCCAAGAGGTCCTGTTAGAAGGATTGCAGTAGATGCAACTTTAAGAGCTGCAGCTCCTTATCAAAAAGCTAGAAGAGAAAGAGAACCTAATAGAAAAGTAATTGTTGAAGAGGGTGATTTGCGCGCAAAATTACTGCAGCGGAAGGCAGGTGCATTAGTTATTTTCTTGGTTGATGCAAGTGGTTCAATGGCGCTAAACAGAATGGAAAGTGCAAAAGGAGCTGTTATTCGTCTTTTAACAGAAGCTTATGAAAATAGAGATGAAGTTTCTCTTATCCCTTTCAGAGGAGATCAAGCTGAAGTCTTGCTTCCGCCAACCAGATCAATCACTGCTGCAAAAAGAAGACTTGAGGCAATGCCTTGCGGTGGTGGATCGCCACTTGCTCATGGTTTGACTCAAGCTGCACGAGTAGGAGCAAATGCATTGGCAACAGGAGATCTTGGTCAGGTGGTAGTGGTCGCGATTACTGATGGAAGAGGGAATGTTCCATTAAGTACTTCATTAGGTCAACCAGTTCTTGAGGGAGAAGAACCTCCTGATTTGAAGCAAGAAGTACTTGATGTTGCTTCGCGCTATCAAGGCCTGGGTATTAAATTACTTGTAATTGATACAGAAAGAAAGTTTATCGCAAGTGGTATGGGTAAAGACTTGGCTGAGGCTTCTGGAGGTAAATACGTTCAATTACCGAAGGCAAGCGATAAAGCTATTGCTTCAATCGCAATGGATGCAATTAATAGCGTCACCTGAAACTAGTTATTTATTAAGGATATATGTCATCAAATAATTTACCTAAACCTATAGTCACTCTTTTTAAAGCATCTAAAAGTTCTTTGTCTTCCATTATATTCCCTATATCTGAACTCATTTGATCAATTTTCTTGCTTAGTGAACTAGATGTGGAGGCAAGTTCCTGAATATCTTTTAAAGTATCGGGGTTGTCGAGGCTTTCAAGAATATTATTTAAATGAAAAGAAGCTTTGGTTAATTCGGAAATTATAGGTTTTGCTCTTAAAAGTTCTGATTTAGATAATAAGACAAATTCGTCAAGATTGGCTTGAGTTCTATCAAATTGTTTAATAGATTCTGATACTTTATTCACTATTGCTTGCCTATCGGCTTCATCAATAATTCCATTTATACCCTCTGTCAAACTAGATATGCTAGCCATTTCAACACCTTTAATATTATCTCCACTACATAAAATTCTTTTATTAGGACAATCTTTTTTGACTGTAATTAGTTCGTCTTTATTTAATGATTCACCTAATGAGACTAGAGATAGTTGTGCATCTCCTCCAAGGATAGAGCTAGTAACTATTTTAGCAATTACAGGTTTTGGTAAAATTAAATTATCATTGTTTAATTTGATTTTAGTGTCAACAGTGTTTGGGGTGAAATTTATTTTTTGAATAGAGCCAACAATGATTCCCCTATAAGTAACTGGAGATAGCTCTGCGAGACCACTTGCATCTTTAAAGCTTGCAGAAATTTCCCAGGCTTTAGAACCTAAACGAAAATCTCTTAACCAAAGCATTGCACCAGAAAAGATAATCAATCCACCTAATAGTGAAAATCCAACAAATGCATCTCGTAAACTTCTACGCATGAATTTATAAGTCCTCAGGTTGCATTGGTCCTTGAAGATTACCTGTGCGAAATTGTTTTACATAGGAATTTTCACTTTGTTTAAATTGATCTATAGATCCATCCCATTGAAACTTCCCGTCGTAAAGCAAAATAACTCTACTAGCTGTTCTTTCAATTGTACTTGAAACGTGACTTACTACGATTGAACAGCCATCCGCAGCATCAGTTGTTTTTATAATTAGATCCTCAATTCGGGTACAAGCTATGGGGTCTAACCCAGCAGTTGGTTCGTCATATAGAAGAAGTGGAATTGACTCTTTTCCTTTCTTGGAGTCACTAATTAATGCTCGAGCAAAACTTACTCTTTTTTGCATCCCTCCACTAAGTTGATTCGGAAATTTGTCGGCGACATCATATAAGCCAACTTTCTGTAAACAATTTATGACTCTTTGGTTGATAATTTCTTCGGAAAAAGTTTTTTGCTTTTCAAGCAAAAAACCTACGTTTTCCCTAACAGTTAATGATGCCAACAATGCTGGATTTTGAAAAACCAACCTCACGTCGGGAGGGCTATTTTGATCCAGCCTTAAATAATTTTGGTTAATGCCTGATATTTGAAGGCTCCCGCTGGAGGGTAAAAGTAATCCAGCTAGTAGGCGAAGTATTGTTGACTTGCCTGAGCCAGATGGACCAACAATTGCCAGTCTCTCACCAGCACGCATGGCAAGATTGACTTCATTGAGAACTTTATTTGATCCCAGTTTTACACTGAGATTTTTCATCAACATTACCTGAGTGTTTTTTGGCACACTCTCTCCTAATGTTTGTTTACCTATCTCATTTTGTATGAGATAGGTGAATTGGGAAGATTAATTAGCTTTTTTGTGAATTAATTATTTAGGTCTCTTTGGTGAAATTTCCTCTAACTTGAATCCATTGAAAAAAAGAAGGAAAAGAAAATTAAGAAGTTCTACTTTGCGTAAAACCTTTTTCGCTAGTTTGTCTTTTCAACTTTATACACGCTTTAAAAGAGCTGTTAGATGGCTTTTGCCAGGTCTTGTGGTCAAAAGGTGGATGATTACATCTGGCTTGGGCTTATTAATTGCTTTGATTGGAGCCTCGATTTGGACTGACCTTCGTCCAATTTATTGGGTTGTAGAAATACTATTTTGGTTTTTAGGCTTTTTAACTACTTTTGTCCCAAGAACTATATCTGGACCAATAGTCTTTTTTATAGGCATATTTCTTTTAATTTGGGGTCAAGGAAGAAGTTTTGAATCTATTAAGCAGGCTTTAGGTTCCAAAAAAGATACTTTTTTAGTTGATGCATTAAGAGCTAAACAAAAATTAAATAGAGGTCCAAATATTGTGGCTATTGGAGGAGGAACAGGCTTATCTTCATTACTTAAAGGTTTAAAAAGATATAGCAGTCGAATCACAGCAATAGTTACTGTTGCAGATGATGGAGGCAGTAGTGGAGTACTTAGGAGAGAACTTGGAGTTCAGCCTCCAGGAGATATTAGAAATTGTTTAGCAGCTTTAGCAACGGAAGAGCCACTAATAACAGGCCTTTTTCAGTATCGATTTCCTTCGGGAAGTGGACTTAAGGGACATAGCTTTGGGAATCTTTTCCTTTCAGCTTTGACCGCAATAACTGGAAGTTTAGAGACAGCTATAACTGCATCAAGTAGGGTTTTAGCAGTTCAGGGTCAAGTTGTACCAGCAACTAATGTAGATGTCCAATTGTGGGCTGAACTTGAAAATGGTGACCGAATAGAAGGTGAATCAGCTATCGGGAATGCCCGCCTACCAATAATGAGAATCGGCTGTTATCCATCACGCCCCCCCGCTTTGCCTAGGGCTCTGGAAGCTATCAGAAATGCTGAAATTATTTTGATAGGCCCAGGAAGCTTGTATACATCAATTCTCCCCAACTTGCTTGTCCCTGAAATAGTGGAAGAGATAGAGAAGAGTAAAGCTCCAAAATTATATATATGTAATTTAATGACTCAACCAGGTGAAACTGATGGACTTGATGTTACTGGTCATGTTAGGGCTGTTGAAGCTCAATTGGCGTCAATAGGAATTACTAGGAAAATATTTAGTTCAATCCTTGCTCAAGATGAATTAGGTCCGTCTCCATTGGTTGATTATTACAAATCAAAAGGGTCTGAACCAGTCAAATGCAATAAAAATGATCTTATGTCTAGAGGCTATAAGGTTTATCTTGCTTCTCTTCAAGGTTCAAAGATTACTCCTACTTTGAGGCATGATCCAAAGAGTCTTGCTTTAGCAATAATGAGATTTTATAGAAGATATAAAAAAAAGAAATAAATTAGTATGCATCCTGCATTTCATAAAAATCTGGCTGAACGTAGTCTTTTCTTAGTGGCCAACCTTTCCAGTCTTCAGGCATTAAAAGTCTTTTAGGATGAGGATGTCCTTTGAAATTAACACCATACATATCAAAGGTTTCTCTTTCTTGCCAATCGGCCCCCCTGAAAAGACTATATAAACTTGGTACAGTCATTGCACCATCACGATTAAGGAATATTTTTAACCTTACTTCGCGAGGAGAAATATCTTTTTTAAACTCACTCATTTCTATTAAATTATAAAAACAAACTATATTTAAACCAGGACCTTCATCGTATCCACCTTGGCATTGAAGATAATTAAATCCTTCACCTTTTAATGCTTCAACTATTGCTAAAAGATTATTTGGCATTATTTTTATAACTTCAACTCCCAGATGGTCGTCTTCCAAAGGAATATGTTCAAAGTTATTCTCAGAAAGCCATTTGCTTATCGGACCTAAGCTTTTTTCTTCAACTGCTATATCTTCTGATTTGTTTGTCATGTTTTTATAGGAGAGAATTAATTATTTGAAAGTTCTTCAGATATTTTTTGAACTTCTTTTAAAGATTGATCAAATTCTTCAGATAAGGAAGGGTTTAGAGCAATTAATTGTGTTTTTGCTTTTAAATATTGTCCATTGACTTTAGAATCGACTCTCTTCATTTTATGAGGAATAGTTAGATACCTATGAGTTTGAGTAATCTTTGATCTCTCAGAGATTGATTCGTTAGCAACTTTTTTCCTTAATTTAATAACCGCATCAAATATTGCTTCTGGTCTTGGAGGACATCCAGGGAGGTAAAGGTCTACTGGTATTAATTTGTCAACGCCTCTAACTGCAGTTGTTGAATCTGCGCTAAACATGCCACCAGTAATAGTGCAAGCTCCCATCGCAATTACGTACTTTGGATCTGGCATTTGCTCATAAAGCCTTACAAGAGCAGGTGCCATTTTCATTGTGACAGTGCCAGCCACTATTAGTAGATCAGCTTGCCTAGGAGAACTTCTTGGTACTAATCCAAATCTGTCAAAATCAAATCGAGATCCAATGAGAGCTGCAAATTCAATAAAACAGCAAGCAGTTCCATAAAGAAGAGGCCATAAACTGCTTAATCTTGCCCAGTTGTGAAGATCTTCCAGGCTAGTAAGAATTATGTTTTCGCTTAAATCGTTAGTTACTGTTGGCGATCCAACAGGGCCACAAGAAGCTTCTCTAAGATTTCTTACTGCTTCAGAAGAAGGAGAGTTATTCAAGGGATTTAACTCCATTCAAGGGCACCTTTTCTCCATGCATATGCTAATGCCACAACCAATATTGTGATAAAAACAAGTGCTTCTATAAATGCTAATAACCCAAGTTTGTGAAATGCAACTGCCCATGGGTAAAGGAACACTGTTTCGACATCAAATATAACGAAAACAAGTGCAAACATGTAGTAACGAATATTAAATTGGATCCATGCTCCTCCAATGGGCTCCATGCCAGATTCGTATGTAAGCTGTCTTTCTCCTGCTTTGCTTTTAGGAGCTATAAGCTTATTTGTTGTAAGAGCAAGAATGGGAACTGCTCCTGAAATAAGAAGAAATCCTAAAAAATACTCATAACCCTGAAGGGAAAACATGAATGAATTACTGATTTCAATATCAGTCTGACAGTCATTTTCTAGATTAGTGCCATACAGTTGTTATATGTGAAAGTGAAAACTGTGAGTGAAGACAACAAAACAAAATCAAATCCTTTGGAAGATTTGAATCCTGATGAAAAACAAAATCAAGTTATTTCATTTGAACCAAAAAGCTCAATCGAGGAAGTTGATCCCAAATTAAATCGCTTCGAGTGCATTAGCTGTGGTTTTATTTATGATCCTGATGAGGGCATAAAAAAGCTAAATATTGAACCAGGAACGGCATTCTTAGACATCGATAGAGAGAAGTTTAGATGTCCTGTCTGTCGAGTAGGATTTGGTGGATATAAGGATATTGGACCTAAATCAAAGCCTAGTGGATTTGAAGAAAACCTTACTTATGGCTTTGGATTTAATAAACTTCCTTCAGGCCAGAAAAACGTTCTTATTTTTGGAAGCCTGGCTTTAGCCGCTGCCTGTTTTCTCTCTCTTTATTCTTTGAAATGAAACGCCTGTTTTCAAATGTCATTAATTTGACTCTTGTCTTTATAGTTGGTGTAGTTCTTACTGGTTGTACTGTTAGCAATGCTTCCATGGGCTCATCAAGTCCGTGGTCAATAGTTGACCTCGATACTGAGGCAAATCCATTAGATGCTGACTTTGTCGATGATAAAAATGGGTTTTTAGTTGGTACAAATAGGCTGATTCTTGAAACAAACGATGGTGGTATTACTTGGAAAGAAAGAAATTTGGATATTCCAAGCGAAGGTAACTTTCGTTTAATAAGTGTCGATTTTAAAGGGCAAGAAGGTTGGATTGCAGGTCAGCCAGGATTGATTCTTCATACAACTGATGGAGGTAAAAATTGGACCCGTCTCGATTTGGGAAATAAGTTGCCTGGAGATCCATATTTGATAACAACAATTGATATTGATTCTGCTGAGTTGGCAACTACGGCTGGAGCAATTTATAAAACAACTGATGCTGGTATAAATTGGGAAGCTATAGTTGTTGATACTTCAGGCTCTGGAGGGATCAGAGAATTAAGACGGACAAATAACGGTGGTTATATAAGTGTAAGTAGTCTTGGCAATTTTTTCTCAGTTTTAAGCCCAGGAGAGGAGATATGGAGCCCCCATCAAAGAGCAAGTAGTAAAAGAGTCCAAAGTGTGGGTGAACAGCCAAATGGAGATTTATGGATGCTTTCTAGAGGAGCTGAAATCAGATTTAACTCAGATCCTAATGATATTGACTCCTGGTCCAAGCCCATTATCCCAATCGTGAATGGCTATAACTATCAAGATCTTGTTTGGGATCCATCTAAATCGATTTGGGCCGCTGGAGGAAATGGAACTTTATTAGTTAGCAATGATGATGGAAAAACTTGGGAAAAAGATCCTGTTGGTGAATCTGTTCCAACAAACTTCATCAGAATTTTGTTCGTGGACAATTCTAATAGTGACATTCCTAAGGGATTTGTATTCGGAGAAAGGGGCAATTTATTGCGATGGCAGGGTTGAAATCATAAATTTTTGATGATTTCCATGACTCTGTGTAACCACCTTGCAACAGAGATCGTTTCTTTTGATTTCGCTTGATAAGATCACTGAGCTGATTAAGTGAGGCTATGGCTGCCGGCTCTACCGGGGAACGCCCGTTTTTTGAGATCATTACTAGTGTCCGCTATTGGATCATCCATGCGGTTGCACTTCCTGCGATCTTCGTGGCAGGATTCCTATTTGTGTCTTCTGGGCTTGCCTACGACGCTTTTGGAACTCCTAGACCAGATACGTATTTTCAGGCTGGAGAAAGCAAAGCTCCTGTTGTAGTTCAGCGCTTTGATTCCAAGGCTGAACTTGACACGCGTCTGAAATAACCAAATTTCATCTGATTGCTTTTTTATCCATGCAAGTCAATCCAAATCCAAATAAAGTTCCGGTCGAATTAAACCGAACAAGTCTTTATCTTGGACTCTTACTTGTTTTTGTAATGGGAATTCTTTTTTCCAGTTACTTCTTTAACTAAATCTCTTTATCATGAGCAAATTAAAAGGACCTGATGGGCGAGTAGGAGATCGTCTACCAGATGGTAGGCCTGCAATCTCCTGGGAAAGACGGTGGACAGAGGGAGCACTTCCTTTATGGTTAGTAGCTACTGCAGGTGGAACAGCTGTTATTTTTGTTCTTGGTATTTTCTTCTACGGTTCATACACTGGTATTGGTAACGCTGGTTAGTTTTAACTAGAAAAATACTATTTAATTGAAATAACATAAAAACCAACCCACATTTATTGTCGGTTGGTTTTTTTAAAGCCAATATTTATCTGTAAATAATTTGATCTTGCTTTTAGTTTGATTGGGTACATACTCTTTTGGAGTAACTAGGGCATCTTTCAATGCATTATGAAAAGAGCTTGAAGGCCTTAATGATGAGATTCTTTTAGCGGCAGCAGAGATTATTGATTTTGCGAAATTTGCATTTTCCTGAAGATTCTCAATAACCATCTCGACAGATACATTTTCGCAATTTTGATTCCAACAATCATAATCAGTAACCATAGATAGGCTTGAGTAAGCGATTTCGGCTTCTTTTGCCAATCTTGCTTCTGTATGGTTTGTCATACCTATGATTGAGCATCCCCAATCTCTATATAAGTTTGATTCTGCTTTTGTTGAAAATGCTGGCCCCTCCATAGCAAGATATGTTCCACCAATATGCATTTTTTTTTCTTTGGTTAAAAGTTTTTCTATTTCTTGCGAAAGTATTTGAGAAAGAATTTCGCAAAAAGGATTTGCCATGCTTATGTGAGCTACAACTCCATTGTTGAAAAAAGTTAATGGCCTTTGATGAGTTCGATCAATAAATTGATCAGGGATAACAATGTCGCAAGGTTTGATATTTTCTTTTAACGATCCCACAGCTGAAGCCGATATTAACCATCTAACATTTAGAAAGCGCATAGCCCAGATATTTGCTTTGTATGGAATTTCGCTTGGATTTAAAGTATGTTTTTCTCCATGGCGAGCTAGAAAAACAATCTCTATTCCAAATAGATTGCCTATTAGTAACTTATTAGAAGGTTTTCCATAGGGAGTGTCTAAGCTTAACTCGACTATATTTTTAAGGTTGTCCATCCTATATAGTCCGCTTCCTCCAATAATTCCTAATCTTGCTTTTTTGAAATCATAGGCATCTGATTGTGTTCCAGAAATATTCAAAAAATCATGTTCAGTGATCATCTCGTTCTTGCTGGTGGTGGTCATACTCATGCCCTTGTGTTGCGCAGATGGGCAATGAATCCAAAATTGAAGCCTGCTGGAATGATTACTTTAGTAAATAAAGCAAGTACAACTATTTATTCTGGGATGTTTCCAGGTGTCCTAGCAGGTAAATACAAGATTGATGAAATACTAATAGATTTGAGGAGCCTTGCTTCAAAAGCAGGAGTTTCATTTGTGATGGCAGAAATTGAGGGGATTGATTCTAAGAAAAAAAGATTACTTTTAGCAGGTCGCCCAGAAATTGAATATTCGTTATTGTCCCTAAATATAGGGACAATGACGAACTTAAATTCTAAATTTTTAATTAGCGGAGATAAAGATTTAGCTGTTCCAATTAAACCTTTTTCTGAATCTTATAAATTTATTATCGATCAAGATATCCACAATGATAATTCTTTTGCGAAACCGTTTGTAATTATCGGTGGTGGATTTGCTGGTATAGAAATAGCTTTTTCTTTGAGAAAAAGATGGCCAAAAAGATCTATTATATTAAAAGTTAAATCACGAAGAAAACTTAATAAAAATCTATTAAAAAAATTAAAAGAGTTAAAGATTGAGATCACTCAAGAGGATACATCTATTTTATATCCAAAATTAATATGTACTGGTAATAAATCATTTGATTGGATAAAGGCCAGTGGTTTTCCTGTGGATGAAGATGGGAGGATATTAACTAAAAATACTCTTCAAGTTCTTAATCATCCTGATTTGTTTGCTGTTGGAGATTGTGGAGTCATTAAGGATTGTCCGCGACCTTCCTCTGGTGTTTGGGCAGTTCGTTCCGCAAAACCACTGGCAAAGAATTTAGAGGCTATTAGTAAAGGTTTAAAACTTGAGGGATGGAAACCTCAAAGGAAAGCAATACAACTTTTAGATATCAACTCCATAAACAACGACTCTAAAGCTTTTATGTCGTTAGGTAAAATTATTATTGGACCTTTTGATTTTCTATCAGGACTGAAAGAATTAATTGATAAAAAATTTATATATAAATTTCATCTTATTAAAGACATGGATTCAGAAAATTTTTCTGAAAAAGAGATGATTAAATGTAGAGGTTGTGCAGCAAAATTAGGGTATTCTCCATTAAACTCAGCCTTAAATAAATTAGACTTAATAGAATCTTTAACAGATGATTCTATTCCTATAGGAAAATCAAATTCTAATAAGACTTTAATACAAAGTGTAGACGGATTTCCTGCTTTAATTAGTGATCCATGGCTCAATGGGAGGCTTTTGGCATTACATTCTTGCTCTGATGTTTGGGCATGCGGAGGATCTGTAATTTCTGCACAATCTGTTGTGAACTTACCATCAATACCTAATATTTTACAGAAAGAATTGTTGTTTCAAGTATTGGAAGGTATTAATTCTGCTTTGAATGTTCAGGGGGCAAAACTTATAGGCGGGCATACATTGGAATCAAGAAAAATATCTGAAGAACCTTTCTCTTTAGGTATTGAAAGCTCATTAACTATAAATGGGATTATCGATGATAAAAAATATTTTTGGTCTAAGGGAGGAATGAAAAAGGGAGACCAAATATTAATTAGTCGACCTTTAGGTACTGGCATAATTTTTTCTGCATTTATGAATGGCCAAGTAAAACCTTATATACTTGATTCTGTTTTAAAGGAAATGAACAAGAGTCAACATTATATTGTTAATTCTATTAATCAATTAACAAATATAAATTTAAACTCAAAAGTTGTAAATGCATGTACTGACATAACTGGTTTTGGTTTGCTTGGTCATTTATCTGAAATGCTAGAAGCTACAAATAGTGACCAATTAAAGTTGAATTTAGACCCCTTGAAAATCATTCTTAAGCTTGATCATATACCTGTATATGATGGAGTAGAAGAACTTTTAGATAAGGGCTTTGAAAGTACTTTGGCACCTGCAAATAAAGTTTTTTTGAAAAATATTAATGGCGATAAAAACTTAAGATTCGAGCTCATCTTTAATGATTTTATTTCTAATGGCTCTATTTATAAAACTATGCTAAAAATTTTAGTAGACCCACAAACTTGTGGCCCTTTAGTTGTTAGTTGCTCACCTGTTAATTCAGAAAAACTTATAAAGCAAGGACCTTGGATAAAAATTGGATTTGTCTCTGAATAAATATTTTTAACTTATTCATAAAAGATGTTTTTCATCAATTAATTTCATTCTTTGTCGCTTTATTTCTATTCCTATTGCCGGTCCAGGTGGCCAACCTTTAGCTAATAAATCATCTCCTTTTATAGGAGATTCTATATGCTTCCAATTGTATAGCCAAGATTTCAAATATTCTTTTAGAGGGTTTTCTTTACATATTTCAAGTATGAATGAAGATTCATTAGCATTAATTTCCTCTAGAAAACTTGTCCACTTCGATGGAGACCACTTTTTATATAAAGCACTATCTGTTAGATGTTCTAGATACTTGTTTAATTGACAAGCTCCTTCTATTATTTCTTTTTGTTGTTGATCCAAGTGTAATCTTTTAGCAAGATAGATAGGGTTTTTAGATTCATAAACTAATGCTGTTAGAGCTTCAATATTAGACTTCTTTGCGATGAATATTTTTTCGATAAGTCTCTGATCACTCTGTAAATTTGAATCTAATATTTTTAGTCCTCCCCAATCTTGTAGCTTTTTTAATGAATCCTTCCAATATTTACTTTTTAAAAGCAATTCGACTTCCATTTTTAATCTTATTGATAATGCTGAAGGGGCTAAATCAGTATTATCTCCAATATGCCAATTCCAAGGCCATCGATTTAATGTATCTCTTATTTGTCTTATGGCTTGATTTGATATACTAAAATCTAACTTGGCTGAATACCGAGAAGCTCTAATAATTCTAGTTGGGTCTTCTAGAACGCTTGACTCATGTAAAAAGTCCATTTTCTTATTATAAATTGCATCTGATCCTGAAAATAAGTCTATCAGTTTATTACTTTTTAGTTCAATTGCCATAGAATTTATATTAAAGTCTCTTCTTATTAGATCATTTTTGATTGTTGATGATTCGACTATTGGATTTTCTCCAGGTATAGGATAAGCTTCTTCACGAGCACTTGCAATATCAACTTTTATGCCATTAATAATTATTTCTGAAGTTTTATATGTTGTATTATTACGTATGACTTTTATTCTTTTTGGCCCGAGAACTTTTTGTAATTCTTTTACATAGATTGAAGTCTCACCTTCAATGATCAAATCTAAATCATTAAAGATAATTTCATAATCTTTGTTTTTAGACTTCGTTATTAAGTCTCTAACAATTCCTCCAACTATTGCTATTGAATTTATATTAGCTGAGACTGCTGCATCTAATAAGGTAGTTAGAATTCCATCGGGTAATTCTCGTATCTCTTGTTCAATTTTAGATTTATCGAATAATTCCATGAGAAATATGATTTTTAATTGATTAACATTTTTTTTATTTGAATTTTACTAATGTATTAATTTCAATGGAGCTAGTCTTGGGTCTAATATTTTGGGTCCAATTCCTGGGAATTTTATAGCAAGTGAGATTTTCTCTCCTGAACCAAAAATATGTGTTATTTTTCCTTCTCCAAATGAAGAATGTTCAACTCTATCGTTAACTGACCAACTTTTACCTGGGGAAGGACCAGAATATGTTTTTCTTACGCCATTTTCAGCTCCACTAAGAAAAGATTTTTTATTACTTTGGCGATCAATTCTAGTGAGTCTGTCTAGATTTTTTTCTCTTCTAAGTGTAGCCCCACCAGATAATGGAATATCGCCTTTAACAAGCTCTTCTGGGATTTCGGAAAGAAATATAGATGCGATAGCAGGTTCTCTCATCCCCCCCCACATTCTTCTCTCAGAGGCATGAAAGAGAAATAGTTTTTCTTTCGCTCTAGTAAGTCCTACGTAACAAAGTCGTCTTTCTTCCTCAAGTGAAGATGGATCATCAAGTGATCTATAGCTTGGGAATAAGCCTTGCTCCATTCCTACAAGACAAACAACAGGAAATTCCAAACCTTTACTGCTATGAAGAGTCATTAATGTCACTCGATTTGAAGCAGTGTCTTTATTATCTGCATCGCTTGATAAAGCAGCAGTTGATAAAAAACCTTCTAAATTTGCATCTTCACTTTCTTCCTGATATTGCAAAGCGGCATTAACTAATTCTTGAAGATTGCGTCTTCTTTCTTCTGCCTCATCTGTTCCTGTCGCAATTAATTCACTTAAGTATCCACTTTTTTCTAAAACTAATTGAACCAACTCGGCTGGGCTTGAAGAAAGAAGATGACTTTGTAATTCATTGATAAGCTCACTAAACAACAAAAGACCTTTAGCTGATCTTCCGGCGAGAGATCTGACAGCTTCGGGGTCATTTACAACTTCCCAAAGAGGAATTTTTAATTGACTAGCAGCATCACTCAACCTTTGAACTGTTGTTTTACCTATTCCTCGTTTAGGAACGTTTAAAACTCTTAGAAGACTGACACTGTCAGATGGATTAATTAAAAGTCTTAAATAACCTAGTAGATCTTTAATTTCTCTTCGATCATAAAAACGTAATCCTCCAACCACTATATATGGAATACTCCAGCGAACCAATGAGTCCTCAATTGCCCTTGATTGAGCATTAGTTCTATAAAGAATAGCCATATCTCCCCAATTTAATTCTGGATTCGAGGCATCTAAAATTCTTAGCCTATGAACAACTGCCTCTGCTTCTGCTATCTCATCGTCACACCTTGTTAATTTAATAGGCTCACCTTCTCCTCTAGTTGCTCTAAGAACTTTATCTATTCTTTCTTTATTGTTGGAAATTAGTGAATTGGCTGCTTCGAGGATGGTAGAGGTAGAGCGATAATTTTCTTCAAGTTTTACGAGAGTTGAATTATTTATATTGTCTAGGCTTTTCTTCCCAAAGTCCTCCTGAAATCCCATTAATATCCTAAAGTCCGCAGCTCTAAAACTGTAAATACTTTGATCAGCATCGCCAACAACAAAAACTGATCGATTATTCCAATCCTTAAAAGACGATGGATCTTTCCCATTGGTAACCAATTGTTTAATTAATTCGTATTGTGTCCAATTAGTATCTTGATATTCGTCGACTAAAACATGTTTGAAACGACTGTGCCAATAAGTTCTGATCTTTTCATTTTGCTGTAGTAATTGAACAGGTATTAATAGAAGATCATCAAAATCTAATGCATTATTAGCCGCTAACGCTTTCCTGTAAAGTCTATAAGTTTCAGCAACTAGTTTACCTCTCTGACCCTCTTGATTCTTCAACAAATCATCAGGAAGTAGGCATTGGTTTTTGGCATTACTTATGGCCCAGCGGACTTTTTTTGGCTCAAATCTTTTAGGGTCTAATTGTAGGTCTTGTGTAACTATTTCTTTGATCAGACTTTGTGCATCTGTTTCATCATATATTGAAAATTGTCTAGTCCATGTTAATCCTTCAGCATCTTTGAACTTATCAATATCAAAGCGCAATAATCTTGCAAATAAAGCGTGAAAAGTTCCTATCCATAATTCACGGCTAATTTCACGATATATACGATTACGAATTAGTCTTTGTTCTGCTACATGTAAGGCAGACCAAGGCTTACCATGTATGACATTTGCTAATCTTTTTGCTAAAAGTAATTCAAGCCTATCTTTCATTTCTCTTGCAGCTTTATTTGTAAAAGTTACTGCAAGAATAGAGCCTGGATCAACATTATATTCAATAATTAAATGTGCAATACGATGAGTAAGAGCTCTAGTCTTTCCGCTTCCTGCTCCGGCTATAACTAATAATGGACCATCAAAATGATCAACTGCTTGAGACTGAGCTTGGTTTAATCCATTTAAAAATATATTGTTTGATTTTTTCATTTTATACACTGAAAATAAATGGATTTAAATTTAATTTTTTCTATATTAATAGTGAGCATCTTATATTATTTAATTAGATAAAATAAATTTATGATATTAAGTTGGAAACTACATTTTTCTTTTGTTTATTTAGTTTGGAAAGTATTGTTTTTATTTGATTAATCTCTGAATGCGAATCGATAATTGAGTTGATTTTCTTTTGAGGCAATTTTAGCTTATTTGAAATAGTTTTCACCTCTTTTTCTAAACGATTTTTGTACTCTGTTAGTTCCTTAATTGATTCTTCTAACTCTTCTTCTGTAGGACTTTGCATTTTTTATCTTAACAATAGCTCAAATTAGTGATATACCATTTTGCTTATAAGCTTTTTGAGACAACTCTACGAATGATTTTAGTGAGAATTCTTTTGTACAGTTAAGAAGCATTGCGTTCTTAGATCTCTTTCAGTGAAATTTGACTGTAAGTCTTAAGTTGATTAAGTAATGAGTAATAAGTCATTACTTTTTACTCATTTCTTAATAGAGCCTAGGTAGTCAAAAAATGCTTGATGCGTTCTCTAGAACAGTTGTAAGTGCTGACGCCAAGGGTGCAGCAATTGGAAGTGAGGATCTTGCAGATTTAAGAAAGTATGTAGCAGATGCAAATAAACGAATTGATGCAACACTTGCAATAACTCAAAATGTTTCATGCATAGCCGCAGATGCTGTTGCAGGAATGGTTTGTGAGAATACTGGACTTACTCAGCCAGGGGGGCATTGTTATCCCACTCGTCGAATGGCGGCTTGCTTAAGGGATGGGGAAATTATTTTGAGATATGTAAGTTACGCACTTCTTGCAGGGGATTCTTCTGTTCTTGAAGATAGATGTCTCAACGGTTTAAAAGAAACTTATTTAGCTCTTGGAGTCCCAACTTCTAATGCTATTAGGGCAGTTGAAATAATGAAAATTGCCACAGTAGCAATTATGACTGAGACAAATACAGGAAGAAAAATGTTTAAGGGAATTAATTCTGGCTCAGGAGCACAATGTCAAGATATCGCAGCGGAGGCTGCATCCTATTTTGACCTTGTAATAGAGGCTTTGAGTTGAATATTCAACTTAAATTTATTCCTCTTCAAAAGCACTTCAAACTAACTCTTATTAAGTCATTATGAAATCTGCAGTTACAACCGTTGTTAGCGCAGCTGATGCAGCGGGAAGGTTTCCTAGTATTAGCGATTTTGAGTCTGTGAAAGGTTCTTTTGATAGGGCTAAAGCTCGTCTAGAGGCTGCAGAAAAACTTGCTTCTTGTCTTGATAAATTCACCAATCTTGCCGTTGATGCTGTGTATCAAAAAGGCTCATATGACCAGGCTAATAAAGATAAGTGCGTGAGAGATATTCATCATTACTTGCGTCTTATTAATTATTGCTTAGTAACTGGTGGTACTGGCCCTCTAGATGAATGGGGGATATCAGGTATGAGAGAAATTATTCGTATCCAGCTATTACCAACAGCTGCATACATAGAAGCATTTATCTTTATTCGAGATGAAATTGAAATCAATGATGTTATGAGTCAGCAAGCAGAAACGGAATTCAAAGGATTATTGGATTATTTAATAAACGCACTTGCATAAAAATAAATAAATTAAAATATTTTTTTAAGGGTTTTAAATAATTATTGTTACTTATAATGATTAATTCTTTAGACTTAAATAAATATATAGAACTTTATCAAGATTTCTTGCATCCTAATCCAAATATTAATGCTCAAGCATTTTTGATTTTAAGAAAAGAATTTGAGACTAAATTTATGAATAATCTTTTAGCTAATCTCAAGGAAGAAGATTTATTTATAAGAAGGAAATCAATTTTAGCTTTGGGACGATTTGGTAAAAAAACTTTAAAGTCAATCGTTCCAATTTATATGGATACTAACAATACGACTGTTAAAGTTAGCTGTCTTAAAACGATGATCAAAGTTGTCGTGAATTTTAATTTAGAAGAATTAACTCAGGAGGAGATGTTAGTAGTTGATTTAGCACTTAAAGATGGCGCTCCTGAGATAATATTGACAGTTATTTCTCTTTTGAGACAATTAGGGAAAACTGGTAGAAATATTTTGATTAAAACTTGCAGAGATAAAGACTTATTAAGAGCGAAAGCTTCTATAAGTGCTCTTTTAGAAATTAAAGATAATACTGTTGATGATTTATTTGATGATTTGTTAAATGATAGATCTATTGATCCAATGATAAAAGAAGATATTTTAAGAGATAAAATCATTTAATATTTTAGATTATTTTTGAAATCTTTTTGCTATTGATTTTTTTTATAGCTAATTTAATAATTTCTCTAACATGTGAATTTTGCTCAAACTTATTAAGGTCTTTGAGTGGATTTATAGCCTCGTTAATATTAAGTTGCATCAAAGACAATATTGAAGCTTTCCGAATGTCTGGGCTTTTGTTTTTTAATTTTAATATTAAGGTAGGAATTAAAGATTCTATTCTATACAATTTACCAACTAATTTAATAGCTTCAATCTGAACATTTTCAGCCGCATCATTAATAGCGCTTTCTACTAATTGAATTGCTTCTTGATCTTGTGATTGCCTGATGTGTTCTTCAAGTGCCGAAATTGCGGCTGATTTAACATTAGTGTTTTTTGATTTAGCTGCTTTTTTTATTGCATTAGGGGCTTTAGCTCCAATAAATTCTAAACACCAGGCTGCAAGACCATGTTGAATTTCTGTATACTCTTGATTCTCTAAGACAATGATTAGATGATTGACTGCAGCCTCTCCAAAAATCGCAATTGCACCAGCGGCGGAGAATTGCACTACAGAATCTGAATCATTGGTAAGTGCTTTGATTAAATAAGGTAAAGCTGTTGGATCTTCAACTAACTTTAAAGTCTTTGCCGCCGCTCTTCTCTGTATTACGTTTTTACTATTCAGGAGAGCTTTAATTAACTCAGGTACAGCTGCTTTACCAACTTGGGCTAATGCTTCTGCATGACTTCTTCTTACCAAACCATTTTCATCACTCAGTCCATTGATTAACAACTCGATGTCATTTTGAGTTGATTTTTTATTACTCCTGATTTTGTGTTTATCCCCCTTGGTATTTTCTTTTTTTTCTTCAGTTGTTAGTTCACTTCCTAAGTAATTATCCACTTTTTGATCCGCTTAAAAGGCTTATTATATAATCTAGATTAAATTAACCGCTATAATCTTATTACTTATATTTTCATAAGAGATACCTTTTTATATTCAGTATAAATTTTATGCTGAATATAAGGATCTCAGATTACCTACTAAACAAAGATCCTTATATACAAAGTGCAAGCCAACTCATTTAATAATCTACCGAAAATCACTAAAATAGAAGCAATTAATATTCTTAGAAAACCAATTTCTGAGCTTAAGCTTTTAGCAGATTATTATAAAGCTGTATTCCACCTAGCAAATTTTCCTTGTGAAGAATCAGAGACGGTACTTCTTGAATTTATTAAATATGACTATGAAAAACTTGAATATAAGATAGCAAAAAGAAAAGCCATAGAGGTACTTGCTGTTTTTGATTGTAAAAAAGCCATACCAACTATTGCAGACTTTCTTCAAAATAATAATAATGATGACTATCTTATTGAGACGGCTATTTGGTCATTAGGTAAGCTTAAATGTAATGATATTGATATTATTAATAAGATTTGTTCAATTTTATATAAGCAATTTAATAATAAAAGATTAGTAATACAAACGCTAACTAATTTAGGTGTTAGAAAAGAAATAGATAAAATTAGGTCATTATCAAGAGATAAGCAATCCTCCAATGGAGTTAAAGGAGCTTCTTTTGCGGCATTAATAAAACTTGCAGGAGAAGAAGATAAACTTACTGAATTGAAGGATTACTTGAAACTATCTAATCAAAATGATAGGCATTGTGCAGTTCAAGATATTATAAATGCTGGTCATTTATCTGTATTACCTGTTTTAATTAGGGCGCCAATTTCTCCATCATTTAAATTACAGGCTATAGACTCTCTTTGGATTGATGAAGTAGCATTGTGGAAAAATATAAACCTAATTAATTGTATAGATTCAGTCATTGTTGATGATCCAAGTAAGATAGATACCTTAGAAATTAATAATTTTAATAATGATTTGAGCTTTTTTATTGAGCAACTTTTTCATACAGATTTTAATAGATGTTATCAGTCAATCAAAGAATTGCTAAAATTACCTTTAGATAAGGTTTTATATTATCTAAATCAAAATTGGGATAGAGCGAAATCAGATTATGGAGCAATATACTTTTTTATGAGTGTATATAAATTATTATTAGATTTGAAATTATATGATGAATTGATTTTAGATAAAGTAGATTTTCTATTATCCGATAATTGGCCTAATTATATGAAATTTAAATCTTCAGCAATACAAATTTTGGGTTGCTTGAATGAAAGTAAATTCTATAATAATATAAATGAGTTTTCAGATGAGAAGCATACACCTTATTGGAAAAATAGATATGCAGCATTGCTTGTATTACAAAGTAAGAAAATTAATATTAGACAAGACTTCGCTAAATTATTTTTGAATGATCGTCATAGATTTGTGAGATTAAAAGCAAAAGAAATAATTTCTTAGTCCATTTCTATTTGGTAATAAAATTGAATATCTATTCCCAGTTCTCATCAATAAAGCAATCAAAATTATCTATTTTTTTAAATATTAATGGCCCAAAGTCTGATCCCCAAATCTTTTTAGTAGTTTCTACTTTATGTCCAGAATCCTCAGAAATAAGAATATTTTTATTAACTTTCACTTTACTTTTTACATAAGTCTTATCTCTTCCGTATTGTATATAACATTTACAACCTGATTCTATAGCCCCTGTGAAAGTACCTGGATCTGTTTGTCTGAAATGCATAGAACAGCCAGACTTTTTATATAATTTATTTTTAGATATGTTGTCTAGAAGAGACATCTCTAAAGCACCACCAGTAAACCTTTCCTTGTTTTCAATCTTGTGATTACTTAAAATAAAAATATCTTGTTCATGGGATAATTTATTTATAGACTGTCTATATGGATTCCAAATATCGTGTTGATATCTCTGCTCTGAGTAAAACGCGAAACATTTATAAGTTTTAAAAAACAACGGCCGAATATGTATTTGAATATGTGCAAAGTTTTTTGGATTCTCTAAAGCTTGTTCCTTATTACTAAATATGCCTGAAATTATCTTTGCGAATTCTATTATAGATTTGTTTCTCATCTTTTAGATATAATTTATTTTTTTATTGAACGAATTTCTGATGCATAAGATGTTTGCAAGATAGCTAATGAATCTATTGCTCTCGTAACAGAAGATCTACTCCGTAAATTATTTGATACAAACCATATTCTTTCTTCTGTACAAGTATGACCATAGTCTGAATAAATAATTAGAGTTCCATCATTAAGAATTTTATATGATGATACTACTTGTACTGCTTCAGTGTATCCAACGCTCCTAACTATCTTTCCTTCTGTTTTAGACATCTCTATCGGAACGACTATAGTTTCTCCTGAAGAGTTTTCTTTCTGATCCTCCTCACTCCATTCAGTTTTTGCTTCCCAATTAATTAGGAATGCTTTATTTACTGCATTAGTAGTTATTAAATTGTCTTTTAAAAACTTAATAACTCTAGAATCATTTCTTTCAGAAGGAAATATACTTATTTTACTTCTTATTTCGTCAAACTCTTGAAATGCTAGTGAATGTCCGCTTCTCATTGAGTTCCATTCCCCAACGCTTTTCAAGAAAAATTCTTCGATATTCATCTGCTTTTTTTGAGATTCATTTATTTTTAAAAATTAAATAATTTCACATATGTCACTTGTGGCAAAAGCTTTTGTTATGTATGAAGTTTCTAGAAAACTTTTAGTCTTAAAACCAATTGGAGAATTCCAGGACCTCATGAATGGAACTATATCTTCACCAAACACGTTATGATATTCATCAGAATCTATTAGTAAATCAATATGAGCCTCAAAACCTAGGTTATTTATAATATTAGAACTTTGAGTTAATTCGATTTGACTTTTGATGGGCCTACCAAGAATATGCTTATATCTTAATTTGATTGATTTATATTGGCTAATACTATCAAAGTAGAAATTCTTATAAATAGTTGATTTGCAAATTCTTCTTGTAAATTCTCTTACTGTGATATCACCATTCCTTAGTTTCCTTTCAATATCAATTGGACGCTCCGATTGCATTAAAGATAAGTTTCCAAAGATGTTTTTATATAATGCATTGATTGCTACAAGTAATGCATCATCATCATTAGGAACAAATTCATTTATTTGAAGCATATTTATTCCAGTACTTTCTTTATTTAGTGTTTTGTAGTTATAACTTTCAATCTTATCCCTTCTATAACTGCTCATAACTTGGTTATAAATTAAGTTTTCGAATTGTTGAGGTTTGGTTTTAGATGTGATTGTGAATTTTTCTTTTTCTCCTGGCATCGATGCTCCTCTTATATGTAATCCATATGTTGTTCTTTTACTTCCAGATATTCTACTTTTATTATACTTAACTGGATTTTTATTAATAGCTTCTGCTCCTATTTTAAGAGCTTTAAATGGAATACTTGACATATCAACAAATAGAATTAAGTAACTTTAACAATATAAATAGAACAAATATAAATTTTTTCTATTTAGTTATCTAAATTATTTGATTTCTTAATACTTGTCTTGCATTCATTGGTTTTTCTCTTGAGTTTCTGAGATTCTATTTTTATTGAATCCAGCTATGGTTGCTAGTGCAAACATTCCAAGTAAAGCCCCCCCAAGCATTAGTCCAGCGCCCTGGCTTACACCTGCTCCAACAGCAACAATAATTGAATCACTTATCAATAAACTAATTATTAAAGCAGGAGTAAAAAGTCTCCAACGTGTTCCCCCTATTCCTAGTGCATAGCTTAAAAAATCAAAAAGTCCAGTCATAAGGAGTCCAGTCATTAGAAAGAAATTTCCTTCTAGTTGATTTTGATTAAAACCCTCAATTCTTTTCATGGCTTTTACGCCAACTAATTTTCGAACAGGAGCACGACCGAAATTCCGAGCTATAAAAAATGCTAACTGACAAAAAATTAGGTCAGACATAAATATAGTTATGTAGCCTGTTTTAAAACCAAGTAATGATCCAGCTAAAAGTGAATAAACAGAACTAGGCAATGCTGGAAGGATGACACTTATTCCTCGAAGGATAAGAATTCCTAGAGGTGCCCAAATGCCCATTTCTTTAACGGCACTTCTTAATGGTTCAATTCCATAGGTCTGAATCAAGAAGACAAGTAAAATGAAAGCACCTGTAAATAATGCAATAAGAAGGGACTTCTTTAATTGTTCTTTTCTCAAATTAAACTCCTAGCCATAGAGGATAAGCTCTTAAAAGATTCCTAATTTAATTATCCTATTTAAAAAGTGTTTATTTAATTTCATCCATAAAGATTTACGTGACGTGTAAGATATCAATTTTATGATTTCTGCGAAATACTAAAATAAATTATTAAAACTTAGGAGAGCCCTAATAACTTTATCCTGAAGAGAGCTAAATCTTTTGATTCTATAGGATTTTCAATTAGGAAAGGATGAGTTTTAATCTTTTCAAAAGTTATTTTTATTTTCTCTTCTATATTTATATCTTTATTTTCTTCTAAACCACAATCTTTCCAAGCTGAATCGAATGCCATTGCAAAACTGTCAGCATTATTATATAAATTTCCATTAGAAGCTTCTAAATTCATAGGAGGACGATATGAGTTTGGTTGATTTAAATTACTTGATAAGAATATTGAAAATAGCTATGTTTTTTGATTTATGTAATCATTGTTTAATTTATTTGATAAATTCTATTCTTGCTTGCTTCTCAGATAAATAAGCATATCAAAGAATTTGACGATGAATGATTTAAAAATCAGCATAATTTATAATTCTCGTTTAGGATGAAATTTGAGCATCAAATGTTATTTTGCCAGATATAAACGATATTTTAGTTATATTTATTGTGATTTTCATTGTGCTTATTAACTGCCTTAGAAGAAATCAAAGTAAATAATCAAAATTTCTTATATAGAAAAAATCTTTGACCCCTCAAAGCATCTACTTTGTTCAAGGGTTGTATTTTGATTTTTATTAGTATTTAAAACTAATTATCTCTGAGGGTTGTTCCAAGCCTCAAAGCTAGAACGCCAGCAAACATGACCATTAAAAAGGATATTCCAGCAAGATCAGGTGAATTTATACCCAGACCTGATGAGAAATCAACTTTTGATAAATCAAAAGTGCTTTGAACTCCAAGTAAAAGGTTCATCATCTCTTAACTACTGATTTCAATAATGTTAACGCAATATAGAAATGATCTTTTATTTTTTTAGCTTCTAGCCTCAACTCTTATGCAGTTTTGTAATATTTAGAGGTTTTCTGGAATAGTTTTCAAAGGATTCGAAGAACTTTGACTGGCTTTGATCGATCTAAAATCTGGGGTTCAGGTTTTTTCTTTTAGTCCATCATTTAATGCCTTTTAAAGTGCTTTAACTTCAACATCTTTCATGACCCATGAGAGTATATGTGAATAGGAGTAGAAATAGGTGTAAAAAATAGAGTATTTCTTTTTAGGGTATGGAACTTAATTGTCATTTAATAATCGAAATAATGTCACTATAATAATTTTTTCAATTTGGTTTAATTATAATTAAATTAATAACAAGAAACCTTTGTGGGCCTTGGTGATTTTGTGTATTCTGAACATTTCAAAGAACATACAAAACTAGACTATATTTACACCTAGGGGTCTATATCAACCTTGGTATTGATCCGAGTTGGCCCTTTTAAATATTTTTAATAGTACTATTTTTCTTCTTGTAAGCTTAACCCTGCTAGTTGTTAATATCTATGATATTAACAATATTTAAGCAGCAGCATGATTAATTTGATGTTCAATTAATTCCCAATCATTAGATATCAGTTCGTTCCAAGTCTCATGGGCACTTTCATAATCTAATTTCCTTGTGTTTTTCAACTTTGTTGGAATGCCTTCTTCAGTGCAATACCAAAGTTGGGTGAAAACTGTCGAAGCAACCATCACAGATTTCGGGTCACGAATAAAGAACAGACAAAAATCTCTAGTAGGCGCAACCAACCATCTTGCTGGCGTTGGTAATGCTTCTCTGATTGGTTTGTTCATATAAGTGATATGCGATAGGGATTCATTTCTATAAGAAGAGATAAAACAGGTTTACAACCACCTGATCCTTCATCCCCTATAGAGCAGCTTAAGATAATACAAATATACTATTTTCGTCTGTTTGGTCAACTCGAAAGTTTGATAGGCACAAAAAAACCTGCCCTAAAGCAGGTTTTTTTGAAGATCAGTCGCAAGTGTTTCCTTGTTTCCACTGCGGAGGATCTCAACTCCTCACACAATAAATTTATATGAATAGGCTGAGGAATGAACCCATGACAGGTTAGTTTGAAGATTGGCACACCTATTCGAGGATCTAAAGCCTAGTGACCAAAAGTAACAGTAGTAGAGAAATATGGTTGAAGAAAGGGAAAAACCCCTTGCCCTCTCCTAACAGGCATTAGATTTCAAGTATTTAAAAATTACTCGTAGATATAAAGATGAAAATCATAAAAGTGTTGATATAGAGACTAAAAAAGCACCTTTTGGGTGCTTTTGGAATGTAAAAGTTCCTTTTTTAGATGGTGCCAGGACCCAGATTTGAACTGGGGACACGGCGATTTTCAGTCGCCTGCTCTACCAACTGAGCTATCCCGGCTTGATACTCTAATAATCTACCAATTCGTTAGTACCTTATTGAAAAACAAATCGAAATGTCCTTAATTTTCTTTGCTCCCTTTTTAAGAGTAGTTTTGAAATCATGATAAATATAAATTTTATTGGAAAATGGATCTCATTTAGCAGGAATGTCTTTAATCATTCTAACCAGTGTTTTATGTGCATCTGAGCAGTCTTGAAGAACATGATCAAAATTGATGTTTATGGTTAGATCATCAACTTTAAGCTCGATTGATTGAGAAGAGAGACTTATTATTTTTGCAGATCTAAAAGTTTCTATTTTCCCATAATATTTTGCATATGCATTTACGGCGTCTTGATGATCTCTATTCATGTGATTGCATATTCTTGTACTCGAGGATTTAGTGATGGGTTCAGAATGCATAGTTTTTTTGGATAATTGACTCAATAATTAATAAAAAGATAGTCCGGTTTTCGTAAAAAGATAATAATAACTCTGTAGAGTTTAATTGCTTGTTCAAGATAAAGCTTGTAATGCAATACTAGCTACTCCTGCTGCAGGGGGCCTATTGCAAATCTTTATTGGGATACCTATTTCTTTCTCTCTGATTTTTTTCCAAGTAATATTTTTGGCACCTCCTCCAATAGTAATTATTTGCCTAGGTAGATCAGCACCTAATTCATGGAGTTTTTGCCAACCTCTGGCTTCGATTTTTGCTAATCCCTCTAATAAAGCATGAAGATAAAGAGAATCACTTACGGGTCTTGGGCCAAGTTTAGGTTGTAAATTTGGATCATCGATAGGGAATCTCTCTCCTTTTTTTGATAATGGAATAAGATCTATTCCTGTGGATTTGTATGGATTAATCTGCTTGCTTAATTCTTTTATATATTCCAGATTAAAAAAATCAAGTAGAATTGCACCACCTGCATTAGATGCTCCACCAGATAGCCAATCCCCTAATACTTTATGATTTGATATACCTTTGCCAATAAGGGGTCTTTGAACAAATTTCTTAATAACTATTGTACTTCCGAGTATTGTAATCCCATCATTTTTTTTTGGGAAAGTTGCTAAAACGCCTGCATTTGAATCTGTAGTTCCTGCTATTATTTTTAGGTTTTTTGGTAAATTTAATTCACTTGCTTTTTTATTGCATATATTCCCCATTATTTGACCTGAAGATATTATTTTTGGGAGACATTTTAACCAGTTTAAATTTTCAAATTTTTCTGGCCATGAATTATTTTCCACCTCCCAACCCATCCTAATGTTGTTGCCTTCTTCGCCATACTCCCAATTGTTTAGAAGCCATCCACTAATCCAATCTGCTTGGTGTCTCAAGATGATTTCATTTCCATGTTCTGATAAAAGCCTTAACGCTCGCCCAACACTGCCGCTTATGCTAGAGCCAGCACAATCTTTAAAAAAGAGATTGTTAATTTCGTTTTTATATTCTAAACAGGATAAGAAATAAGGCAAAGCCTTCCCCATAGGTACCCCATTATTTCTACATGCTAGAAGTGTTCCAGAGGTTCCTGCTATCGAGCAAGAAACTAATTTTTCTTTAAGATCTTTTGGAACTTCTTGAATTAGTTTTTTTAGGCAATATATCCAGTCTTCCCATATCTCTAGACCTGTAGAATATGGCAAAGATGATGTGTATAATATTTGTTTCTTAGTATTAATTATTGCTATTCTTAAGCCCGACGTACCAAGGTCTATGCCAAGTACAAGAGAACTAAGTAGCATTGCATTTAATTTAAAGTTCTCTCATGCATGCTGTCTCAATTCCTTCGCTTTTTGAGACACGTCCTCCCATGGGAGAAGAATATCTGTTCTGCCAAAATGCCCATAAGCAGCAGTATTTCTATAAAAAAGTCCGCCTCTGATACTTGGTAGGTTTTGAAGATTGAATGTTTTAATAATTGCGCCTGGCCTGAGATCGAATTGATTTTGTACAAGTTTTGTTAGTTCATCGTCTGATATCTTTCCTGTACCAAATGAATCCACAAGTATTGATATAGGTTTAGCAACTCCTATTGCATAACTTAATTGAACTTCAACTTTTTTTGCAAGATTTGCTGCAACTAATGCCTTGGCAACAAATCTTGCTGCATATGCTGCAGATCTATCAACCTTTGTAGGGTCTTTCCCTGAGAAAGCACCTCCTCCATGTCGAGCATATCCACCATAGGTGTCAACAATTATTTTTCTTCCGGTCAGGCCAGCGTCGCCTTGAGGACCTCCGATAACGAATTTCCCAGTAGGATTAACAAGGAATCGAGTTGATTCTTTAGAGGGTTTTAGAGGTAGGTCTTCAGTCGCAGGCTCAACAACAAATTTCCATAAGTCTTTTGAAATTCTTTGCTGAATTTCTTCTTCAAGAGTTATTCCATCGACCTCTGATTTATGCTGAGTAGAAATCAATATTGTGTCAATAGAGGAGGGTACTCCATTTTCATAAGAGACACTCACTTGGGTTTTCCCATCAGGTAAAAGATAATCAATTATTTTTTGATGCCTTACTAATGCAAGCCGCCTAGCTAACCTATGGGCAAGACTGATTGGTAATGGCATTAGCTCAGGAGTCTCGTCGCAAGCAAATCCAAACATAATTCCTTGATCTCCAGCACCCACTTGATCTAGTGGATCTGTTGAATGATCTTCTGCTTCATCTACGCCTTGAGCAATGTCCGATGATTGCTGGTCAAGTGCTACTAGGACTGCGCAACTATTCGCATCAAATCCACCAGCACTAGAACCTTCGTATCCTATTTGCTTAATTACTTCTCTTACAAGCTTGTTGAAATCGACTTCTGCTTTGGAGGTTATTTCTCCAGTTATTAAACATAAGCCAGTATTGACAACTGCTTCACATGCAACTCTGCTTGTTGGATCTGCACTTAAGCATGCATCTAAAACTGCGTCACTAACTTGATCACAGATTTTATCTGGATGCCCTTCAGTGACAGATTCAGATGTGAAAACGTATCTACTCATTGAAAATATTAATCTTCAATATTTTAGTGGGTTGAATGAATTTTTAATTCATTCAATTTTTTTATAAGAAATTTTTTTTCAGCCAGAGTGGGGGGGGTTTCCCAGCCACCAGTAAAGCCTATTACTATAGGGATATCAGCTTTTTTGGCCATTCTTAAATCAGTGTCTGCATCTGAAATAAGAGCACATTCTGAAGGATTTAGGTTCATTGTTTTGCAAAGTTCTATAACTGCTTCTGGTTTTGGTTTAGCAGGTTGATTCTCTGCACTCCAAAGACAATCAAAGATACCTTCCAATTTATTCATGAAAATAAATTCTTCAATTCCTGCTTGGGTATCATTTGTCATTAATGCAATACGCACTCCTTTGTTTTTTAGAGAAAGTAATAGATCAAATGCTCCTGAAATTAAAGTCCTATGCTTTTGCATATTTGGTCTATTACTGGAAAGGAAAATATCTACTTCATCAAAAAGTTCTTCACTTATTGAAAGTGATTTAAACCAATCAAAACCAAATAATGTAAATATTGTTGCTGTAGATATAATATTTTGCTCTTTCGAAGCAATTGCTAGACTTGCATTGGGAGAAAGAACTTGGTTTTTTAATCCATAAACAGAATGAAGTAATTTTCTTAATAAAATAATTTTAAGATTACTTATTTTTAATTTTCTAAACTTAGTAACTGCGAATTCTATTCGAGTTTTTGCTAGCTCTAATAAGCATTTTTCACTATTTGATAAAGTTCCATCCTTATCAAATATTATTGCATTAATAAAACCAACAGAGCTATTTCTTATTAATAGTTCTGCCATCTCAAAAAATGTAAATAATCAAATAGTCATTACTGCAATAGGATCTTCTCCTTCTTCAGCTTGCTCAAGAAGCATTTGTTTGTATCTTGCTGCCATCTCTTCTGCCTTGTCAAAAACTTTTTGAGGGTCTGTCAGCATATCTCCTGGTTCTGGCTCAAGTGCCTTTGTGGAAAGGGAAATTCGACCTCTTTCCGCATCTAAATCTATTATCATAACTTTCATTTGGTCATTAACGTTTAATACTGAGTGAGGAGTTTCAATATGCTCATGACTTATTTCGGAGATGTGAAGAAGTCCACTTACACCTCCAATATCTATAAATGCACCATAGGGTTTAATTCCTCTCACTGCCCCTACAACAACTTCTCCAACTTCAAGGCGATTCATTTTTCTTTCAACTAATGCCCTGCGATGACTTAAAACAAGCCTATTTCTTTCTTCATCAACTTCTAAGAATTTCAAAGGTAGGAAATCAGCAACCAACTCTTCTTTGGCTTTTCTAGTGCTTATATGTGATCCAGGAATAAAGCCTCTAAGACCTTCAACTCGAACAAGTGCTCCTCCTCTATTTGTAGCAAAAACCTCTGAGTAAATTGTGGCATCTTCTTTTTGTAATTGTCTAACTCTTTCCCAAGCTCGTTGATATTCAATTCTTCTAATTGATAAAGATAATTGACCATCTTCATTCTCTTCGGTCATTATAAAAAATTCTCTAATTTCTGAAGGCTGTAAAACATCGCTCAGTCCCTCGACTCTATTTATAGATACTTCTTGCATAGGCATAAAAGCAGCTGTTTTTGCACCAATATCAATCATTGCTCCTTTAGATTCAAGAGCAAAAACAGTTCCATTGACTATGTCGCCAGGTTTGAAATTGTAGTCATATTTGCTTAGTAAAGATGCAAATTCATCAAGAGTGAAACCAGCACTTTCTAGATCACTTTTATTGATTCTGCTTGAAGAGTCATCAGCAGTTGGAATATCTTTGGGGATATCCTCTTCTTTTATTTCATTAATGGAATTTTCTTCAAATTCTGCGCTGACTGCAGTTGGGGTGGTTCCTTCAGGTATTGATGTTTCTTTTTCAGGATTTTCTTCTTGAACTTTACCTGCTGGATTTTCAGACATGCTTGATTGGCGGTCTGCCTTTTTAGGACAGTGCGATAGAAATACAAAATGGCCCGCCGACCAAATTGAAATTAAATTCTACTTTATTGTTAGGTCTTTCTAGTTAAAGAACTGATGCCAATTGTTCTTTTTTTATTGGTTTTAGTGATTCAAGGGTTTTCATGAAATCATTTATTCCGTCAAATTGTCTATAAACCGAGGCAAATCTGATGTAAGCAACTTCATTGATATCTTTTAAATGTGTAAGAACCATTTCTCCAATCTCAATTGTTTTAATCTCTTTGCGAACTCCTTGATGGAGCTCTAGTTCTATTTCGTCGACAATAAATTCAATTTTAGATGCATTTATAAGTGTTTTTTCACATGCTCTGTTTAACCCATTGATTATTTTACTTCGATTAAATAATTCTTTTGTCCCGCTTTTTTTTAAAACAGAAATCGGTATTGTTTCTACTCTTTCATAAGTAGTAAAGCGGAAGTCACAATTCAAGCACTCCCTTCTTCTTCTTACACTCCTTCCAGAATCAGCCGAACGAGATTCAAGAACTCGACTGTCTGTATTTTGACAAGCTGGGCACTGCATGCAGCCCTTTTAAATAATTTAACTAACTTTAAACATTTATTTGGCTTCTGAGAAGGGGCAGATTAAATAAAAATACTTTTCTGGGAAAAAATAATTAACTTAATGATTAAAACAATAAAACTTTTTAGTTGTAATTTAGACAATAAAAAAGGCCCTGAGATAGTGTCAGGGCCTTTTTTATTGTGTTTTTGTTTTACTTGTCGTACTTTGGAGGGTCGCGAAATGCGACAGCAAAGAACAAGGTTACAAGTGCCAAAGTGAGTATTAGCACGTAGGAGAAAGCTTCCATCTAAGTTCTCGGTATAAGGGGGGGTAAAGAATCCTGACTTAGGCCCGACCAGGGACTCGGCGAGTTGATTCGTCTCCAAGTTTTTTGAAGAGACCAAACTCAACTTGATCGCCTAGCTCTGGATCGATACCTGAGAATCTGTCGCCAAAGAGGGTTCTTGCGGCGTGCCACCAGTGACCAAAGAGGAATAACAAGCCAAAGCACAAGTGTGCATAAGTGAACCATGCTCTAGGTGAGCTTCTGAATACACCGTCTGACTTGTAACGATCTCTGTCAAACTTGAAGGCTTCTCCAAGTTGAGCCTTTCTGGCTAGACGCTTAACTATTACTGGATCAGTAAATGTTTGTCCATTTAATTCACCACCGTAAACAGTAGCCGTAACTCCTGTTTGCTCAATGGAATACTTGGCTTCAGCCCTTCGGAAAGGAATGTCAGCTTTAACGTTTCCATCCTTGTCTTCAAGAATGACAGGGAAGTTTTCAAAGAAATTTGGAATTCTTCTTACTTCTAAGTCATTACCTTCACTATCTGTAAATGAGATGTGACCTTGCCACCCACTTGGAACTCCATCGCCATTAACCATTGCTCCAACTCTAAATAGACCGCCTTTGGCAGGACTATTTCCTACATAATCATAGAAAGCAAGTTGCTCAGGAATAGACTCGTAAGCTTCAGCTTTTGAAGCACCATCATTCATAGAATCTTGAACTCTTCGATTGATTTCAGTTTTGAAATATCCAGAGTCCCATTGATACCTAGTAGGACCAAATAATTCAACAGGAGTTGTAGCTGATCCATACCACATGGTTCCAGCTACTACGAAAGATACAAAAAGGACAGCTGCAAGGGCACTTGCAAGAACTCCTTCTAGACTTCCAAGTTTTAAAGCTCTATAAAGCCTTTCTCCAGGTCTGTTGGTGATATGGAATATTCCACCAATTATTCCTAAAAGTCCTGCCCCAATGTGATTAGCGACAATTCCTCCGGCATTGAATGGATTAAATCCTTCTGCACCCCAAACTGGAGCAACTTTTTCTACATGACCAGTTAATCCATATGGATCAGAAACCCATATGCCAACTGTTGAGCAATGAAATGCACCAAATCCAAAGCAAGTCAAGCCAGCTAAGAAAAGATGAATTCCAAATATTCTTGGAAGATCTAAAGCGGGCTCACCAGTGCGGGAATCTTCCCATAATTCAAGGTCCCAGTATGTCCAGTGCCATACGGCAGCAAGCATCAAAAGACCACTGAAAACTATATGAGCTGCAGCAACCCCTTCGAAGCTCCAAAAGCCGGGGTCTACTCCGGTTGCACCGGTTATATCCCATCCGTTCCAGCTGCCTGTAATTCCTAGGCGGGCCATAAAAGGCATGACATACATGCCTTGGCGCCACATTGGATTAAGTACTGGATCAGAAGGATCAAAAATGGCCAATTCATATAAGGCCATTGAGCCGGCCCAGCCGGCTAACAAAGCAGTATGCATGAGGTGCACGGCCAAGAGGCGGCCAGGGTCGTTTATAACGACTGTGTGCACCCGATACCAGGGCAATCCCATGGGTCAGGTTCGTATAACGAAGCTGCTTAATGCAGCAAGACTCGCATGATCGTAAATGGTATTGCTTGAGTTAATGCACAGGATGTAGATACCTGAAATGACTTTTGACACTCTTGGATGAAATCTTGCTTGTTTTGAGTGCCTTAAATCGGTAAATATCTAGTGATAGACTAAAAAAAAGTAAAAAAAAAAGAAAAAAAAGAAATTTTGAAATTTCAATTGATTTTGTAATTTTAAGCCATTTTTGTATGAAACCAATTCAAAAAAACTGAAATTTTTGGATCAAATTAGTGATGAAAATAATTTTTTAGAAATTTTTTGAGAGCTTTTTAAGCTCAAAAATAATTATGTGGAAGTTTTTAGAAACAAAATTTTTCGGCAAATTACAAAATCTAAGTCTCTTTGATTCAAATCTCAGTTTTTTTGCTGAAGGGATATATAGTTTGTTTCAGTAAAAATTGTTCTGAGTAAAAACCTCGGTTATGGAAACCACTAGTTTTGGATTTGCCGCAAGTCTTTTATTTGTTGGCGTACCCACGATCTTTCTTATTGGTTTATTTGTCTCTACCAACGATGGTGAGAAATCAAGCTTTTATTCAGATTCTGGTAAAGGTAGATTGAGCCCTCAACCTAAAAAGTAATTTAGGAGTTTCTTTGAGTAAAATGATCTCAGGTATGTGCTTGAGATCTAAAATAACTGTTTAGCTTTACTTATTAGGTATTGCTAGGAAGTTTTTTTATTAAAATATAGGACCAATATAATAGGGATTGGGTTTGAGTAAGTTCACTAATAAAAAAGAGTGGAATTTAACTAAAACAGTTCTTCCTCAGCACACAGATCATGCAGGAGTTATGTGGCACGGCTCATATTTTAATTTTTTAGAAGAGGGGAGAATTGATGCTTTAAATAAAATTGGAATAACATATTCAATGTTGTCTGAAAAAGGCTATGAAATACCTGTTATTTCAGCTCAAATCAAATATAAAATTTCTTTTTCACATGGTGAAAAAATATTTTTAAAAAGTAAATTTAATCTTGTAAATAAAATAAGACTTAATTGTAAAACTTTGTTTTTAAAAGTAAATGGTGATATTGGAGCAGAAGCTTTAATAGAATTGGTTTTGGTGAGAAAAGATAATGATTCAATAAAATTAGTAAGACAAGTTCCTCCTGAAATTAAGAATGTTTTTTTACGTCTAGTAGAGGGGCCTAAAACTTAAATGGTTGATAATTTCATTTCTGGCAATACTTTTCTTCACTGGAGAAAAAAGATGATACTAAAAGGAGGTAGAAAAGTAGATTTGGATTGGCTTTTAGATATAGCCGCAGGAGTTTCTTGGAGTCAATTACAAAACATAATTTTGAATCCTGAGAATTTTATTTCTTTAGAAATTTCAACTAAAGAATTAGAAGTTATTTGGAATTCTCATTTAAAAGATCAAACCCCACTTCAATACTTGATTTCAAAGTGTCCCTGGAGAGAACTTGAGTTAGAGGTTTCAGCAGATGCCCTGATCCCTAGGCAAGAAACAGAATTTTTGATTGATTTTGCTTTAAAAAAAATTAATGATATTAAATTTGGAACGTGGGCTGATCTAGGTACAGGATCCGGACCTCTTGCGGTATCTTTAGCTAAATCTCTTCCTGATTGGAATGGACATGCCGCTGATATTAGTAAAGATGCATTAGAGCTAGCAGAAAAAAATTTAAAATCTATTGTTCCTAACGCGAATGTGAGATTTTCTTTAGGAGATTGGTGGGAACCTTTACAAAGATGGTGGGGAAGTTTTGATTTGGTTTTAAGCAATCCTCCTTATATACCCTCTGACTTAATTAAAGAGTTAGAACCAATTGTAAAAAATCATGAGCCAATTATAGCTTTGGATGGTGGAGCAGATGGCATGAATGCGTCTAAAAAAATAATTCTTGGAGCATCACATGGCCTTGCTCGAGGAGGTTGGTTAATTATTGAACATCATTATGATCAAAGTGAAAAGATAATTGATCTTATGAAGAATATTGGAATGGAAGAGGTTTCTTTTGAAAGAGATTTAAGTGGTATCAAGAGATATGCCATTTGTCGTAAAAAATAAAAATGATCACCGATCAATTTGACATTTCTGACATAGCTTCGAAGTTGAAAGAAGGATCTTTAGCTTTATTCCCTACTGATACTTTGCCAGCACTTTGTTCTTACCCTAAATTCTCAAAGAAAATTTGGACTATTAAGAAAAGGCCTTCAAATAAGCCACTCATATTAATGGGAGGTTGCTTGGATGATTTGTTTGAGTTTGTTAACCCTTGTGCTATTGAAGACGGCTTGAAATTGGCAAATAATTATTGGCCTGGAGCATTAACAATTGTTCTACCTACAATAGGAAATATCTCTAAGAATTTGAATTCCAATTCTAATTCTCTAGGTTTCAGAGTTCCAGCACTAAGACTTGCAAGAGATTTGCTAATGAAAACTGGTCCTTTAGCAACTACAAGCGCAAATATTTCTGGAAAACCTCCTGTCAAAGATGCCTTGGAAGCTTCGCTTCAATTCCCAGGAATTCCAATACTTGCTCCTGTCCCTTGGCCAAATTCGTCTGGTATAGCAAGCACAGTTATTGAATGGAAAGAAGGGAAATGGAATTTATTGAGGTCTGGTTCAGTTCTTTTGAATGAAAAGTAACGAATGCTTTATTTGTTGATAACAGTTTTATTTTTGCAGTCTTTTTTTTGGTGGCTTTTAAGGTTTCCCATAATCAGTTTTGATTGGATTATTCAATTAAAATTTTTCAACTTTTTATTTGTTGCTTTTTTCCTTTGGATGATCTCTGGTAAATCCAAATAGATCTATATAGCTAGAATTTTAAAATGCCGGCTAACAGATTTGAACTGATGACCTTCGCTTTACAAAAGCGCTGCTCTACCGCTGAGCTAAGCCGGCAACTTAATTATCTTACCTAAGAAAGTAATCTAAAAGTTCATCTATAAGGGAAATTTGTTGAAAATACTTTTTTAAATATCTTTTAATCTAATCCAAAAAAAATTTCATCTTTTTATGGATTAAGAATTTTGATCGGTACCTTCGGCTTCTTGAGGATTTTCTTCTAACTTGTTTTTAGGCTCTTTAAGTTTGATTTGACCATTCATAGTTCTTTTTATGGGTAGGTTTGCAACTAATGCGGTCATGCGATCTTCTGTCTCAAGACTTACTGCGCCTTCCTCCACATCTATTTCTACATACTTTGCTACGACCTCTAGTATTTCTCTTCTCATTTGATCTAAAAGTTCTGTACTGAGGTCTGATCGATCATGCGCTAATACAAGCTGCAACCTCTCTCTCGCAGTGCTAGCGCTAGCAGGCTGTCTACGTAATAACTTGTTGATAATGTCCCTAAGTGTGATTTCCATTGCTTTAGAAAATTTTTGTTTGCATTAGTCTTCTAAATTTCGCCCCCAATCCTGTACTCTCTTCTGCTGGATCAATAAGTGGAATATCTTCCCCTTGTAATCGCTTGGCAATATTGAGATAACATTTAGCTGCTGGGGAATTTACGCTATTTAATGTTAGAGGCTCTCCTCGATTTGTACTTACGATTACCTGTTCATCCTCCAGAACAAGGCCAAGTAATGGTAAAGCTAAAATATCAGTCACATCATTGATAGAAAGCATTTCTTGGTTTGCCATCATCTTTGGCCTAACTCTATTGAGAACTAATTGGACTGGTTTAATAGCATTCGTATTAAGCAAACCAATAACTCTATCAGCATCTCTTACAGCTGAAACCTCAGGGTTGGTAACTATAATTGCTTCTTTAGAAGCTGCCATAGCATTTTTGAATCCATCTTCGACTCCTGCTGGGCAGTCAATTAAAACGTAATTGAACTGTTTTTTTAACATATCTACTATTCTCTTCATATCATCAGGTTTTAACCAATCAAGCATTCTTGGATTCCCAGCAGGAAGTAAAGATAGATTTGATTCTTGCTTGTGCTTGACTAAGGCCTGATCAAGTCTGCACTCTTCTTCTAGAACTTCTTGTGCTGTATAGACAATTCGATTTTCCAGCCCTAATAGTAAATCCAAATTTCTCAGGCCAAAGTCTGCGTCTAAGACAGCAGTAGTTAGGCCCTGCCTCGCAAGTGAAATGCCGAGATTTGCTGTGAGGGTTGTCTTCCCGACCCCACCTTTCCCTGAGCAAATAAGAATGACGCGGGTATCTGTCTCCACGGACCTCCTTGGATTCGACAAACTTTAGTTCGATTTTGATAAAGAAAAAAGCTTTATTGTAAGATCAGTTGCATTGGGTTTGCTTTTGAAGACATCTCTCGCTTCTTGAGTAGTAATTTCTTCTTGCTTTTTATTAGAAAACCCTATTGAGTGTTAACTTCTCGAACTATGTTGTCTGAAGTGGGGAAATTATAATTTCTTCGGAATCTATTTTTGCTTGCTCTGCAAGACCAAGTTGAGGTTTCTCCTTAGGACCTCTAGCAACTTTTTTGGCGATTCTTAATTGAACAGGACTAAGCTGAAGTGCGGATATGGTCGCTTTAGAATTGCCTTTGCTTCCTGCATGAGCAATCCCAAGAAGTCTTCCCCAAATAATAATATTTCCCTCTGCACTAACTTTTGCCCCTGGATTAACATCTCCCAGGATTAACAAATCCCCAGGGCTTTCAAGATATTCTCCCGATCTGACAGTTCCTTGATGAAAGTTTGTTTTTGAAAAAGTTAGATTTTTTTCATTAATATTCAAGGTTTCATTTTGATGATTATCAATAATAAATTGAGATTTATAACCTAATGATTGGGCACTTACAATCGTCTTTGAAGATGTTGAACAAAAACCAATTATTTTACAATTATATTGATTTGCAATTGCAATTACTTCCGATATATCTGTACATAAGAGATCGAGATTTTTGCAAAAGATTTCTATATTATTCGACTTCAAGGTTTTCAATTTATTTTTTAAGCATATTTCCCAACTAAGATATTTACTATCTTCAATATTGATAATAATTTTTTGAGGATTAGAATTCATTTTTAAGTATACTTTATTTTTAGATGTTCTATCTCTGTTCTTAATTCATTTTCTATTTCTTTTGGATAAATCAACCATGAAGATTGATTAGGCTCTATTAGTCTCTCAACTAATGGTGAGACTTCCTCTAGAGCCTGTAGGTTTTCCCCATCCCATAAGCGAAGTCCATATTTATAAGGATGATAGCTTTTAACTATTTGCTCTCTTAAACCACAGGAGATATCCGGCTCAATGCAATATTTTTCTGATAGAATTCTAGCCTTTGCTAGAGCTTCAAGTCTTGTTTCTAGGGAAAAAGAGGATATATTTAATGCTTTTAATAATTTTCTATTTATAAAACGTCTACAGAGGTTAGATAGATTTTCAGAAACAGAGTCTTGCCATTTATTAATATGATATCCAGTTACTATATCATCATTAGATAAAAAACTTTCTAGGCTCATTTCTTCATGATTCCATAGCCATTCAGACATGTTTTTATCAGCCCATAACTTTTTGGGGCCAATCTTTCTTGCTGTTTTTATAATTTGTTCTAATAGCCAATTACAAACTTCATTTAACCTATGATTATATACGCTTCTGTACATTAGATTCCTAATTACTAAATAATGCTCAACTGCCATTAATCCTTTAGGGTGTATTGCTAAATCTCCATCAGGTGCAAGTATCATTGCTGATATTATACGATCAATATCTAGCTGACCATATCTTGCTCCTGTGGTATAACTATCTCTCATTAGATAATCAAGCCTATCACAATCAAGCTGACTACTAATTAAAGAAATTATTGATTTTTTTGGAGCTTTCCTTGATTGAATTAAATCTGAAATTGCTTTTGCATTCCCCTTGCCATATCTATTAAGTATCGTAGCAATCTCTTTGTTTGAATTTATTAATTTTGCTGTCCATACTTCATGCTTGATTTTAAATATTTCCTCACTTGTATGGCTTAGTGGACCGTGACCTAGATCATGTAAGAGAGCAGCACCGTAGAGAATGAACTTGTGCTCTTTTAATCTAGAATCTAACTCAGATAAATGATTTATTGCTCTTCTTGCAAGATGAAATACACCAAGAGAATGAGTGAATCTGCTTGATTCGGCACCATGAAATGTTAAATATGCAGGACCTAATTGTTTGATTCTTCTTAATCTTTGAAATGGAGAGGAATCTATTAATTCCATCACCATTTGTTCTTCAGGGATTGAGCTGTTTAATGAAATTGATTGATGTAGAGGGTCATAATAGGTTCTTGTGGACATGGCTTAGTCGATTTCATCACTAATTAATTGTTTTTCTTCTATTTGACTTGTTTTTGAGAGCTTCTCTGAAACTTCTTCTTTGTCAAAAGTTGCTTGCATGATTAGCTCTGCATCCAAAAGCCATCTATCTTCATCAGAGCCTGGATTAAGTGGCTCGGGCATCTCTAATAGTCGATCTGGATCTATTCCAAGATTCTGTATGTCTCTTCCACTTGGAGTTAAATAGCTAGCAACTGTTACTGCTAAACCACTGCCATCACTTAGGTTGGTCAGAGATTGTATGAGGCCTTTCCCAAAAGTTTTAGTACCTATGAGCTCAGATCTTTTATTGTCTTGTAGGGCACCAGCAAGAATTTCACTAGCGCTTGCTGTCCCTTCATTGACAAGAGTAACCATAGGTCCGTCATAAAGAGTTTCTATCCCAGAGCTGATCGGATCATTGATGGAATCTCTTTTCTTCGTTTCGACAATAGGCATGTTGCTAAGGAAGTCGTCAGCAACGGCAAGTCCAGAACTGACAAGACCTCCAGAGTTATTCCTTAGATCCAAAATCAGTCCATCTATATCTTTTTCAGATAGCTCTTCTAATGCTTCCTTAACTTGTACAGGGACTGCCTCACTAAATTGCGTAATTCTTAAGTAACCAAATGTATGAGATTCATTTCTTATCCTTTTGGTTCTAACTGGTCTTAAATCAACACTTCTTCTTTCTAAAGAAATTTCTTTTATTTCATTATCAGGTAGCTGTAATTCAACAATTACTTGTGTTCCGGTTTGACCCCTTAATTTTGCTGCTGTTGCCTCAAGTCCTAATTGTTTTGGAGATTGCCCATTAACTTTCTTTAAAATTGTTCCACTAGTAATCCCTGCATCTGAGGCTGGAGAGCCTTCAAGAGGTGATATTACAACTATTTCTCCATCGTCTTTGCTAGCTCCTAACTGAAGACCAACCCCATTAATTTCACTGCCAATGTTGCTTTTTTTCATTGCTTCATAGTCAACAGGTCTCAATAAGCGCGTATAAGGATCTCCTAGAGGAAGAAGCATTGCTTCTATGGCTGAATAGGCTTGTTGAGAATTATTTATTGGCTTTTCGAGGGCTTTTTGACGAAGTTTCTTCCATTGAATTTCATCAAATTTCGTAGGAGCCAGGTAACCCTCATTTACTATATTCCAGGCCTCGATCACCAGTAATTGGCCATCGTTGAGGGCCAAAGCGGGTTGAGTTAAAACTTGAAATAAAATCCCTAAGCTAGTTAAAACTGCAAAAAATCTTTGCAGTAGCTTAGTTAAAGATTTAACAGATGAAAGCATTGGATTGATCTTTTGCGGCGACCAAGGGGCACATCGAGTAAGATATTGGAAAGTACAGTGCATAAGTGGATGGCGAACTCTTCACCGGTTTATGACTGGTTCCAGGAACGTCTTGAGATACAGGACATAGCTGATGACGTCACTTCAAAATACGTTCCTCCACATGTCAACATTTTTTATTGTCTTGGTGGAATAACACTCGTTTGTTTTTTGATTCAATTCGCGACTGGATTCGCGATGACCTTTTATTACAAACCTACAGTAACTGAAGCTTATAGCTCAGTTAGTTATCTGATG
Source organism: Prochlorococcus sp. AG-402-C09 (assembly GCA_003279565.1). Taxonomy (GTDB): domain Bacteria; phylum Cyanobacteriota; class Cyanobacteriia; order PCC-6307; family Cyanobiaceae; genus Prochlorococcus_B. The sequence continues at coordinate 87,046 of QCHN01000004.1, forward strand.
ACAGACGTGAGCTTTGGATGGTTGATTAGATCAGTGCATAGATGGAGTGCCTCAATGATGGTACTCATGCTTATTTTGCATGTTTTTCGAGTTTATTTAACTGGAGGATTCAAAAGGCCTAGGGAATTGACATGGATAACTGGAGTGGTTATGGCAGTTATAACAGTTGCTTTTGGAGTAACAGGTTATTCATTGCCTTGGGATCAAGTTGGTTATTGGGCTGTGAAAATTGTTTCCGGAGTTCCAGCTGCAATTCCAGTTATTGGTGACTTTATGGTCGAACTACTTAGAGGTGGTGAGAGTGTTGGGCAGACAACTTTAACAAGGTTCTATAGCCTTCATACTTTTGTAATGCCATGGCTATTAGCTGTTTTCATGCTCATGCATTTTCTGATGATCAGAAAACAAGGAATCTCCGGTCCTCTATAATTTTTAATTATTTATTCAATAAAACCTTAATTACTTTCAAAAACATTCTTAAACCATGTCTACTCTTAAGAAACCAGACTTATCTGATACCAAACTAAGAGCAAAACTAGCTAAAGGAATGGGCCATAATTATTATGGAGAACCAGCATGGCCTAATGATCTTTTATATATTTTCCCAGTAGTAATACTTGGCACAATTGCTTGTGTTGTTGGTTTAGCAGTTTTAGATCCTGCATTTCTTGGAGACAAGGCAAATCCTTTTGCAACTCCATTAGAAATTCTTCCTGAGTGGTATTTATATCCTGTCTTTCAGATTTTACGCGTAGTACCTAATAAACTTCTTGGGATTGCTCTGCAGACATTAATTCCTTTAGGTTTGATGATTCTTCCTTTTATTGAAAATGTAAATAAATTTGCTAATCCTTTCAGAAGACCAGTTGCAATGTCATTGTTTTTATTTGGAACAGTTTTGACTATGTATCTTGGTATAGGTGCATGCCTACCTATTGATAAATCTCTAACTTTAGGTTTTTTCTAAAAGTTATCCTCTAAATCCAGCATCAAGACATCATCGGGCTCAGCTCTTAGTAAATGATGTAATAATAAGAATCCAACAATAGTCCAAGTTTGATAAGTTCTAGATTGTTGTCCTACCCATGTACCAGTTGGTCCGTCAAAATATTCTGCCCATTTTTGTCTTGGAAGCTGATTCAATTGACTCCAATAACATTCTTCAACAAGAGCCCTCATTTGTCCCATTAGTAACACATCAGCTTTTGGGTAACGTTTTTCATGAAGCAATATAGAAGCACCAAAAAACCATAAAAGGCTAGGCCAGTGACCACCATTGTGATAACTCCATGGCCAGTTCTTGGGATCTGAACCTGTTTTGTTTTGCCATTCTTCAATATCCATTGGTGGATGACATATCCTCATTGGCATTTGTGCCATAAGGTGCTCACGATTATGTAGAACCAGACGGAATAATGCTCTCTGCTGAGGTGCTGTTAATACCCCAAACATGCATGCTAAGGAATTTCCCAGACTGTAAAAACGAAAATCTGGTCTACCAGTTCTTATATTTCCAATGAGATAACCACCTCTATTCTCGAGCCAATCTTGAAGCCAAGAAGGAACCACTTGGGGCTGGACATTGAATTCATTTTGATGTTGATCTTCGCCGTATTGCTCAGTAGGCCTTCTCCTAAGTACTTGCATCGTTTTGCTTGTGACCCAATAGTGCTTCAAAAGAAATTGTCGAAGATCATGCACCCACTGGCGAGTCAAAACAAGTCTCTGATCAAGTAATCGACTTTTTTGATTTTTTCTGCTTAATTCCATTAGTTGAATGCAGCTTTTTAGGCATGCATGTAACAAAACCTCTACTTCAAGAGGAGCTCCCCAAACATCCATAGGTCGATCGATCATGAATGAACAATCTGGTACGAATAAAACTGGATTCCCCTCAAAAGTCGGATGCAAAACTAAATCAAGGAGAAGTTGCACACCTCTTTGAACCTGCTGACTTGTCCCAAAACTTTGATCACCACTTTTTTTTACATAAAGCCAACAAAGTACAGGCCACCAAAGGCTTGCATCAGCAGAGGTGATTCTTCCAATAGATCTCTGACCATAATCTGCTATTAGTTTTCCTTTCTCTTCAACAAAACTTGTTGGAAAAACCCCTCTAGTTTGATAGGTAGTACTTTGCAAATTCAGACTTACTGTCAAGAATTTCTTGACTATGTCAAATCGTTTTTGAGTTAGTAGATAAATCATTACTGGGACGTTGTCCCTTAAAAAAATCTCTCCATAATTGAGAGCATCATTTTTTGTTGGATGCTCTAAGGCCGCGACACTTCCTGCTATATCTCCAGAAATTTCAATCAGAGTTTTTTCAAAATGTTCCTTAGCTCTTGCAACAACTTTGTCTTCATTCGAGTTGGGACGAACCCTTTGGTGCTGTTGGCTAAAACGTGCGGGCATTAAGATAATCCGTTGCCATCGCTAAAAGCTAGTTATGGCTTGCTCCTTTGATATTAATAGTAAGAGGTAAAACATTTCATTTGCAACTTTGTTGCAAGTAAGTACTTCGAGGGTCTACAATATTTTTCTGCGCAAAAGTGAATCTGGAGCGTACTCAGTTAGCGAAAATCACGAAAGTTTTTTAGTTAAGTGGGAGTTTTACAACATTCGAAGACTAAACCCTTTGGTGCTGTAAGCTGAAAAACGGTCGAAAGATCGAAAAATGTTCTTGGCTTTTTAAGTCAAAAACATCGCACCTAGACAACTTAAAAGTTTAGGAACTGACGCTTTTATCGCGTCTGGTTCATATTTGAATCGGATGTATTGCGATAAAGGTGTGAGGTCCCGTCAAAAAGAAATTAGTTGCATGATTTTGTCACTATTTCGAATTGGAGTTTCACGGCTCTAGTTCGGTTTTTGGTGTTTCAGAGTTAGAGCAACGACGGATCTGAGATCCGGGAAAGTCACGAAGATAAAACTAAGTGCACTCTTTAGAACCCTTGTGAAAACAAGGTGGCAACAATCACAATCAGTACGCCAGTGCTGTTATTAGTGGGAGAAGCAAATCAGACTGAGTAGAATTAATTTTTACAATAGGGCCTGACTACAACGGAGAGTTTGATCCTGGCTCAGGATGAACGCTGGCGGCGTGCTTAACACATGCAAGTCGAACGAACCTTCGGGTTAGTGGCGGACGGGTGAGTAACGCGTGGGAATCTGCCCTCAGGAGGGGGATAACGGTTGGAAACGACCGCTAATACCCCATATGCCGAGAGGTGAAATGAATTTCGCCTGAGGATGAGCCCGCGTCTGATTAGCTTGTTGGTGAGGTAATGGCTCACCAAGGCATCGATCAGTAGCTGGTCTGAGAGGATGATCAGCCACACTGGGACTGAGACACGGCCCAGACTCCTACGGGAGGCAGCAGTGGGGAATTTTCCGCAATGGGCGAAAGCCTGACGGAGCAACGCCGCGTGAGGGACGAAGGCCTCTGGGCTGTAAACCTCTTTTCTCAAGGAAGAAGATATGACGGTACTTGAGGAATAAGCCACGGCTAATTCCGTGCCAGCAGCCGCGGTAATACGGGAGTGGCAAGCGTTATCCGGAATTATTGGGCGTAAAGCGTCCGCAGGCGGCCTTTCAAGTCTGCTGTTAAAGCGTGGAGCTTAACTCCATCATGGCAGTGGAAACTGATTGGCTTGAGTATGGTAGGGGCAGAGGGAATTCCCGGTGTAGCGGTGAAATGCGTAGATATCGGGAAGAACACCAGTGGCGAAGGCGCTCTGCTGGGCCATTACTGACGCTCATGGACGAAAGCCAGGGGAGCGAAAGGGATTAGATACCCCTGTAGTCCTGGCCGTAAACGATGAACACTAGGTGTCGGGGGAATCGACCCCTTCGGTGTCGTAGCTAACGCGTTAAGTGTTCCGCCTGGGGAGTACGCACGCAAGTGTGAAACTCAAAGGAATTGACGGGGGCCCGCACAAGCGGTGGAGTATGTGGTTTAATTCGATGCAACGCGAAGAACCTTACCAGGGCTTGACATCCTGCGAACCTTTAAGAAATTAGAGGGTGCCTTCGGGAACGCAGTGACAGGTGGTGCATGGCTGTCGTCAGCTCGTGTCGTGAGATGTTGGGTTAAGTCCCGCAACGAGCGCAACCCACGTTTTTAGTTGCCAGCATTTAGTTGGGCACTCTAGAAAGACCGCCGGTGATAAACCGGAGGAAGGTGTGGATGACGTCAAGTCATCATGCCCCTTACGTCCTGGGCTACACACGTACTACAATGCTACGGACAAAGGGCAGCAAACTCGCGAGAGCTAGCAAATCCCATAAACCGTGGCTCAGTTCAGATCGTAGGCTGCAACTCGCCTACGTGAAGTAGGAATCGCTAGTAATCGCAGGTCAGCATACTGCGGTGAATACGTTCCCGGGCCTTGTACACACCGCCCGTCACACCATGGAAGTTGGCCACGCCCGAAGTCGTTACTTTAACCCTTGTGGAGAAGGACGCCGAAGGTGGGGCTGATGACTGGGGTGAAGTCGTAACAAGGTAGCCGTACCGGAAGGTGCGGCTGGATCACCTCCTAACAGGGAGACAATTAATTGATTGTGATGTCTAAGTCATTTATTCTTAGGCCGCAATCCTGTCACCTTAAGGTCGATCGGTACCTCAGATTTTTGAATTAATTTTATAATTAATCCTTTAATTTCAGTTCCTAAACTTGTCTAGGTCACACCCAACAAGGTTTCTCCTGGGCCATTAGCTCAGGTGGTTAGAGCGCACCCCTGATAAGGGTGAGGTCCCTGGTTCAAGTCCAGGATGGCCCATTCGTTGTTGGGGGTATAGCTCAGTTGGTAGAGCGCCTGCTTTGCAAGCAGGATGTCAGCGGTTCGAGTCCGCTTACCTCCACTGAAATCCACCCTGGTAACTAAATTCCGGAGAAAATTTTGTAGATGTGACTTAGAATTGTCTATTGAAAAGACCCTAGCTTCTTATCATCTTTTTGGAGTTGATAATATGCTGGGCTCGCATGGATTTATCCATGAGAATTCAGTAGAACCTTGAAAACTGCATAGATTAGAAAGAATAAAGCATCTCATGGATGCATAATTCTTGTTTGATTTTTTAGCTTAAAAACTAACTGGTCAAATATAAGAATTCATGTTTAATTCTTGAGTAAAAGCCGAGCACAATTGATTTTGTGATTGTATTTAAGGTCAAGCTACAAAGGGCTCATGGCGGATACCTTGGCACACAGAGGCGATGAAGGACGTGGTTACCTGCGATATGTCTCGGGGAGCTGGATACACGCTTTGATCCGGGAATTTCCGAATGGGGCAACCCTTAGAACGGCCAGCTGAATATATAGGCTGGCACGAGCCAACCCAGCGAACTGAAACATCTTAGTAGCTGGAGGAAAGGAAAGTAAATAACGACTCCCTAAGTAGCGGCGAGCGAACGGGGAATAGCCCAAACCGATAGTTTCGACTATCGGGGTTGTGGGACAGAAACGTGGACTAACAAACCTAGAAGAAGCGCTTGAATGGCGCGCCACAGAGGGTGAAAGCCCCGTAATCGAAAGGAGAGTTAGCCTATCTGTATCCCGAGTAGCACGGAGCACGTGGAATTCCGTGTGAATCTACGAGGACCACCTCGTAAGGCTAAGTACTCCTGTGTGACCGATAGTGAAACAGTACCGTGAGGGAAAGGTGAAAAGAACCCCGGGAGGGGAGTGAAATAGAACATGAAACCATGAGCCTACAAGCAATGGGAGCCCGACTTATCGGGTGACCGTGTGCCTGTTGAAGAATGAGCCGGCGACTTATAGGCACTGGCGGGTTAAACCGAGAATGGTGGAGCCATAGCGAAAGCGAGTCTGAATAGGGCGTTTTGTCAGTGTTTATAGACCCGAACCCTGGTGATCTAACCATGGCCAGGATGAAGCTTGGGTGATACCAAGTGGAGGTCCCAACCGACTGACGTTGAAAAGTCACCGGATGAGCTGTGGTTAGGGGTGAAATGCCAATCGAACCAGGAGCTAGCTGGTTCTCCCCGAAATACGTTGAGGCGTAGCGTCTAGTGCTCCAGCAGGGGGGTAAAGCGACCATTTCGGTGCGGGCTGCGAGAGCGGTACCAAATCGTGATGAACTCTGAATACCCTGTGTGTAACTAGGCAGTCAGACTGTGGGGGATAAGCTCCATAGTCGAAAGGGAAACAGCCCAGACCGCCAGCTAAGGTCCCAAAATCAACACTAAGTGATAAAGGAGGTGGGATTGCCCAGACAACCAGGAGGTTTGCTTAGAAGCAGCCATCCTCAAAGGAGTGCGTAATAGCCCACTGGTCGAGCGATCCTGCGCCGAAAATGAACGGGGCTAAGTGTTGTACCGAAGCTGCGGATTTATTTATAAATGGTAGGGGAGCGTTCTATGTGGGGTGAAGCGTTAGCGTAAGCGGGCGTGGACTGCATAGAAGTGAGAATGTCGGCTTGAGTAGCGAAAACATGGGTGAGAATCCCATGCCCCGAAACCCTAAGGGTTCCTCCGGCAGGCTCGTCCGCGGAGGGTTAGTCTGGTCCTAAGGTCAGGCCGAAAGGCGTAGTCGATGGATAACAGGTCAACATTCCTGTACCAGTTATGTTTTGGGAAGGGGGACGGAGAAGGCTAGCCAATCCAGATGTTGGTTACTGGTTCAAGCGTTCGAGGCTTTGAGGAACGGAGAAAACGTTCTGAGCTAAGGCGTGAGTACGAGCTGCTACGGCAGCGAAGTTGGTGATGTCATGCTTCCAAGAAAATCCCTATACCCGTTAAGGCATAACTGCCAGTACCCGAAACCGACACAGGTGGGGTGGTAGAGAATACCGAGGGGCGCGAGATAACTCTCTCTAAGGAACTCGGCAAAATGGTCCCGTAACTTCGGGAGAAGGGATGCCAGCGCAAGCTGGTCGCAGTGAAGAGGCCCAGGCGACTGTTTACCAAAAACACAGGTCTCCGCTAAGTCGCAAGACGATGTATGGGGGCTGACACCTGCCCAGTGCCGGAAGGTTAAGGAAGCTGGTTAGCGTAAGCGAAGCTAGTGACTGAAGCCCCGGTGAACGGCGGCCGTAACTATAACGGTCCTAAGGTAGCGAAATTCCTTGTCGGGTAAGTTCCGACCCGCACGAAAGGTGTAACGATCTGGGCGCTGTCTCGGAGAGAGGCTCGGCGAAATAGAATTGTCTGTGAAGATGCGGACTACATACACCCGGACAGAAAGACCCTATGAAGCTTTACTGCAGGTTGGTATTGTTCTCGGGCTCTGAATGCGCAGGATAGGTGGGAGACATTGATGTAGTGCTTTTGGGTACTACTGAGTCAACGGTGAGATACCACTCTTTCAGAGCTAGAGATCTAACGTTTACCCGTTATCCGGGAAACGGACAGTATCTGCTGGGCAGTTTGACTGGGGCGGTCGCCTCCTAAAAGGTAACGGAGGCGCACAAAGGTTTCCTCAGGCTGGTTGGAAATCAGTCGTCGAGTGCAAAAGCAGAAGGAAGCTTGACTGTGAGACCTACAAGTCGAACAGGGACGAAAGTCGGTTTTAGTGATCCGACGGTTCTGAGTGGAAGGGCCGTCGCTCAACGGATAAAAGTTACTCTAGGGATAACAGGCTGATCTCCCCCAAGAGTTCACATCGACGGGGAGGTTTGGCACCTCGATGTCGGCTCATCGCAACCTGGGGCTGAAGTCGGTCCCAAGGGTTGGGCTGTTCGCCCATTAAAGCGGTACGCGAGCTGGGTTCAGAACGTCGTGAGACAGTTCGGTCCATATCCGGTGTATGCGCAGGAATATTGAGAGGATTTCTCCCTAGTACGAGAGGACCGGGAGGAACGCACCTCTGGTGTACCAGTTATCGTGCCAACGGTAAACGCTGGGTAGCCATGTGCGGAGTGGATAACCGCTGAAAGCATCTAAGTGGGAAGCCCACCTCAAGATGAGTATTCCCATGGTTTAAACCAGTAAGATCACGGGAAGAACACCCGTTGATAGGCTCTACGTGGAAGTCTGGTAACAGATGCAGCGGAGGAGTACTAATAGATCGAGGGCTTGACCTTCTTTTGCTTTTATTCAAATTATTGCTTTATTCTTTCAAATTATTTTTATAATATCTATGCAGTTTTCAGGGTTCCATATACAAAACTATCCTGGTGTTCATGGCGATGTGGAACCACTCCGATCCATCTCGAACTCGGTTGTGAAACGCATCAGCGGCGACGATATTTGGGGGGTAGCCCCCTGAGAAAATAGCTCAATGCCAGGTAAAATTTTTAAAAGGGGTCCTTAGGGACCCCTTTTTTGATGCTTGATTATCTTTGGCAATTGGGACACCAGTGTGTGCTCCTACCACAAATTTTTTCTCGCAATATCTTCTCTCCACATCTTTTACAACTTTTACCGCCTCTTCTATACACCCAAGCTTGTCCACCATAATTTCCATTAATTCCCTCCAAATCTCTAAAATCACTAAAAGTAGTTCCTCCTTCTCCGATACTTATATTTAATATTTTGACAAGACTATTGCAAAGCTTTTTTAATTCATAGCTGTTTAAATTTCTACTTTCAGTTTTTGGATTAATACCTGCATCAAATAATGTTTCATCTGCATATATATTCCCAACACCAGCAACAGTCGCTTGATCTAATAATGCAGATTTGATTGAACGAGTTTTTTTCTTCAAATATTCTTCTAAATAACAACTATTAAAATCAGCACTAAATGGCTCTGGGCCTAATCTTTTAATTCCAGATACAACCTCTTCTACTGATTGCGTCGATGGTACGTGCCACATTTGTCCGAAATTTCTAATATCTACAAAACGAAGTTCTCTACCGCTCTTTTCTAAAAACCTCACTCTTGTATGGGAGCATGGTTCTATTTTTTTTTCAACTAATTTGAATTGCCCTGTCATTCTCAGATGAACAACTAAATAACCATTTCTAATCTTGTTATTTGAAATTAGAGATCCTATTAAATATTTCCCTCTTCTTTCCCAACCACCAAAATAATTATTTTTAATATTAAAAATAAAACTTCTCGACCCACCAATACTTGCAATTGAGCGATCTTTTAATACTTCTATCTTTTCGATATAAAAATTATTTAGAAGCTTTTCAAGTCCCTTTCTAACTGTCTCAACTTCGGGTAATTCTGGCAAAAGTAATAATACTGCTAACTTGCAGCAGCTTCCAATTCCTTCGCTGAAAATTGGCTGGTATTGGCACCACCATCAACTCCGCTAAAAGCTTTGAAATCACATTTTTCGAATTTGACTGTTACTGGGTACCTCATCGCTGGAGATTTATCTATAGAGACAATTTCTCCAATTTGATTAAACCAGTATGATTCTTGACGCAAGATGCGAACCTTGTCTTTTCGTGCAAAGCTCATCTGACTTCCCTAAATAATTTTAATATTACTATTATCTATCAGAACAGGAGAAATTTGTATATGTGTCACAGACTGTCGCTGGTATTTTGAAAGAGTTGATCCCTTTTGAAAATTTTTTACTGCAGATAAATATAATTCAGATTGATTTTCGGACGAATTTTCAATTAACTTTGAAATATTGAACTTTTAACGATTTTTTTTTTGTGATATCACAGCCATCTTTAGACCCCACTTCTCTTACTTTTGATTTACCTGATCCTGAGCAAGATGATTTAAGTAATATTGATTTCATTGAGAGATTAGAGAATGCATGGTCAATATGCGAAAAGTTTGATTTGCAAACCGAAATTTGGCGAGGAAGGATTTTACGTGTTGTTAGAGATAGAGAAAAGAGAGGAGGGGATGGAAGAGGTACAGGTTTTTTGCAGTGGTTAAGGGAGATGGAAATTAGTAAAAGCAAAGCATATTCCCTTATTCAATTAGCTGATTCCTCGGATAATCTTTTGGCTGATGGGATTCTTGAAGAATCAAGTGTAAACAATTTTTCAAAGAGAGCTTTTATTGAAACGGCGCAAGCTGAGCCTGAAATTCAACATATGATTTCTGAAGCTGCGAATGAAGGGAAGGACATAACTAGAAGACAAGTAAAGAGCTTGACTGACGAATTTGTGGCTGCAACCAGCTCTCTTTTGCCTGTTGAAATCAGAGAAAAAACACAATCAAATTTATTACCAGCCAAGTTTGTTGCTCCATTGGTAAGAGAATTATCTAAGTTATCGCCTATCCAGCAAGAAGAGATATGCGAAACATTAAGAGAAAATCCTGAAATTGATTCAGTAAAAGATATGACGAATACTGCTAAATGGATCGGAAAGTCTTTAGATGCTTCTCTAGCATTAAGAGCTTTTCAGAATAAGGATTTAAATTTAGATAAAGCCACTCAAGAAGCTCTTAGGTTGGATTCTTTAGGATTGCTTTCAGATGCTTTTGGACAGGCTAAAACTATAGAGAGTTCCATTCTAAAGTTTCATTCTGCTTGGAAAAGATTAGAGAGTTTGCAAGAGAGACTATGGGTGGAGTCCGGCAGTAGCACGCCTTATCTAAGGGAGCTTTTAGACACCCTTCAAACCCTCACTGGTTCAACTATAAGAGTTTCTCTTGGAGAACTTTCCGGTGGAAAAAGGTTGAGATTGCAACTTGTTGAGGAAGATGCTGAAAGATTGGAACCTCCATCTCTTGAGATGACTAAATAATTTTAAATTTTCAAATCCTGATCACAGAAATCATTGACTATTTTAAATTCAAAATCGGTTTCAGGAAAATACCAGCTTGTCCAGTAAGAATTATTTAATGTGTTATTTAGCACTCTATTTTTGCAGTTAAGAGCTAAGTGGAAAGATTTATTTTTTTTTGTTTTTGATTGAGCAATATAATTTCCATCAAGATATGTCCAGTCTGCCCAGTTGATCATTAATGAGCCATATTTCAACCATTTTGAAGATTTAGTTTCTCTTAATTTTAATCTTACATTAGGATTGATTTTTACAATATTATTTAAATTGTTCAAAACACTAATTTCCTCTATTGAAATTTTGTGTATCTCTGCAATCGTTAAAAGATCTTCTGTTTTAGAAGTTTGATGATAAAAAACTTTTTTACTTGCTAATTTAATGTCTTTTTTACTAATTGCTTTTTTATAGATTGCACCCTTTGGAAGCACAATGATTTGTTCAAGCTCAAGAAAAGAATTATTACCTAGATTATTAATTGCAATAATGTCTTTTAAATTTACGTTGTAAGTTCTTGCGATTTTATAGAGAGTATCTCCCACAACAACTTTATGAGTAAGATTACCAACCTTAATATCTTTATCATTATTTTCTAGAGGTATTAATATGACTTTCCCTTCTATTATTTTCGTTGCATCATTAAAATTATTTTTATACATTAATTCTTTTAAAGAAACTCCATATTGCTTGGATATCTTTAAAAGCGTATCACCACTCTTTGCTATGATCTTTGTTTCTGCATTGACGTGTAAAGTAAATATAGATAAGAAAAAAATAATACTATTAAGATAAAATAGGTTGATATTTATTTTTATCTTTTTTATCATCTTTTGTCTTAATAATTTATCTCATGAATATTGTGCTTATGTTAACCTATTAATTTTTTAAGTAAAGATAAATCTAAGTTATAAGGAGGGTATCTGAAATTTAGATCTAGCCAAAAAGGTCTTTTTAGGACTGATTTGTAATGGGTAAAATTATCAAATCCTGCTTTGCCATGGTATTTCCCCATGCCACTTGATCCGACGCCTCCAAATGGTAGTTCTGGTATACCTGCTTGTAAAACGACATCATTAAAGCAGACACCTCCAGAAGAGGTCATTGCAAGTATTTCCCCTTGCTCATTATTTCCCCCTCCAAAAAGATATAGGGCAAGGGGTTTAGGTAAAAACTTGAACTCGGAAATTGCCTCGTCGAGATTCTTAATAGGCAAAATAGGTAGCAATGGGCCAAAAAGCTCTTCCTTCATTAGTGGATCATTTCTATTCTCAACTTTTATAAGAGTTGGACTAATCCGTCTTTCTTTTTCATTGCTATCTCCCCCATAGATTATCTGGCCATTATTTTTAGCCTCTTTTAGTAAATTATTAAGTCTATTAAATTGATTTTGATTAATAATTTTCCCTAGATGCTGTGAATCTAGTGGCGTATTTCCGTAAAAAGCATTAATCGAATTTTTTAAATTAGAAATTAAAGAATCAAGAATTCTATGCTCAACTAGTAAATGATCTGGTGCGATACATGTTTGACCAGCATTTAGACTTTTCCCCCATATAATTCTCTTTGCAGTTACTTCAAGATTTGCACCATCTACAACAATAGCTGGGCTTTTGCCTCCAAGTTCTAAAGTTACCGGGGTAAGGTTTTTTGATGCGGCCTCCATTACTTTTTTGCCTACATTCTCTCCACCTGTAAAAAAGACATGATCAAATTTCTGAGTCATTAAATCAGCAGCAGTATTTCCATCTCCTTCGACAACTTGAGCGATCTCTTCTGGGAAATACTTTTCTATGAGTTTTTTTATTAGATTTGATACATTTGGTGCATGTTCTGAGGGCTTTAAAACTGCTGTGTTCCCAGCGGCTAAAGCTCCTACTAGTGGTTGTAGAGTAAGAGAAAAAGGATAATTCCATGGACCAATTATCAGAATGCAGCCCAAGGGATCTGGCTGAACAAATGCTTGAGCTGGTCGAAGAGAGACAGGAACATTTATTTTTTTTGCCATCATCCAACTGGATAAATTTTTCTGCACCAATTTTATTTCTTGTTTGACAGCAATAATTTCAAAAAATGCTTCAGTAGGAGGCTTTCCTAAATCTTGATGTAAGGCATTTAATATTTCTTCCTGATGATTTTCTAATAAATTTGATAATGCGTGAAGCTGTTCCCTTCTCCATTTTTCAGATCTTGTTTTACCAGACAAAACTAGATCTTGTAATTGATTAAGTAAGGAATTTTTTAATGACATTGATCTGTACAATTTTATTCCTTCTAACAAAATAAATCATTAATTGAGGTTAAGGTCATATGAAGATAGTCCTCTAAGTATTTTGACTCGGTTTGTGAAAGCTGCATTTCAGGAGCAGTGGCGTTTTTCTGATGATTAACAAGATTATTGTTGAAAACTATCAAAGACAAGAATCACTATTTTTTAGTAAGAAAGAAGGAAAAGGGTTTTGAGTATTATTTACGAGTTACTTTTGTAGGATGTTGATCATAAAATGTTAGTCCTTAGTAGTGAAAGATTGATTAATCATTTGTTTGTTATTGTTGTTTTCTCTTTGGCTTTTATTGGTGTTGCCGAAGTGATGTACTGGTCATACAAGAAAGATTACCTACGAGCGAAAGCTAAATATCTCCGAGAGTTAATAGATCAAAAAAATGATTTAAGCAGCATAAATGAACCTTTTTATACATGTGTATATGAGAAATGGAACTCTGGAGAAATGCCTTTAACAGAGGCTAATACACTGTGTGGCCTTAAGTTTGAGCAGAATTAGTGATTTTTATACCATTTTCAAATAATTTCATACTATAATTTTAAGATATTTTAGATTGTATTTGAGAATATATTTATGGATAGTAAGTTAAGAAGTAGTAAATACTATAGATATGCAATAGTAATTTGTTTTGTTGTCACCTTAATCATTTCTCTCTCCCTATTTGATATTAATATCATTAGTGATTTTTTTTATAATGTTGTTAGTGATATAAAGTTAAATAGCTTTTTTAGCTTAACATTAATATTCTTATTATTTATATTAAGATCCATTAGTATTGTAATACCAGTTTTGCCTGGGACAATATTTTCTGTCGCTGCAGGCTTTCAGTTTGGATTTGTTCAGGGTTTAATTATTATATTTTTCGCAGACTTTATCTCTTGTTCGGTTTCGTTTTTATTGGCTAGAAAATTAGGAAGGAATTTTATTAGTAGATTGCTTGGCTCTGGGCAAATGCGAAGAGTTGAAAGTATTAGTAAAGATTATCTGGAAAATAATTATTTCCTTATGACAGCTCTATTAATGTCTGGTTTTTTTGATTTTGTTTGTTATGCAATAGGACTAACAAAAATAACATGGAAGCGGTTTATGCCTGCTCTTATTTTTAGTATAATAATTTCAGATTCACCTTTTGTTGCTAGTGGTTTTGCCGCAAGAAGAATTAAGGATATTGGATTGCAAAAATTCTTACAAAAAATATTGAATGGTGAAATAGGTATGATTTCAGGAAACTATCTTTTACTGTTCATAGTATCTTTTTTAATTATATTTACCTTGGCAATGATAAACATATATGTAAACAAAAGATCCAATATTATTAAGTAAACTTATTTCTTTGCAAAAAAAAAGCCCTTAAATTTAAGGACTTTAGTATGTAGAATAATTGTTACTAGCTTTGGTAAGACTTGCCACGATAAGTAAGTTTTACATGTAGCTTTTCTGCAACTGATTTTTGCTGGTGGTACTTTAGACCTCTATAGGTTAAAGACATTTTTTTTTTTTCTCCGAAATATGCTCAAGTCCCCGTTCCTTGGCTTGAGTCAAACTGCGGCTCATCTTTTGATGAGTTGAACGTTTTTTGTAGTTTTCACTACAAATTTATTATAAGCAAAATTTTCTCTTCATGGAGTTCAGCTTGTTACATAGAGCTCACTGTCTTTCCTTGCTAAGGAATTTTTAGTTTTGTGTTCTTTAAAAATCTATTCTTGCAGATCAAAAAAAATTTTTATTTTGAATCAATATTTTTAATTGAAAGTACTAAGGCACTAGATGAGGAAGTGTTCCTAAGGAAATCAACAGCATAAATTCCCTTGAGCATTCTTGCGGCTTTTAACTGAGTAATTTTTTTGTTCAAGTCTTTATCGGTTGGTTTGAGGTTCTTTTTTTTAGTCGGACTTGGCTTAACAAGAAGATTGAAAGTAGCGAAAGACTTTCTAAATGAATAGTTGAAGTGTTGAAGCGGTTTGAATAAGATCTCGCTTAGAATTTGAATATGTTTACAAGGAATAATGTATGACTAGGAAAAGAGACAAAATTTGGACTGCAATTATTGCAACTAAGCAATGGTTCGCAAAGCTGTTCACCAGTCAAGCAGATGCTTTACTTGATGACTTTAAAAATAATCCACCTCCTCAGATAGGAACTCAATCTTATTCAGGCAATATTTATGACAAAGGAGACTGATTTTTAAAGCAAGTATTTGCCCAGAGAAGTGGGAGGGAGTTTACTTTTTTAATTTGCGTTCAGGACTTCTAAATTCAATTGAACCTTCATTCAATGGAAGCAAGTTTGATCTGATTGAACGCAAGTAATAGAAATCTTTATGTATTTTAGGAGAAAGCATATGATTAAAAAGAAAGAGAATTTTAACGTTACACAGGGAATGAGTCTCTTGCTGCTTGAAAAACTTTCATTGCCTCCTAACCTCAGTTTTCAAATGATTCTCTATCTCACTAATCCAGTGAATAGTGTTGGGTATGAGGATTGAAAAATTGTCTAAAAAAATTAGATAAGAAAATGGATGCCTAGTTTTAAAGATTAGAGATTCAAGTGCCAAATATTGATTACTATTCTGAATCTTGTGATGATGACCTCGTAGGTGCTGAATTGTTAGTGAAAGAATAGTTTTTGATATCTTTTTAAGGGTGTTAATTTGAATCCATAATGACTTTTTGGGAAGTTTGTAAGGAATTTGGACCTTTTTTTTAATT
The DNA here is from genome assembly GCA_003279565.1 of Prochlorococcus sp. AG-402-C09. Lineage (GTDB taxonomy): Bacteria > Cyanobacteriota > Cyanobacteriia > PCC-6307 > Cyanobiaceae > Prochlorococcus_B. Next base: position 102,708 of record QCHN01000004.1, read on the forward strand.
GTATTATCGATGCTTTACCAATCTTTAAGAGAATATTTCTGTTCCCAGCAATTTGGTACAAGATGGATTAGAAAGGAATAACAGAACAACTCCTCACACATAGTTCTGTGCCAAAAGAGCATCCACTCAGTGAGCAGGGTGCTTTTTTAGTGACTTTATCTATGTGCCAATTCCTAAACTCTCCTGCTAAGGTGTTATTCTGAGTTCTATTCCGATAGTTTTATAAAGTGAGGAGTTGAGATCCTCCGCAGTGGAAACAAGGAAACACTTGCGATTGATCTTAAAAAAACCGTCATGTTAAATATGGCGGTTTTTTTGTGATTATTTCTAACTACATCTTTTTTAATTCTTGAATTCTACAAACTGTTTGAGAACTGCTTTGGCACTAGATATCCATCTTCCTATTCGTGATGAAGAGGTAAGTGATCTAGTTAGGAGTTCTATTTGTTCTTGCCTCTCTTTGTATTTGAGTACCAGTTCGTTTTTCGCTATGTTAAGTCTCTGGAGTTGATGAGAGCAATCAGTCTTTTCTTCCCAGAGGTCGATATTTGCTTTTAATTCTTCAATATCCATATTCCTGTACTGGCTGACAAGCATATTAAGATCGTCAGGTTCAGAACGCATGAAAAATGATTTATTTACAAACTAATTTAGCTTGTGAATGCAATATTCAGGATGGGTAAACTCACCCCAACTACCTTAAGTGAATTAGTAATTCTGTTGATATGAATAAATTTTTCTTATTTGATATGTTAACCCAACTAATAATTTAATAATAAAGTCAAAATTTTTTCTCTAAAGCCTTTCGAGATGATTTATTTCACCTTTGATGTATGAATTATCTTTATTTAATTTTTTATTCTTTCTATTATTTGGAACAATTTTTCAAGCTTGTAGACCGAAAAAACAAGCCCAAATGCTATTAGTCATTTCTACTCGGCTGCATTTGTGCCCAGAAAGTAGTCATATAAGCAAGAAAACCAATAGAAACGAAAATCTAGGAAGTAATCGTAAAACGTACAAACTTATCTATTCCTGAATCACTTGGATAATCAGCGAAATGCTTTGTGTTGTTCGACTGTGCTCAATTCTTTGGAATTTTATTACGTGATTGGTTTTTTTCGGCAGTCATCAACTAAGCCATACCAGACTGGATTATTCCAGGAATTGTTTAGTTCTAATTCTCAAATCTAATAATAAAAAGCCACTTTACTGTCGTTATTGAAGAGGGCATTTTCATTGCTTGTTTATAGATTTATCATAAAAATATTTGAAATAAAATCACAGAGATCTCGTGGAAAAGATTATCACCATACCCCATTATTTTGATGACTATATTGAAGTAGGCGTTACCAAAAAAACTGGTTCTCTCAAAAAATGTCAAAAAAAAGTTCTTAACCAGACCGTTAAGAACTTTTACTAGATCTTTTCAATAGATTTTGAAAAAATTGTTGATAAGGCTTGAATGGATTGAGCTCCATTTAGAAAATTCCAGGAATAATTTGTCCTGTTGTTGCGTACGCACCAAATGCGGCAACGAAACCAAGCATTGCTGCCCAACCGTTAAACTTTTCTGCTTCAGGAGTCATGGCAAAAATGAAATCTGAAGTAAATATAAAGAAGAACTAGCTGTACTGTGAGTTTTTGCTTACGGCTTTTGATTATGAGATTTGATGCTTCTTATAAGAAAAGTTTATTTAGTCATCGAGATGATTTGTGCCGAGTGCAATCTTTTTTCTTGCTCTTTTTTTCTGGCTAAGTGGCTATTCAGTCTGGAGGAGCTAGCGCTGCATTTAGAGGCAAGATTCAATTCGGATTGATGTATTGCTTTTCTTTTTGCCTTTTGCTTGAGCAACCGAATATTTAATTCAGTTGAGTTTGAATGACTTGGTCTGGAAGATAGAAACAATTCAGCGTTGTGGAGTGAGGTTCTCTTGCAAAGGCTTTTTCTGATTAAAGGAAGGTGATTCATCACGTTTCTCGGTAGAGGTAACCCCGTTCCCTGTTACCTGAACATGCATTTCCCTGAGGAAATCGAACGTACTAAAAGTGTAGTGGTTGATACCGTTTTATGCGATCAAGTGAAATACTCAATTCTGATTGCTATGAAAAAATCACCTTCTGCTTCTACGAATGGTTGCCATTTTTTAAGGTTGCATCAGGTCAGATGCATCAAGTAAAAATGGTCTAAAAACAACAAAAGTGGACGCGAAATTGGACGTCCACTTTCAAAGATTTGTGATCCTAGTGCCTCAGATCACTTGCCCTGGTTAAGCTTCCGACGATGCCCTCGTCGGGACTTGAACCCGAGACCTCTCCCTTACCAAGGGAGTGCTCTACCGCTGAGCTACAAGGGCTTGTGGAAAGATGGGCCGGGTTGGATTTGAACCAACGTAGGCGTAGCCAGCGGATTTACAGTCCGCCCCCATTAACCACTCGGGCACCGACCCGATTTCTTTCCACGCGGCGAAGCATCTTTGCTTGACGCTTATTGAATATATAACTGCTTCAACTGATTGCCAAATTTATTTTAGGGAGTGCTGTGATCTGTGTTTAGTCCACTTTTAAGGGGGGGTGTGATCCATTGGAAGATACGTTACATTTTATACAAATAGATTGAATTAAATCATTTTGGCCGTAAAACAAAAGGCTTCAAAAAAGGACTATTCGAAAGTCACGATTAACCTGCCTAATAACTTGATTGACTTTGTTGATGAACTCAAAATTGAATGGGGATTGAAGAGTCGAGAAAGTGTTTTTACAAGACTCCTTGAAACGATTTCAGAAAACGACTAAGAAAAAAATAGATTTAAAAGATGTAGTCAGTCCATTTTTTAATGATTTTCATCCGATTTAAAGTGAAACGAGATTAGCTATCGTCTCGTCAGAGAGCAAAATGTCTGATGGAAAGTTCCTCTAGAAGAATTCCTCCCATCCAGCTGTTGGCCAAAACTTTTAAAGGGTATTGTTCGTTAAAACCGCTGCGGTGATCTTGAAGTGGTCCTTGGATATATAGATCAATTGCTTCTCGGAAGATTTGTGGTGGTTTTAGATCAAGTTTTGCTGGCGTTTTAAGAGAACTTTCAACAGCATTTGCCCACAGTTTTTAGCTGCCATAGAGCTAAAAGTTTTGGACGTTTGGCCTTGATATTCTTCTTCCGAATTAGTGCTTGCCAGCCACTTCTGCTTCTACGAATGGTTGCCATTTTTTAAGGTTGCATCAGGTCAGATGCATCAAGTAAAAATGGTCTAAAAACAACAAAAGTGGACGCGAAATTGGACGTCCACTTTCAAAGATTTGTGATCCTAGTGCCTCAGATCACTTGCCCTGGTTAAGCTTCCGACGATGCCCTCGTCGGGACTTGAACCCGAGACCTCTCCCTTACCAAGGGAGTGCTCTACCGCTGAGCTACAAGGGCTTGTGGAAAGATGGGCCGGGTTGGATTTGAACCAACGTAGGCGTAGCCAGCGGATTTACAGTCCGCCCCCATTAACCACTCGGGCACCGACCCGATCCACTTAATGAGATTAACAGTAAACGGTGCCACTTTTCTCGAATTTGTTGGTCCTTTGAGGTTGGAATCGATACGATCATTAAAGATGTTTGATTTGTGATGAATATGGATCTTTTATTCATTAATGGACCGAATTTGAATCTTGTTGGAAAACGGGAGCCAACTATATATGGCTCACAAACGTTAGAGGATATTCAAGAAGAGCTATTGACTTTAGCGAGTGAGCTTGACGCCAAGCTTGAATTTTTTCAGAGTAATTCAGAAGGCGAGATGATTGATTGCATTCAAAATAGTGCTGGTTCTATTGACGGAATATTAATTAATGCAGGTGCTTATACACATACATCCATAGCTCTTAGAGATGCTTTATTGGGAGTTGCTATCCCTTATGTGGAAGTTCATTTAAGTAACATTTATTCTAGGGAAGAATTTCGCCATAAATCATTTCTTTCAGACAAAGCATTGGGTTTGGTTTGCGGCTTTGGAGCAAATAGTTATCAACTGGCCTTGCAAGGAATAGTTTCTCATTTAAAGATAGTTTAAATGATTTATGGATAATTCGAAATCTCAAGTTGTTGGGCAATCAAAGATTTCCTGGCTAATAAATAAAACTAATGAAGATTGGATAAATCTTGCAATTTCTAATCCAATGGAAATACTTTTAGATCATGCACATTGTGAGCGAAAGGCCGCTGGCGTCGCACTACAACTTATGTTTCGCTATGTAAGTGAACCTGGGCTGTCAGAGGTGCTAAGCCCATTAGCAAGAGAGGAGCTTGAACATTTTGAGAGAGTTTTATCTATTTTGAATGCGCGAGGGGAAAAACTTAAAAAATTAGCATCACCTCCATATGGTGCAATTTTGGCAAAAAACATTCGCAAAGATGAACCGTTACGAATGTTGGATAGCTTTCTAGTTGCCGGTCTTATTGAGGCAAGGAGTCATGAAAGAATGCAATTGTTGTCTATACATTCTCCTGATATTGAACTTAGCAATTTATACGCCGACTTACTAAAAAGCGAAGCTAGGCATTTTGGAATTTATTGGAAGTTGGCGGATGAACGTTTTGAAAGGAATGATCTTACTTCTAGGTTGCAGGAATTAGCTAGGGTTGAATCTGATGCTTTAGTGAATATGCATGATAAGCCAAGAATGCATAGTTAACTATTCCTTTTTAGGAGACAGAATATCCCCAATCAAATGAATTTTTTGACTATTGCGGGCGTAGGCCCAGGAGATCCCTCTTTGTTAACTCTTGCGGCAGTTGATGCAATTCGAGAGTCAACAGTTGTTTCTTATCCTGTCTCTACGAGAGGAGGAAAAAGTCTTGCTCAAAAAATTGCTTCCAAATGGATAACCAAAGATAAAAAAACAATTCCTTTACATTTTCCAATGGTTGACGACCAGAGCTCTTTAAAAAGTGCATGGAGATTTGCTGGGAATGAATTAATGAGGATGGTGGAGCAAGGCGAAAGAGTTGTTTTCCTTGCTCAAGGAGATATCTCGCTTTTCTCGACAGGCTCTTATCTTTTAAAGGTGTTTGAAAAATATCATCCAGATTGTCTCATTAAATTAATTCCAGGAGTTACATCTTTTTCTGCAGCTGCCGCGAAAATCAAACTGCCACTTACTTATCAGGAGGAACAATTGCTCGTTGTACCTGTTCCAGATTCGAAAAACGAGTTAAAGATTATTTTGACCGATGCAGCTTTGATGAAAAGGATAGTTGTATTGCTCAAACTTGGAAAAAAATGGGAATGGGTCAAACCTTTGCTTGAAGAACTCGATCTAATAGAAAGCTCTATTTTTGCTGAAAAAATAGGATTTTCAGATCAACAAATTGTTAGGGCATCTGAAATGGACTCAGGTACTAGGCCATATTTTTCTTTGCTATTGATTCGACAAAGTTGGCCTTTGACAATGCCCTAAAACTTTTTAGTTGAATTTAAGAAGTTCGTCTTCGAGGAGTTTTATTGCTTCATTTGGAGTGCTTGCTCTAACTAATTTTTGCCGAAGAGCAGCGGCGCCTTGAAAACCTCTACAAGTCCAATTCATATGTTTCCTAGCAATCAAAAGTCCATGATTGCCTTTCTTTAAAACAAGTAATTTGAGATGTTCTAAACATAAGCTGACTTTCATCTTTGCATCGGGTGGTCTAAAAGCTTTTTGATTTTTAATTTCTGCATCAATTTGCCCAACCAGCCACGGAGCTCCCATGCTTGCCCTCCCTATCATTACTCCGTCGGCATTGGTAATTTTCAAGCATTCAATGGCATCTCGAGAGCTTTTAATATCACCATTAGCTATGACAGGTATATCTAATGATTTTTTGATTTTCGAAATAGCTTCCCAATTTGCATTCCCAGAGAAGCCTTGCTTTCTCGTGCGCCCATGAACAGTTATTAGTTGTGCCCCAGAGTCCTGCAGCCCTAAAGCAAAAGTTACTGGATCACTAGTGGTTTCATCCCAACCTAATCTTATTTTTACGGTTAATGGAATTGATATGGCCTTTGAAACCTCCTTGACGATTAATTGAGCAAGTTCTGGTTCTTTCAATAGAGCACTTCCTCCTCCTTTTCTGGCAATTTTTTTTACTGGGCAACCCATATTTATATCTATAAGAAATGCACCAGATGATTCGGCTTTGATGGCAGCATCTATCATTGAATCTGGCCGATGGTCAAATAGTTGAACACCAACAGGTCCACTCTCCTCTGAAAGCTCAATTACTTTCTCTTCCCCATGACCTAGTTCAAGACTTTTAGCATTCACCATTTCTGTGAAAAGTAAAGCTTTTGGAGACCATCTACGAACAAAATTTCTAAAAATTTGATCGCTTACACCTGCAAGTGGGGATTGAAGAACTGGACAGTTTAATAATCTAGAAGTCCCATTCCCTGATAAGAAAATTGGAGATAAAACTTTCATTTTTAAAGTAGTATTGGATTTTTCTCAGTCATTACAAAAAAACAAAGTGTGATTTGTTTCGCTGTTTTCAGAAAATAAACACAAAATACTTAATGAGGCTTGTAAGGAAATTGGGACTTGCAGAGAAACTATCAAAACCAGAAAGATTGTTATTAAAGATGGTTTGGTAGTTAATGAATCCTTTTTTTTTGTTAATCTTTTTAGGGAAGTTTGATTTCTAAATTTCATTTTGGAATCGAACTCTTTGCTTATACTTGCAGTATGAAGAATTAATCTTGATTTTGACCTATAAAGGTTAAATAATCTTATGAAAGGTAGAGAATTTTGCCGCTACCAATAGTCGCAATAATTGGACGCCCAAATGTTGGGAAATCTACATTGGTGAATCGCTTATGTCAGAGCAGAGAAGCCATTGTTCATGATGAGCCAGGTGTAACTAGAGATCGAACTTATCAAGATGGATTTTGGAGAGATAGAGATTTTAAAGTTGTAGATACAGGTGGTTTGGTCTTTGATGACGATACTGAGTTCCTCCCTGAGATAAGAGAGCAAGCCAATCTTGCGCTTGAAGAAGCCGTCGTTGCATTAGTAATTGTTGATGGGCAGGAGGGGGTTACTACAGCTGATGAATCGATTGCTGAATTTTTGAGATCTCATTCTTGTAAAACACTCGTTGTGGTTAACAAATGTGAATCTCCCGAACAAGGGTTAGCAATGGCCGCTGAATTTTGGAAGCTTGGGCTAGGTGAGCCCTATCCAGTTTCTGCCATACATGGTGTGGGAACTGGTGATCTACTTGATCATGTGGTTACGTTGTTCCCTTCTAAAGATTTAGATGAAGTAAGTGATTCTCCTATTCAATTGGCAATTATTGGTCGACCAAATGTAGGCAAGTCAAGCCTTCTTAATTCTATTTGTGGAGAGACAAGAGCGATTGTTAGTTCGATTAGAGGCACGACTCGAGATACGATTGATACTCGAATCACTCATCAGGGTAAGCAATGGAAATTAGTTGATACAGCGGGAATACGTAGACGTAGAAGTGTTAATTATGGTCCAGAGTTCTTTGGGATTAATCGGAGTTTTAAGGCGATAGAAAGAAGTGATGTTTGTGTATTGGTTATAGATGCTTTGGATGGCGTCACAGAACAAGATCAAAGGCTCGCAGGTAGAATTGAGCAGGAAGGAAGGGCTTGTTTGATTGTCGTAAATAAATGGGATGCTGTCGAAAAAGATAGTCATACAATGTCAGCAATGGAAAAAGAGATTCGCTCAAAACTATATTTTCTCGATTGGGCCGAGATGATTTTTACATCTGCGCTTACGGGGCAGAGAGTTGAGGGCATTTTTGCCTTAGCTACTTTGGCAGTTGATCAGAATCGAAGAAGGGTTAGTACATCAGTTGTTAATGAGGTTCTAACTGAGGCTTTGAAATGGAGAAGTCCTCCCACCACGAGAGGCGGAAAACAGGGGCGTCTTTATTACGGTACTCAAGTAGCCATTAATCCTCCAAGCTTTACTCTTTTTGTGAATGAAGCTAAATTGTTTGGGGAAACTTATCGAAGATATATTGAGAGACAAGTTAGAGAGGGTCTTGGGTTTGAAGGGACTCCTATAAAATTATTTTGGAGAGGTAAGCAGCAACGTGATGTCGAAAAAGACTTGGCACGCCAACAGAAAGGGGGCTGAAATTAGTAATTATTTATGGATTGGCTAAAAAAGATTCCAATTGGTCAATATGTCTCGGGCAATTCTAGTTGGCTTCGTTGTATTGATCCTCGAATCAAACTCTCTTGGATCTTTTTGTTTGTGTTATCTCCAATTTTAGCTAACTCTATCTGGAGGATTTCAATTGCTTGTTCTCTTTTACTAATTACATTTCTGAGTTTGCTACCTCCACGTATTTGGTGGAGGTCTCTAGTTTTTTTATTGGCTATCTCTTTTATTATCGGATTATTGTCGATTGGTTTACCTGCGAGTGAAACATCGAGTGAATTGACCATAAGAGCACCTAATGAAATACCAGGAACAATTGTTTTGACTCGATCATGGGAGATTTTCAGACTTGGACCATTAATCGTCGATCGGCGCTCTGCAGAATTAGGTATTAAAACTTCGACTCTTATTTTTACTGTTATTCACAGTGTGAATTTGATGTTAATTACTACACCTCCTGAAGATCTTGTATGGGCAATAAAGTGGTTTTTTGCACCTTTAACTTTATTAGGAGTTCCTATGGAGAAATTGTCATTTCAACTCCTTTTGGCTTTACGATTTTTACCTTTAGTTCAAGAAGAACTCCAAAACCTTTTTCGTTCAATTGGTGTGAGAGCAATTGAATTTAGAAAATTGGGGTTTAAAAGTTCATTAGGTTTGTTTGTGACTCTGGGCGAAAGACTTTTGTCAAATATTTTGATCAGAGCAGAACAAGGAGCTGGTTCTCTAATGTTACGAGACGGGCTTTGGCTATCATCTCAACAATTACGACCTGGCATTGTTGTTAATCCTAGATATTTGTGGATTAATTTAGGTTCGATTTTTTTGCTTTTGATAGCCATTGTCTTGCGTTGTCTGTATGGTAAATCTTAATTAAAAAAGAATTGAAATTTGAACGCTGAACGCTATCTAAATCATCCAACTTTTGGAATGCTATATCTAGTGTCACCAGCCAGTAATGGTAGAGATGTATATGCAACTTTGTATGCACAGAAAATATTTTTTTTAGTTACTTTGCAACCACGGGGAGCAGCTTTTGAGGTGATTCCATATATGGATGCTCGTCATTATTCAGAAATGCATTTGTCTAAATGTAAGAGAGAAAAATCCTCCGATATAGACCTTTGGCAGGAATTATTTAATCAGACTTTTATGTAACTTTGGTTGATTTGATGTTAATCGGCTCTTCTGAATTTAAGTTAATAAAAGATTCCTTACCTTTAGGGGTTCGCTTACTTGCTGTAAGCAAGGGACATTCTCAAGAATCCATTCGTAAACTTTCTGGTTTTGGACAGTTGGATTTTGGAGAAAGTCGTTTACAAGAGGCTGTTCCAAAAAAAAATGACCTGAATGATTTGAAGCAACTCCGATGGCATTTCGTCGGTTCATTGCAAAAAAATAAAGTTAGAGGAGTTGTTAAAGAATTTGACTTCATTCATTCTGCTGATTCTTTGCCGTTGCTTGAAAGAATTTCTAGAATTTCACAAGAAGAGCAAAAAACTCCGAATATATTTTTACAAGTAAAGTTTAGGGATGATCCGAAAAAGGGTGGGTTTTTAAAACAAGATCTGTTGAACAGTTGGCCCAACATTATTTCTTTGAAAAATATTAATTTGATTGGTTTAATGACAATTCCACCAATTGCTTTTAATGCCCGTCAAAGAAAAGATTTATTTTGTGAATGTAGAAATCTTGCAAATCATTTGGAGTTAAAGGAGTGCTCAATGGGGATGAGCAACGATTGGCAAGAGGCAATTGAGGTTGGAGCTACTTGGATTCGTTTAGGATCTCTTTTGTTTGGTAAACGTCAGACTTAGAGAAATTGTTGAAGATATGAAAAAACTAATAAAAAAGCTTGCCCCATAAGATAAGGAACGTTATTTAAGTATATGGTTCATCTTTCATGTTTTTGAAGATGTATCGAATGTTGGCTTATCCAACTTTTTAACAAATCATCCCGAGAGGATTAACTGGTGTCGCTTATTTCCCGTCTTCGTGCTGTCGTCGCTGGTGATGACTTTTTAGATAGTGATTTTGATGAGCTCGATTACGAAACAAGTGAAGACTTTGAGAATTTCAATAGAGGTAACAAAGGAGGAAGTGGGGAGATGACAACCATCTCAAAGACCAACCCTTTTGATGGAAGGAGTGGTTTTACTTCTTCGAATGTCATTGGCATGCCTGGGATTTCGTCAAATGATTCTGAAGTTAGTTTAATGGAGCCTCGTAGTTTTGATGAAATGCCGAGAGTGATCCAAGCTTTGCGGGAGCGTAAAACAGTTATTTTAAATCTCACAATGATGGAGCCTGATCAGGCTCAAAGAGCAGTTGATTTTGTTGCAGGTGGAACGTTTGCTATTGATGGGCATCAAGAAAGAGTGGGAGAAAGTATTTTCCTTTTTGCACCTTCTTGCGTAACGGTCACTAATTCATTCCAAGAGGAAGCCTCCCCTTCAAGTATGAGTAATAAAGGTAATGAATTGATTTCGAAGGAAACCTCTCCTGCCCCAGAGCCTGCTTGGGGGGATACAACTGTAGCGACAGCTCTTTGAATGATTAAATAGATTGGAAATTTCTATTGGTATAATTGGCCTTGGCAGTATGGCTAAAGCTATCGTTTCACCTCTTTTGGAAAGAGGTGAATACCAACCTCAACATGTTTTAGGAATTGTTGGTAGTAGCTCAAGTATTGCACCCGCATTGAATGATCTTCCAAAGGAAGTAAAAGTCGTATCCAGTGAAGATTCTTTGTCTAGAGAAGTATGGAAGGCACCTTTGAAAATATTGGCTGTAAAACCTCAACAATTCAGTAAAATCAGAGAATCTGTCTCGTCAATACAATCGACAGATCACTTTTCTAAACCATTATTAATTTCAGTTTTAGCTGGAATAACATTGAAAAGTCTTAAGAAAGCTTTCCCTGGGCACACATGTGTAAGAGCAGTCCCAAACACCCCTTCTCTCGTCGGTCAAGGGCTTACTGGTCTAGCCTGGGAGGATGATATAACTATGGATCAAAAGAAAGTAGTTAGAAAGATTTTTGAACCTATTAGTGAAATTTACGAGTTAGAGGAACAAAAGCTTGATTCCTTTTTGGCTTTAACTTCTTCGGGGCCTGCATATATAGCTTTAGTGGTTGAAGCAATGGCTGATGGGGCTGTAGCTGCAGGATTACCACGACACTTATCCAATAAATTAGCTCACAAAACCCTTTCAGGCACTGCATCTCTATTAAGAGAAAAGAGCTTGCATCCTGCTGAACTTAAAGATATGGTTGCCTCTCCCGCAGGCACTACAATCAGTGCTCTTCGGCACCTTGAACTTGCGGGCTTGAGATCCGCCTTAATTGAAGCAGTTGTTTTGGCAGCTCAGAAGAGTCGTCAATTGGCTGAAGAGGTTTCGAGTTAGATGACCTAAGAACGCTTGCATAAAGATTTTCAAGTGAGTCAATATTTTGTTGAAGTGTATATTTTTCTTCTACTCTCAAGCGAGCACGTCTACCTAATTCGTGGGTCAGTACTGGTTGATCGCGCAAAACAGGTAAAAGTGTCCTTAATTGAGAAGTAACCCCCTCAGTGTTAAGTATTATTCCTGCTCCATTTTTAAGCACTTCTCCGTCTGCCCCAGCATCTGTGGCGACGCATGCTGTTCCAGTTGCCATGGCCTCGAGCAAGGCGATAGATAGTCCCTCTACAAGACTTGGAAGCAAAAAAACCTCAGCTATTTGAAGAAGAGCGACTCTTTTATTTTGATCGGCTTCGTATCCCCACCAAACCACATTATCTTCTTTATTGAAGATTGAATGATTTTCGAGTGTTGGTCTTAGTGGCCCATCACCTACTATTACTAGTCGACATCCTTTTGGCTGGATAAATCGCCATGCTCGAAGTAAAGCTTCAACATTTTTTTCAGAAGCTATTCTACCCATGTATATAAATATTCTCTCAGAACCGAGCTTCTCTCTTATTTCAAGTTGAAGCTGATTTTGTGAATTACTTGGTTTAAGGGGATTCCATTTCTTTATATCAATGCCATTAGGGATTACTTCGAGTCGCTTCTCTTTTACTCCTAGTTTTGCGAGAACTTCTGCTTGCAGATCTGAAAAAACAATTACTTTGTCATACTTAGCTAATGATGGAGCATAAAGTTGGTAGGTAAGTTGCTGTGTATTGGCAGTAAGATTTCTGAGTTTTGAATCGAAAGCTGGGTGAAAAGTTGCGATTAAGGGTAAATCAAGTTGATGACAAAGCTCAGGTAGTCGAAAATCTAATGGAGAAAGAGTCAGACTTGCATGGACTAAATCAGGTTTAAGTCTTGAGAGAGATTCTCTAAGCTCTCTTTGAGCATTTAAAGAAGGGATTGTGTAAACCTGAGATTTAATTAAATAAGGAAGACTTACATCAGGATCATTTGCTAGTAGGGAAGTTTTGTTATTCCCATCTCTCATTGGGTTATCAAAGTGAATAAAACTTGTTTGATGTCCTCTTTCTCTAAGCTCTTCAGTTGTGGTAAGCCCGTAACAGACGTTCCCGCAAAAAGGTGTTTTTTTGCCTAGCCAGGCGATATGGGTCAAACTCTAAAAAAAACCGGTATTTCAAACTAGCAGCTATCCTAGAATTCTTCTCAAAACTATTCTAATAGTTAAATAATTTATAAATAAAATTTTTTTAATTAATAACTCTTTTTAAATATACTTCCCTAATTAGTAATTATATCGTTACTAATTATTACCTCTCTCATCATTTGAAGAGATGTAATTCTTCTTTGTAAATGAGTTTCAATCCAGATTTCAACAATTTTTAGTAGTTTTAACCAGACATGTTTAGGGCCTAATAATTTTCCGTCACTTTTAAAAGGTACTTTTTCTAGTAATAGTCTTTGTAGTAAAGCAAGTTCAGATGGATTAAGCTCAGTGCTAGCATTAGGCATTGTTCCAATAGCAAAACCTTCTTCAGGAATAAAGCTACACTTCCAGCTCCATTCTCCAATAGGAGGTGTCAGTTTGGATCCAGAATGACAGCAGTTTTGAAGTGGTAAGCAATATCCCCCTAGAGCTAATAAATGAATACAGGATTGAACGCTTATTGCTAAAGCCTCTAATGAATTAAATTGTGTTTTATGTAATTCATTTAATCTATTTAAATGGATTAAAACTTGTTTAAGTAAATCTTTTTGAGGATCTTCATTGCCAACCATAATCATAATTAGCTCTGAAATCGCTTGCGCTGCTGAAAGTGTCTCGATGTTTTTCCCAAGGTTCCCATAACTTTTAATTATCTTTATTTGTGTAACTCGTCTAAGATCTTTTTTTCCGACTATGTGTAAATCTAAAAAATTAAAAGGTGATGTTGCTCCCAGCCTGCTTTTGGGTTTTCTTGCCCCTGGTATTGCAAGACGAGATATTCCATTTTCTTCGCTAAGTAGGGTTAAAAGCCTGTCATTTTCACCAAGAGGTCCAACTTTTAAAGACAGTCCTTTTATTCTTTGATTTAGATTCATTACTCCTTTTTCTTTTGTTCTTGGGAAATTTTAAATCCAAAACTTGTTCCTATATATGTTGAACCTGCTTCAATAATTTCTATTGCTTGATCAAAAGTCTTAATACCTCCAACAGTTTTAATTGAGCAGCGATTTTTAACAATTTTAGAGACATTTTTAGTTTGATCCTTTGAGACAGATGGACCAAAACCATTACCTATTTGAATCCCAATTGCTCCCGCATCAATTAAAGCATCTATTGCTATAGAAAGTTGTGATAAGTTTAAAAGTGTATTTGAATCAATTATTATTCTTACTGGAATACCAAGTTCACTTATTTGATTTATTTCCTCAGCAAATAGTTCTATCTTTCCTTCTTTTAATGCAAAATAGTTTGGAACTAGATCTAACTCTTCTGCTCCTTTCTCTATTGCATATTCGGCTTCTTTGAGTTTGTTAAAAGTTGGGATGAATCCAAAAGGGAATGCAATTACTGAGATTAATTTTGTAGTACTTTTACTACCTAAGCTTTCACGAGCAATTGGTAAATTGTAAAGACTCGTGCATAAACCTGCAAAGCCATTTTGCTTGGATGCATCACAAGCCTGAATAATCATTTCTTTGTTAAAATGAGGATTTAGGACTGCTTGATAAATCACATTAGAAATATTGGCATGAGCTTCTTCAAAACTGTTTTTACTCATTTGACTAGTCGTGTTTAAATTTTTTCTTGAATTACGCCATATCCTCCATGATTTCTCTTGTATATGACTCGCAAAGCTGACCCTTCTTCCTCTCTAAATAAAAAGAAGTCATGATCAATTAAGTCTAATTGGACTCTTGCTTGCTCAATAGTCATAGGATCCATTTTAAAATATTTGCGTCTTACTCCTGGGCTAGGTAGATGCGGCTCTTTGCCTTCAATGAGAGAATTATCTGAGGAAGAAAAATTTTGAGTTTCTTCGATTTGGACTGATTTTGTTGATTGGTTATTATGAACATTATGACTGTTATGTCGCTCTTTATACTTACGTAATTGTCGTGCAAGTTTATTCGCTACGAGGTCAATGCTTGCATACAGATTTTCACTTCTTTCTTGGGCTCTTATCACTGTTCCGTTCGCAAAAACAGTTACCTCAGCTGTCTGTTGTGGTACGCGAGGGTTTCGAGCAACTGATAGATGGACATCAGCTTCTTGCACCATTTCTTGGAAATTGTGAGTTGCTTTATCAATTTTTGTTTTGGTGTAATCACGAAGTGATGGAGTTAATTCAAGATTGCGTCCATGAATAAGAAGCTTCATTCTGTTTCGCCTGAATCAGGGCCTAATATCAACTTAGAGGTAACCCCTCAACTTGCACAATCTTCTTCCGCTTTTCTTTTTGAACCTAAAAATATTGTGCCATTTGAGACCGCTTTAGGTTGGCAGAAGATTTTTCAGAAAAGCCTTATTGAGGAACCGTTCTCACCACAAGCAGTATGGTTGCTTGAACATTTTTCTTGTTTCACAATAGGTCGAGGTAGCGACAAAAAAAATTTGTTATTCGAAGAAAATAAATCTCCTTTACCCGTTTTTAGTATTGAGAGAGGAGGTGAAGTCACGCATCATATGCCTGGGCAAGTTGTTGGATACCTGGCTTTAAATCTAAGTCTTCACAAAAAAGATTTATCTTGGTATTTGAGAGAACTGGAACAAGTTCTTATTGATGTTCTTTATTTGTTGGGAATAGAGGGGAAGAGAATAGATGGCTTAACAGGAGTTTGGTGTGAAGATAAAAAGGTTGGTTCAATAGGAATTGGATGCAAGAGATGGGTGACTCAGCATGGTTTCTCACTAAATGTAGATTGTGATCTTATTGGTTTTGAGAACATAGTCCCCTGTGGACTGGATAAAGTCAAATTAGGTAGATTAAGTGATTGGATACCTGGCATCAAAGTCTGTGACGTTAAGCCTCTTTTAAGGGAATCTGTGAAAAGACGTTTTAAATTGAACTGGAGAAACAGATAAATTGAACTTTAAGGAATAAAAAAATAAAAATTATTTTTTCTATGACCAAAACTAACTCACCAAAAAAAATATTTTCTTCTAGAGATGCTTTGGCTTTTTGGACCCCCAACAGAAAAGAGGAACAAGCAATTAATAGAAGACATCAACTTGCGAAGATCACTCAAGTTGATGAGATTTGGGAACTATTAAAAGCACAGTTGGGTGATGTATTAGCGGTTGATTCTCCGCATACTTTCCACCCAGAAAGCTTTACATATGAAGAACTTGCAGAAAAGATTTCTAAAGCAGCATTGGCCTTTTCTCAGATGGGAGTAGAGCCTGATGATGTGGTCGCTCTTTTCTCTGAAAATAGTCCTAGATGGCTTATTGCAGATCAAGGTCTCATGCGCATAGGAGCAACAGACTCAGTTAGAGGTGCGACTGCTCCGCCAAGTGAGCTTAGATATATTCTTAAGGATTCAAACGCGGTTGGATTAATTGTTCAAAACTCAGATGTCTTGGAGAGACTTTCGCTTAGTGATGATCAAAAAAATAATTTGAAATTTGTTCTTCAACTTGAGGGTAAAGCTTGCGAGGGCGTTTTTGAATGGGAGAGCTTTCTGAAGAAAGGATTGAATACAGAAAATGTAAGAAAACGAGAGGAAAAAATTGAGAAGCAATCAAAAAGAATAGCAACTATTTTATATACATCGGGAACTACAGGTAAACCAAAAGGCGTTCCATTAACACACTCTAATTTATTACATCAAATCAGGTCTCTTGCTTGCGTAGCAAACCCTTATCCAGGAGCACCAGTGTTGAGTGTTTTGCCAATTTGGCATTCATATGAACGTAGTGCTGAATATTATTTTTTTTCTTGTGGTTGTACTCAAACCTATACATCAATTAGGCATCTAAAGGAAGATCTGCCAAGGGTTATGCCAATAGTAATGGCAACAGTTCCAAGACTTTGGGAGTCAATAAAATTAGGGTTTGAGGACGCTGTTGATAAAATGCCAAGGATTAGAAAGAGATTGATTAAAAGCGCAATTTCCAATAGTAAGGCATATAAATTGGCACGAAGAAAACTTTGTTTTTTAACAATTGATAGTGTTTCTAGTTTAGAACAAGCTATCTCTTTTATAGAGATTCTTTTACGGTACCCAATTCATAGAATTTCCTCTATTTACTTATGGCCAAAAATCCTTACGAAGATTTGTGGGGGAAGATTGAGATTCCCAATTAGTGGTGGGGGTGCAATCGCTCCGCATGTTGATTCTTTCTTTGAAGCTTTAGGTGTTGAATTATTAGTTGGTTATGGATTGACGGAGACTAGTCCAGTCCTCACATGTAGAAGACCTTGGAGAAATATTCGTGGGGGTGCAGGTCAACCTTTACCCGAGACAGAGATAAAGATTGTAGATCCAGAAACATTCCAAATAAAAAAGTTGCGTCAGAAAGGCTTGGTTCTTGCTCGTGGTCCTCAAATAATGTCTGGTTATTTAGGAAAACGATCTGAATCGAAAAAGGTTTTAGATGCTAGTGGCTGGTTTAATACTGGGGATTTAGGGATGTTGCTTCCTGATGGATCCTTAATACTGACTGGAAGAGCCAAAGATACGATTGTGCTGAGTAGTGGAGAAAATATTGAGCCTGGTCCTTTAGAGGAATGCTTGATTGCAAGTCCATTGATTGAGCAGGCGTTGCTATTGGGGCAAGATCAAAAACAACTTGCTGCTTTGATTGTTCCAAGAATTGATCAAGTCAAAGCATGGCTAGCAGAAATGGGTGTAAATTCACAAGCTGTTTTTGGGCTGTCCCCTGAAAATTATGAATTAAGACAAGCTTTAAGATTGGAAATGAATAAAGTTTTAGCAAATCGTCTCGCATCTAGAAGAGAAGAGAGATTGTTTTCAATTGCTTTAGTAGAGCCTTTTACAATAGAAAATGGCTTGTTGACGCAAACTCTTAAGCAAAAACGTGAAAAAATCATTCAACGTGATTTGAAACTTATAAATAAAATATATGGTTTGTAATTTGTTTGTTTGGCCAATTAAATTGACCAATACTATCTTTTGCTGAGAGCCTATGAATCAAATCATTATTTATTGCTCAGGTGGACTCAATTTCTATAAAACGTTCAATAACGGTCAGAGCAGTTGTAACACCTTCATGGAAAGAAGAAGCTGAGCGTGAATTAAGTAATGCAATATCAGCAATAGATCAGCAACTTGGTGAATTAGAAAAAGAAGGTCAACAAATTGTTGATGGTATTAGAAGGCAGAGCTCTAATCCTCTTGATCCAAGAGTTCAAGAACAAGTCGAGCAAGTTCAGAGCCAAGTTGCTTCCAAGAGATCAGAATTTGAAGAACAAAAAAGGAATCTTCTGTTACAGCAATCTCAAGTTCGTGAGTTGGATATGGAACAAATCGTTGAGCAAGGACAAATTGACAGTTTTTGCGATTTAAAAGTTGGCGATAACTTAGTCAGTAAAATGGGTGTGAGTATTTTGGTTAGAGATGGTTTAGTAGAGGCAATTGATCAAGATTGAAATTCGGTCGAACTACAATTTATCCAATAGGGAATTTTTGATATTAAGAAGAAATCCACATAAAAAAAACTATCGTTGTAAGGACAGTCATGTAGAACTAACATTGGTATGTATTGATACTTCCAAAGCTTCTAGATAGAAAATTTTGAAGCCTTGCCACAAACTCTCCATAAAGGAAATAGGAACAAATTATGGCCACTCATGACATCTTTATGCCTGCTTTAAGTTCAACAATGACTGAGGGTAAAATAGTTGAATGGCTAAAAAAACCTGGAGATAAAGTTGAAAGAGGTGAGTCAGTGTTAGTGGTTGAGTCGGATAAAGCTGATATGGATGTTGAGTCTTTTCAAGACGGCTTTCTTGCTTCGATTGTGATGCCTGCTGGCAGCTCTGCACCTGTCGGAGAGACAATTGGATTGATTGTTGAAACAGCAGATGAGATCGCTGCGGCCCAAGCCAATGCACCTTCCACAGCATCTCAATCAACAAGTCAACTCAAAGCGAGTTCATCTACTCAAGTCCAAGAAAAAGAAGCCTCCGTTGATTCTCCTAAAGCAACAGAAGTAAAAAAGGAACCTTCTGTACCTCTTGTCCCTGATTCCTCTACAAGCCAGCCTGAGTTTTTAAATGATGGTCGAATTGTCGCTTCTCCAAGGGCCAAAAAGCTTGCATCTCAAATGGGGGTTAATTTAGCCAATGTAAGGGGTTCAGGACCTCATGGACGGATACAAGCTGAGGATGTTCAAAGTGCAAAAGGCCAGCCTATAAGCGTTCCTTGGATTGCTGAAAGCAATGCTCCAGCCAATATTGTTTCTGACATACTTCCTCGCGTAGAAAAAAAATCTGTTGACTCTGATAAACCTCCTGCCGCAGGAAAAAGTTTTGGATCTAGAGGGGAAACAATTGCATTTAATACTCTTCAACAAGCTGTAAACAGAAATATGGAGGAAAGCTTAAATACTCCTTGTTTCAGAGTCGGATATTCAATACTTACTGATGAATTGGATTCTTTTTATAAACAAGTAAAGCCTAATGGTGTAACCATGACAGCTTTGCTTGTTAAAGCGGTTGGCTTGACTCTTGCTAGGCATCCGCAGGTGAATGCTGCTTTTAGTTCTGAAGGGATTGCCTATCCTTCACAAATAAATGTAGCCGTTGCCGTTGCAATGGAGGATGGAGGGTTGATAACTCCTGTGCTGCAAAATGCTGACGAGACCAGTCTTGCTGATTTATCCCTACAATGGGCAGATCTTGTTAGGCGTGCGAGGAATAAGCAATTAGAACCTCAAGAATATAGCAGCGGTACGTTTACACTCTCTAATCTAGGTATGTTTGGTGTGGATCGTTTTGATGCAATTCTGCCTCCAGGGACAGGAGCAATTTTAGCTGTAGGAGCTTCCTTGCCTAAGGTCGTTGCTTCTAAAGATGGTTCAATTTCAATCAAAAAGCAGATGCAAGTAAATCTTACCGCTGATCATAGAGTGATCTATGGGGCTGATGGAGCACTATTCCTGAAGGATTTGTCTTATTTAATCGAAAAAAATCCTCATAGCCTCTCATCTTGAGATTTAATAAGTCGAACTACAAGTGATTTTTTTATTTTTAAACTGATTTGATGTGTTAGATCAAAAAGATAATCTTTTAAGTTCATATAGCTATGAATTGCCAAATAATTTAATTGCTCAATCACCTACTGAGAGTAGGCATGATGCAAAATTGATGATTGTTAAAGATGAATTGGATGAGTCTTTAAATCTTATTCATGCAAAGATATGGGACTTGAAGGATGTTTTGAAGGCTGGTGACCTTTTGGTTGTTAATAATACGCGAGTTATTAAGGCAAGATTAAAAATTCGATTGTCTGGAGGAGGCTTAGGTGAATTATTGTTAATGGAACCAATGGGAAATGGCCAATGGCTTTGTTTAGGTCGTCCTGCTAGACGTATGAGAATAGGTGATCAATTATGGTTGGATAAGTCTCCAAATGATTCTTTATGTTTACAGGTTATTGATAAAGATGAGAGTACAGGCGGAAGAATTATTCGATTTCCTAATGAGTTTACTAGTAGGATGGAAATGGAAAATTTACTTGATTTATGTGGCGAAGTCCCATTACCTCCATATATTGATAAGGACAACTCTAGTGGGCACGAGGAAAGATATCAGACTAGATTTGCGTCGAAACCAGGAGCTATAGCTGCTCCCACGGCGGGCTTACATTTAAGTGATGAACTTATAGAAATTTTAAAAATCAGAGGTGTGAAAATTGCACAAATTACTTTGCATGTAGGCTTAGGAACTTTTAGACCCTTAGAAAAAGAAGACCTTTCTCAGCTGCATTTACATAATGAGTGGATAGAAGTTACTGAGGAGACCATAAGAACGATAAATAATTGTAAGGAAGACGGGGGAAAAGTCTTTGCTGTGGGTACTACAAGTGTGAGAGCCCTTGAGGCAGCTTCTCTTTCAGGAGGAGGCATTTTGAAACCATTTCAGGGCAAAGTGAATTTGGTAATTAAACCAGGATTTGAATTTTCCGTAATCGATGGATTGCTCACTAATTTCCACCTCCCTAAAAGCTCCCTATTACTTTTAGTTAGCGCTCTAATTGGTAGGGGACGAATGTTAAAGCTTTATCAAAATGCTATTTCTAACAAATATCGATTTTTCTCTTATGGAGATGCGATGTTGATAACACCGGAGTCAGTTATATAAAATAAAAAGTTAAGCTAGTGATGGTTCTTTAATAACGCCTGTAGGAACATTCTCAAACATTACTGATGAGATATATCTTTCGGCAAGGTCAGGCAAGACTACAACGATTGTCTTCCCTGAGAACTCTTCTTTCTCGGCCAGCCTTAAAGCCACAGCTGCAGCGGCACCACATGAGATGCCAACTAGTAGACCTTCTTCTTGCGCTAAGCGCAATGCCATCTCTATAGATTCGTCGTTAGAGACTTGCTCAACTTGATCGACTACCGATAAGTCAAGATTTTTAGGAATAAACCCAGCTCCAATACCTTGGATTTTGTGAGGGCCGGGCTTTACTTCTTCTCCGTTGAGAGTTTGTGTTATTACTGGGCTATGACTGGGCTCTACAGCAACAGATAATAACGAATGATTTTTTTCTTGCTTTATATAACGAGAAACACCTGTTATTGTTCCACCTGTCCCGACTCCAGAGACTAAAACATCAATTTGGCCATCGGTATCATCCCAAATCTCGGGCCCCGTTGTTTTGAAATGTATTTCTGGATTAGCTGGATTATCAAATTGGCCTGGCATGAAGTATTTTTGAGGGTCGCTGTCTGCTATTTCCTTTGCTTTTGCAATAGCACCTGGCATTCCTTTCGCTGCTTCTGTAAGTATCAATTCAGCACCAAGAATAGCCATCATTCTCCGACGTTCAATTGACATGGACTCAGGCATCGTGAGGATTAACTTATAACCTCGAGCAGCAGCTGTATAAGCAAGGGCTATTCCAGTATTTCCAGATGTTGGTTCAATAATGACTTTATCTTTATTGAGTAAACCCTTCTTCTCAGCATCCCAGATCATATTTGCTCCAATTCTGCATTTGACGCTGTAGGCAGGGTTACGGCCTTCTATTTTTGCTAGTACGGTTGCTTTTGCGTTTTTTGTAATCGAATTAAGCTTGACCAATGGAGTATGACCAATAGCAAAACTATTGTCTTCAAAGATTCTGGACATTTTTTAAATGACTTAATTAACTAATACACTAAATCTAGATAAAAATCTCAGTAATTGGTTATTTAGATAATCTTTATTAGTGATTTTTTTATATTGCTGAATTAAATCTTGACCATAATTCTTCCTCATCTTCCAGCCCTACAGACACTCTTAATAAGTGTCTCGAGACTCCACAACTTTCAGCCCATTTCAATTCTTTAAAGTGAGCCAACTGAACATATGGACAAACCAATGTAAAATTTGTACCCAAGCTTGGTCCTTTATTTACTCTTAATGAATCATAAACTCTTTTTGACTCTTCAATACCCCCTTTAAGTTCAAACGATAATAGACATCCATAACCTCCTCCTTTCTTTAAAAGCGAATTAAAATTTTTACAATGTTGAGGATGTAAAACCTTTGAAATTTCTTTTTTTGTTTCTAATTTTTCTTTCAGCTTTAAGCAAGATATATTTAACCTTTTTATACGATAATCAACGTCTCGACTAGTTTTTTCCAACTCGATAGCATCTGAATTGGATAGGGTTGATAATGCAACTTTAGGAATTATCTCGGCTAATTCTTTTTTCCATTTGGAGTAAGGACTTATGACAGTACTCCCGGCAAGAATATCTCCTCTTCCGGCAAAACTTTTTGTAAGTGAACTAAAAATGATATCTGCATAAGGAGTTAGATGGACATTTAGAGATGAACCAATGGTGTCGTCAACGATGATTGGGATATTTTTAGCCTTAGCTAATTTCGAAATAGATATGAGGTCAACACATTGTAATAAAGGATTACTAGGTATTTCTATGATTAATGCAGCTGGATTTTTATTATCCAGTTCTTCTTTTATATGACTTAATTTTGTTTTAACAATGAGATCACTACCTTGGAAAATAATCTGAGGGAGTTTAAGCACGTCAACATATGGGAAGCCTATTTGAAGTGTCGAATTATTTCCTTTAATACATTTTATAGCTGTAAGAATAGTCGTTAAGGCAGCCATCCCTGAGCGGTGTAGTCGTACTAAGCTGTAATCACAATTGTATATATTTGCTAAACGATTAAGAAGTTCATCTCGAGCGCAATGACCATCTGAAGTAGAGGGCTCTTTCTCTTTCCCAAGTGCAATTGCCGCTTCACGCGAGGACAATCCAAGACCAGTATGTTGCCAGAAGGCTTTTGCTGAAGGAGTACTCCCTTGGTCAACAATTAGACAGGAAATACCAAGAAAATCTTTTATTTTCGGAGAACAATCAGGATGTTTTCGATGACAATATTTTTGAGCACTCAAGGCAGAAGCTCTATTGGGATAGGGCCAACTACTTTGCTGTGATTCACCATGAAATTGAAGTGATTTACGAGCTAATTCTGCAACAAAAGGATTAAACCCGAATCTGGGATAAATTGCTTTTAATGAATTTATGCAGGCTGGAACGCTCTCTTCATATGCGATTACATCTCTCCATCTAGGTAAGGCAACAGAGACTGCATGTGGCCTGCTTGGTAGAGGCTCTCCTAAATCTTTAGAACTCCAGCAAGGATCATTTAGTAAATTTCTTTCAGTCAATAGATTTTTCCCAAGGCTTGATTTAAATCAGCACTCAAGTCCTCAATATCTTCACATCCGACCGAAAATCGAATAAGTGAATCAGTAATTCCAATCTTTAATTTTGTTTCTTTGGGTACTGAAGCGTGTGTCATTGTGGCTGGGTGGCAAACAAGGCTTTCAATCCCTCCTAAACTTTCCGCCATTTTGAAGTAGTGAAGATTTTTACATAACGAATAAGTTTGGGGTTGAGTTGCTTTCACAGTGGCAGTAACAATTGCCCCTCCTCTAGCCATTTGTCTTTGAGCTAATTTACATTGTGGATGATCACTTCTGAACGGATATCGAACGGATTTTATTGCCTGATTGTTAGCTAATTGATCAGCTATCTTTGAGGCATTATTTATTTGTCTTTCTAAGCGAAGTGGAAGAGTTTTTACTCCCCGTGTAATTAGCCAGCAATCAAAAGGAGAAGGATTTAAGCCAAGGGCTTTTTGGGCGAAATCAAGCTTTTCTTTCCATGCGCTACTGTCTGTACAAACCGCACCTCCAAGTGCATCTGAGTGACCATTGATATACTTGGTTGTGCTGGTTAAGGATAAGGTTGCCCCAAGCTTGAGAGGCTTTTGTAATAGAGGCGTTGCAAAAGTATTGTCTACGACAACAGGAATTTGCATTTTTTTTGAAAAATGACAAATCCCCTCAATATCAATAATTTTAAGGAGTGGGTTAGTCGGACTTTCTATCCAAATCATTGCAGGTTTGTGATTTGAAATGACTTCTTGAAAATTGGACTTAGTAAAGTCTATCCATAGAGTTTTTAATCCAAAACGATTAAAAACTTGCTCAAATAATCTCACCGTACACCCATAAAGGTTCTCCTCACAAAGGATTAAGTCTCCAGCCTTAAGAGAGGAGACTATTGCTGTAATTGCGGCGACTCCAGAACCAAATACACTTCCAAATTGACATTCTTCCAGATCAGATAAAACTGATTCAAGAATTCGAAAATTTGGATTTCCTGAACGAGTGTAGTCAAAGCCACCCTCATTACCATGAACGAACGTTGAGGTTGGGAAGATAGGAGGCATTATGGCGCCGGTCTCTCCAGAAAAATTTTCTTTGTGATGAATGACTCTTGTGTTTATTCCTGTTCTGAACTCCTCGTCTCTTTTTACTGATCCCATATTCTTTGAATTGTTTTTCTATAGGCTATAGAAAAACATGAAAAAGCCCCTCAAAAAAAGGGGCTCCATAATTAAATTTAACGAGAAAGAAGCTATCTGGAGCCTTATACCTTTCTTGAGTAATACTCAACAACTAACAATTCATTAATTTCAATAGCAACCCATTCCCTATCAGTCTTTGCAGATATCTTTGCCGAGAGTTTGGTTTTGTCAAGCTCAAGGTGTGGAGGAACATTCGCAAGACCCGGAAATTCTAAGTTGGCCTGAGCCAATTGTTTACTAGCTTTGTTATCTCTGATAGCAATAACATCTCCAGCCTTACATTGGTAACTTGCAATGTCAGTGATCCTGCCATTCACAGTTACGTGTCCATGGTTTACTAGCTGTCTTGCACCTGGAATTGTAGGTCCAAATCCAAGTCTAAAACAAACATTATCAAGCCTATTCTCAAGAAGCTTTAATAGGTTTGTTCCTGTGGAACCCTCCTGAGCACGAGCTTTTTTTACATAGCGAACAAGCTGGCGTTCAGAAATACCATAGTTAAATCGAAGTTTTTGCTTTTCTTCGAGTCGGATCGCGTATTCAGAGCGCTTGCGACGGGCTTGGCCGTGCTGACCTGGTGGATGAGACCTTTTTGCGGCCTTCCGGGTGAGACCAGGCAGGTCTCCCAAGCGTCGCGTGATCCTCAATCGAGGTCCGCGGTATCTAGACATAGGTGCTTAATTTAGAAAATGTTCACTGGTGAGGGTAATCTGGAACTAAATCCATTGGCCCTTTATTCACCAGTCTATTATTCTATCTAAAGATGCTTACAAAGATCAATAAAGCCATTGCACTTGTTTTTGTTAGTTTAATTTCCTTTTATCAGAAGTGGATTTCCCCATTGTTTGGACCGAGTTGTCGATTTATCCCTAGTTGCAGTGCTTATGGGATAGAAGCCGTTAATAAGCATGGCCCTTGGAGAGGTGGTTGGCTGACGTTGAAAAGGTTAAGTAAATGTCATCCTTTTACTCCTTGTGGGTGTGACCCCGTTCCTGAAAAATGAATTCAGAGGTATTGATTCTATATTCACGCAAAGGGTGCTGCTTGTGTCAAACACTTGAACAAAAATTGTCTAACATATGTCTGAAAAATTTAAAACCTTCTGTTGTACTTTCCATTGTCGATATAGATAGTGAAAAAGTTTCTTTAGATATTCAAATGAAGTATACAAATGAAGTTCCAGTAATAGTTCTTGACTCAACTAGATTATTAAAAAAGATTGAATTACCTCGTGTCTCTCCACGCTTAAAGGAAGAAATGCTTTTATCTTGGATACAAAAGAATTTGAATACTCTGTATAGGATATCCTAAGAAAATCATCAATTTACCTTCTTATTTAATAGCTTTAATGATTTCAAATAGAAAACAAAATTAATTTATTTAATGAATAAAATCTTTTTTATAAGTAATATTCAATTTGTTTTTTATTATTGAATCGTAAATAGACTTATTTTATGGTGAAAATTATGCAGGTCTTTTTATAATTAAAATGATCCTTCCTTGATTTTTTATCATAAGAGGTTTGTTTTGTCGCGTTATCTGCACACTTTATTGAAAGCGAATGATCTTCAATTCCCTTCAGGGTTAGCGAATCCAGAAATAAAAAATCTTTCATGTGATTCTAGAGAAATCGAAAAAGGTGATTTGTTCTTAGGTTTAGACGGTGAAAAAGTTGATGGAGGGACCTTTTGGGCAAAAGCAATTGAGAAAGGTGCTTGTGCGGCCATTATTAGTAAAAATGCCTCTCTTTTAAATCCACCAACTAATGAAGACCCCGTAGTTATTATCCCTGATCCTGCATCACTATTTATGGGAAAATTAGCTGCAGATTTTTGGGGCAAACCATCTAGTGATATTTGTTTGATTGGTGTCACAGGTACTAATGGTAAAACGACTACATCATTTTTAATTGAATTTTTGACTGCTTCGCTCGGCTATCCTTCCGCCTTGTTTGGAACATTAATTAATCGATGGCCTAACCATGAGGAAATTTCAAAATATACAACTACTTTTGCTGTCCCTTTGCAGGCACAACTTAGTAAAGCTGTTCAGGCAGGAGTTGAATATATAGCAATGGAAGTAAGTTCACACGCGTTGTCTCAAAATAGAGTTGCTGGTTGCGATTTTAGTGGAGCAATATTTACCAATCTTTCAAGAGACCATTTAGATTATCACGATTCAATGGAATCTTATTTTGAGGCTAAAGCTAGTTTGTTCCGATCACATTTAATAGAAGATGATGGCCCTAGATCAGTGGTTAATATTGATGATAAATGGGGGGCATTATTAGCAAAAGAGTTAAACCAAAAATGTTGGACCTGCTCATTAAAAGAGAACTCTCAAAGCAGAGAGAAACCAGATTTATATATTAGTAATCTTAAAATTATGCAAGATGGGTATAAGGGAAAATTGCATACGCCGTTTGGGGCGGGAAACTTTTCTGCACCACTAATAGGTGATTTTAATTTAATGAATATACTGCAAGCAGTAGGAATTCTAGTTCAAAGAGGATTTCCCTTAAATGATCTTTTGGCCGAATTGAACAAGTTTCCCGGAGTGCCTGGGAGAATGCAACTGATAAATATGGATGGATTTAAAGTCAAAGACGGCTATCCACTAGTGATAGTAGATTATGCGCATACACCGGATGGTTTGCAGAATGCTTTAATCGCATCGAGAGCATTGACGAGAAAAAAATTAATTTGTGTCTTTGGTTGTGGTGGTAATAGAGATAAAGGTAAAAGACCTAAGATGGGAGAGGTTGCTGCTAAGTTTGCGGACTATATAATTGTGACCTCTGATAATCCTCGGCAAGAAGATCCAGGCGAAATTATTAAAGATATTGAAAAAGGCGTAACTTTTGATTCCGAAATTTCTGTTGAGCCAGATAGATCCATAGCAATTCAACTGGCCATAGGAAAAGCGAAGAAAAATGATGTTGTTTTAATCGCAGGGAAAGGTCATGAGGATTATCAAATTCTAAAAGAGCAGACAATTTATTTTGACGATCGTGAACAAGCAAGAAAGGCATTATCTATAAAAAAGACTTTTACATAGACTCTTTAGTCGAGATGAAATTTTTTAGACCAATAACAAGATTATCGATCTCGTTTAAATCTGTAGTGATATGAACGCAAGCGCGTAGCCATTTGGGATCTTCGAGGACTCTTATCCATAAATTCTCTTTACCAAGATGATTGACGACCTCTTCAGGAGAATTGATTCCATTAATAGTAAAACTTATAATTCCTGAAGGTGGAGGACTAGTTAAAACAAGTTCAATATTATTGATTTGGTTTAGTTTCTCCCACAGGATAGAGCTGAGACTTTTAATCTTACAAAAGCGCTTAGACTCATTGCCTTCATTTTTTAGCATTATTAGAGAGCTCCTAAGACCAGCTAAAAGAGGGATACAAGAAGTTGCTATCTCAAAACGTCTGCCATCAGAATGAAAAGGACTTCTATTGTTGACATATATTCCTTCTTCATCTTTTATGCTTTTCCAACCAATTAATGTTGGGCTTGATTCTTCTAGAACTCTTGTTGAAAGAGCAACAGCTCCAAGTCCCTCAGGCCCGTATGCCCATTTATGTCCTGTAAAGGCATAGATGTCCGCACTGTTACAAGCACCTTTAATTGGAATATGACCAAAGCTTTGAGCAGCATCAACTAATAAATAAGGTTTACTTGAATGCTTTTTTAGTCTTTTGGAAATAAGTTCAATTGGCATGATTTGTCCTGTATTCCAAAGGAGATGAGATAGAACAACGAGCTTCGTATTCTTTTGTAGATACCTATCAATTAATTGAAGTACTAGTCTATACGTCTCATGTTTCTTGTCGTTACCATGGCATAATTTTGATACGGGTAGTATTGCGATTGTTAGATTCTTTTTTCGAGCCAACTCTTTACATGCTGCGATAATTCCAGGATGCTCACAATCGCTAAGTAATAAGCTATCCCCATCTGAAAATGGCAGGCCTAGTAAAGGTAAGACACATCCTGATGTGACATTTTCAGTAAGAGCAATTCTTTTAGGATGAATAGAGCAAATTTCAGCTATAAGATTTTTCGTCGTTAAGACTTCTTTAGTAATGTATGGCCAAACATTATTTGTGAAGGGACCTAGTTTTTGAATTGTTTGCCAACTCGTCGTTATTGCATTTAATGATTGAGTTGGTAACGGGCCTTGGCCTCCGTAATTAAAATAGGCTTTATTTTGTAGAGCGGGCATATTGTCTTTGAATAATATTTTTGACATGCCTTCTATCCTTTAGTTGTGATAACTAAGAATATCTTTTTTTTGCCAACTTACCAATTTGATTATGTCTTCTAGTTATGTCATTCATAACGCCTACTATCTTTCTAATTATATTAAGGAGCGATTTTAAATCAATAAACACGCTGTTAAAGTAGTATGGTTTTTAATTCTTAATTGGATTATGAATATCAAAAAAGAACAGAAAATCAAAGCTCAAGAATGGGTGGTTATGTTCGATGGGCAAATCAAAAAGAGTGAGAAAGAGATTGATGCTTATGAGCATCAATTGGAAGTAAATAATCAAAAGAGTGAATAGTTTTTAGGTTTTGGTCTCAATGAGCAAATCAGTGGAAAATGATATTTTTGTTTAACTTTTGAATTGCCTTATATTTTAATTAGTTCACTTTTTGATTTTTTATATTAGGATGCAAGCTTTAATTAAACTTTAAGATGAAAATTGATTTTGGTCCTATAACTTTTAGCAGAATTGCTAGTATCCTGTTGATATTAGGTTTTTTTGGGCTTTTGGCTTATAATTCTACTCTATAATAACATCTTAATTAATGCTTTGATGAGAAAATAATTTAATTTATGTATGAAAAATTAAATTATTTTCTCTTGTTCTTGTTAATTAGTTTCTAAATTAAGTATCATATGAAGATATTAATTACAAGATTTTATGACTTTTCAATCAAAGAATCTAGAAATTTAATAGGCCAATTTAAGTAGTTTCCATTTGAGGCTCTCGATGTCTGTATTCATACAGTAGAATCAAAAGAATTGAATTTGATACGAATGGAAACTTCAACTACTGACCCAACTTTATTGATGCTTATAGGAGGCATAATCGTCTTACTTGCTGGCTCGGTAGCGTATGGAATTTATTCAACGTTTGGCTCAGGCTCAAAAGAGCTCAGAGATACTATTGACGAACACGCAAAAATGCACGAATTAGGAATTGCTCATGGACATGGTGGAAGTTCTGAGGCCTACGAAATGTCTGGAAAACTTCAAAAGGATCAGATTTCGTAATAACTAGATTTTTTCAGCTATTTTTGATAAAAATTTAATTCTAAATAGTAAATTTCATCAATATATTTAAAGTAACCTACTAGGATGAAACATTGAACAACTAGGGTTAGGATATTGATTACTTTGGATGAAGAGAATATTATTTTATGAAAGAAAATTTATCTGATCATTTCATATGTTGATCAGTATCTTGACTGGTTTTGCTGCTGGGGCAGTGCATGTAGTTAGCGGACCTGATCATATGGTCGCAATGGCCCCTTCATCTATTAGTAAGCCTCGAATAGCTTTAACTGATGGGTTGGCATGGGGAATTGGGCACTCAGCGGGGGTTTTAATCCTTTCAATATTAGGGATTTTGGCTAAGGATTTCATAAACATTGAATTAATGTCTTCTTATGCAGAGTTTCTTGTTGGTATAAGTCTTTTGATTGTGGGACTCTTAGCTATTAGGACTTCCTTGAAAGTAAACATTCATATGCATCAACATATGCATGGAGAAGAAACGTCTCATAAACATTTTCATTTCCATTTACCTGGAAATAAACTTCACAGAAGTCATTCTCATGCGGCAACGGGATTAGGGATTTTGCATGGCTTTGCTGGTGCTAGTCATTTGGTTGCAGTTATTCCCGCATTGGCATTGCCTTTGCTTGGAGCGTTGGCTTATCTATTTGCATATTTACTTGGATCAGTTTTTGCGATGGGATGCGTTGTTTTAGGTATATCTTTTGCAACGAGTAAAGCAAATAAAATGTTTTATCCTTTCTTGATGCGTTCAATAGGAGCACTATCAATAGTGACAGGAATATTTTGGCTTCAAAATACTTCGATTCTAACTTTTTAAAAGTCTTGATTCATGAATTACACAGTTAGCCTTCTCGCTTTGGGTGGCTTCTTTCTATGGGTTGTTATTGCGACAATGATATGGGCAATAAAGATGAGAAAACTTAAAAAAGAATACTATCTAAATAAATCTAAATTCAAAAATTAATTGATACATCATTTTTCATCTTTAGATACGTATTTATCAGTGAAAATGATTAAAGATTATGTATGATCATTCAACTATAAATAAGAGTGATGAAAGGTGTTTTGTTTTTCTTAGGCTCTATCTTTAGATGGCCTGTTCAGAATAGTAAAGATTTTTTGATTTTTCATGTTTATCTTTTAGGGATCTATGGCATAACTTTTTTGCTAAGGAAGATAGGTTTAGACCTCTCTAATCTGGTTTTTACAGTTGGTTTAATGGCTCCAATCGGTTATCTCATTTATAATGGACTCCCTTTAGATTGTCTTGATTATAAGTCTGCAATTAAAAGGGAAATCAGCTCTCTAAATTAAGTAATTAAGTTTAATTAGAAAGTTAATTTATAAAACTTGTATTACCTCGCTAACCTCCGGGATCATTTCCCTTAGTTTTCTTTCAATACCCATTTTTAGAGTCATTGTGCTGCTCGGGCAACTTCCGCAAGCCCCCTGAAGTCTAACTTTGACGATTGGTCCATCTATTTCAGCTATCTCTACATTCCCTCCATCAGCCATGAGAAATGGTCTTAATTCATCAAGAACCTTTTCAACATTTTCTTTAGTCAGTGCAAGAGTTTCGTCGCTCATCTTGGATTACTTAATTTTATTTTGCCTAGCTTAGTTAATTGCAGGATAGTCTGTATGTAATCTTGATAAAGATTTTGTTTAATACCAATGCCTCAGACTCAGAAAATACTTATGACGCAGTTTTAGTAGGTGCAGGAATTATGAGTTCAACACTTGCGGTACTCTTGCATGAGCTTGAGCCGGATTTGCGATTGCTGGTTGTTGAAAGATTATCTTCTGCTGGTTTAGAAAGTAGCTGCGCTAAGAATAATGCTGGAACAGGACATGCTGCTAACTGTGAGCTTAATTACACTCCTATTCAAAAGGATGGATCTCTTAGTACTTACAAAGCTTTTGAAATAAATAAATCCTTTGAGCAAAGCTTGGAGTTTTGGGCATCTTTGGCAGAAAAAGGGAAATTGATACCAAAAACTTTTTTAAATAAGTTGCCACACATCAGTCTTGTCTTTGGAGATAATGATATTTCTATGCTTAAAAATAGGTTTTCTGAACTTAGTTCTCATGCCGCTTTTGCGCAAATGGAATTCACAAAGGATCATGGTGCACTAAAAGAGTGGATTCCTTTGATAATGGATGGAAGGAAACAGAGTGAAAAGATTGCTGCGACAAGAATTAAAAGAGGAACTGATATTGACTTTGGCAATTTAACTCGCTCATATATAAATCAAATCGAGGGGGCAAAATCTATTGAGATTAATTACTCTACAAATGTTGAAAATCTTCAACAAGATAGTGAAGGTAATTGGTATCTATCTTTAGAAGGAGGAGCAAAAAAAAATAGAATTGTTAGATCAAAGTTTGTTTTCCTTGGCGCAGGAGGAGGAGCTTTAACTCTTTTGCAAAAATCAGGAATTCCTGAAGGATTGTCATATGCAGGTTTTCCTGTCAGCGGTAAGTGGTTGATTTGTGAAGAAGAGAAATCAACAAAAATACATCATGCCAAGGTTTATGGAAATGCAGCCGTAGGAGCACCGCCAATGTCTGTCCCTCACTTAGACACTAGATGGATAGGTGGTAAAAGATCTCTTTTGTTTGGCCCTTTTGCAGGGTTTAGTTCCAATTTTTTAAAATATGGATCAAAATTGGATTTATTTAGATCAATAAAAACAACAAATGTTTTTACTATGTTGCAAGCAGGATTAGATAATATTGATTTAGGAAAATACTTGTTTAATCAAGTAAGACAAACAAATGAGGATAGAATAGAAACTTTAAAAAGATTTCTTCCTTTGGCCTCACCAAATGATTGGAAACTTTCAATAGCAGGCCAACGTGTCCAAATAATTAAACAAACTTCTAAAGGTGGAGTTTTAAAAATGGGTACAGAAGTTGTAACTTCATCGGATGGATCCATAGCTGCTTTACTTGGGGCTTCTCCTGGTGCAAGCACAGCAGTAACAATTATGATGGAAGTTTTAGAACGGTGCTGGAAGGAAAAAATGAAATCAAGTCAATGGCAAAAGAGAATGCAAGTACTTTTCCCAAGTATGGGAACAGATATTAATTCAAACCAAGAAGCACTTTTAGCAATTCGAAAAAGAAACGATTTCTTACTTAAATTAATTTAAAACTTTAGTATTGGTGAGCTATATTTAATTTTTATTGAAAGCTGATTTGATAATTGAAGATCTTTTTCCATTAATTGCTCTCGCATGACTAATGTGCCCATTTCTCGCCTGAGAAACTTTTGCATAATTGCTCATATCGACCATGGTAAATCAACCTTGGCAGATAGGCTTCTTCAGGACACTGGCACAGTCTCTTCTAGAGATATGCAAGAACAATTCCTGGACAATATGGACCTTGAGAGAGAGAGAGGAATAACTATAAAATTACAAGCTGCTCGGATGAATTATAAAGCGAATGATGGTGAGGAATATGTATTGAATTTGATTGATACGCCTGGCCATGTTGACTTTTCTTATGAGGTGAGTCGATCATTACAGGCTTGCGAGGGTGCGTTGCTGGTTGTTGATGCTAGTCAGGGAGTGGAAGCTCAAACTTTGGCCAATGTTTATCTTGCCTTGGAAAATGATTTAGAGATTATTCCTGTTCTTAATAAAGTTGATTTACCAGGGGCTGATCCTGAAAAAATCAAAAATGAGATTGAATCAATAATTGGTTTAGATACATCTAAGGCAATTTCCTGCTCTGCTAAAACTGGGGTTGGGATTCCTGAAATACTTCAATCAGTGGTGGATAGAATACCTTCTCCCAAAGATAATGCTAATCAAGCTACAAAAGCACTTATTTTTGATTCTTATTACGACCCTTACAGAGGAGTTATTGTATATTTCAGAATTATGAGTGGTGGCATAAGTATAAAAGATAAAGTTTTACTTATGGCTAGTAAGAAGAGTTATGAGCTAGATGAAATAGGTGTTATGGCTCCTGACCAAGTAAAAGTAGATGCTCTTCATGCAGGTGAAGTTGGATATTTAGCTGCATCCATCAAAGCTGTTGCTGATGCGAGAGTCGGGGATACTATTACGTTGCAGGATAGACCTGCTGAAGAAGCTTTGCCAGGTTATACCGAAGCTAAGCCAATGGTTTTTTGTGGGTTATTCCCCACGGATGCAGATCAATATCCAGATCTAAGAGAGGCTTTAGATAAATTGCAGCTATCTGATGCTGCATTGAAATATGAACCTGAAACAAGTAGTGCGATGGGATTTGGTTTTCGTTGTGGATTTCTAGGTTTATTGCATATGGAAATTGTTCAAGAGCGTTTAGAGCGTGAATATGACTTGGATTTAATTGTTACGGCACCCTCAGTTATCTATAAAGTAAAAATGACTGATGGAGAAGTTTTGATGATAGATAATCCAGCTACTCTTCCAGACCCTCAAAAACGTGAAACCATAGAAGAACCCTACGTCCGAATGGAAATTTATGCTCCTAATGACTATAACGGAACTTTGATGGGACTATGTCAGGACAGAAGAGGTGACTTTATCGATATGAAGTACATAACGACTGATCGAGTAACTCTTATTTATGAAATACCTTTAGCAGAAGTTGTTACAGACTTCTTTGATCAGATGAAAAGTAGAACTAAGGGATATGCTTCTATGGAATATCACTTAATTGGTTATAGAGAAAATGATTTAGTCAGATTAGACGTTTTAATTAATTCAGAGAGAGCAGACCCTTTGACTACAATTGTTCATAAAGATAATGCTTATGGTGTAGGGAAAGGACTTGTTGAGAAATTAAAAGAACTTATTCCAAAACAGCAATTTAAGATTCCTTTACAGGCTTCTATTGGGAGTCGAATTATCGCGAGTGAAGGTATTAGTGCATTACGAAAAGATGTTTTGTCCAAATGTTACGGGGGCGATATATCTAGAAAAAAGAAATTGTTGAAGAAACAGGCAAAAGGGAAAAAACGAATGAAGTCGATGGGGAAAGTAGATGTTCCCCAAGAAGCTTTTATGGCAGTCTTGAAATTAAATAATGATTAATAAATGTTTTCATGATCTAAATTTATATTGGTTTTGATAGCTTATTTCATTTGAATTATTTATAAATATTGAGACTTCCTGATTCTCTTTATCTTTGGTTAGGTTTGTCCATATAAAACCTATAATTATTAATGCTGCAATGGTTATTGAGAGCTCACCTACGGTGAGACCATCATTTTTTAAATGCATCTTAAATTGTATGTATTCATTTATTTAAGCAATTTTTTTTTATTTTTCTACCTTTTACAGCTAAATTTAATTAGGTCTTATTATTTGATCATTGAATCTGAGAGGTTTTTCAAGACGAAAGAATTTGTCGACAAGACTATTGTTCGCTGGATTGATAATTTTATCCGTATATATAGGTATCTCTATTTTTACGCCACTATTAATATCTTTAAAGATTGTACCTGATGGGGAATTTGGTTTAGGGAATCCGATCTTTTCAGCACCATCGATAGATCACTGGTGTGGAACAGATCGACTAGGGAGAGATGTTTGTATTAGAACTTTGGCTGCTAGTGGAGTCGCGTTACAGGTTGTTTTTGTTGCCGTATCTCTTGCCGTTCTAGTAGGAATACCTTTGGGACTTTTAAGTGGCTACATTGGTGGGCTTTTGGATAGGGTTTTGGTGCTTTTCATGGATACTCTTTATACCATTCCTGTACTCCTTCTTTCTGTGGTGATGGCATTCTTATTGGGGAGAGGACTATTAAATGCTTCAATAGCATTATGTGTCGTTTACATTCCTCAATATTTTCGAATTGTTAGAAACCAGACTTCACAGGTTAAATCAGAACTTTATATAGAGGCAGCTATATCAATGGGAGCTCCCCCTTTGTGGGTGATAAGAAAGTACCTTCTTAAAAATGTTCTTACTTCTGTCCCTGTGGTCTTAACACTTAATGCTGCAGATGCTGTATTAGTGCTTGGGGGCTTGGGCTTCCTTGGTTTAGGTCTTCCTGAAAATACTCCAGAATGGGGAAGTGATTTAAATATGGCATTAGTTGCATTGCCTACTGGAATTTGGTGGACAGCTATCTATCCTGGTATGGCTATGTTCATTTTGGTATTGGGACTATCTTTTATTGGAGAAGGTTTGGAGAAATTGATCAGTGAAACTAGACTAGAGGATTAGATTATATTTTAGGTCTGGAATTTAATATCTCATTTTTGCTGTTCTTGGGAGAGCGTCGATAATTTCACCTTTTTCATTAAGTTCTGGATATTTTTTGCCTTCACTTTTGCACCATTTAGCAACGTCGGGGTAAGCCCACTCGAAGATCTTTTCTTTGTATGTTTCTTGGCTCATGCCTTCTCCAACTTCAGGAAGTATATTGGCTACTTGACGTTGCCTTAGCGCTTCAAATAATAATGCCGATGCTGCTACTGATACATTCAACGATTCAACCATTCCTCTCATTGGAATATGTATATGCTCATCTACTAGAATCGTAGCCTCTTCACTAATACCCCATTTCTCAGCACCTAAAACAAATGCTGTTGGCCCATTAAAATCACATTTTCTATAGTCAATTGACTTCGGATTCAAGTTCGTGCCATACAATTTAAAACCTTTTTTTTTAAGAACTTGTATTGCTTCGGTTGTCTTTTTATATTGGTTTATTTTGACCCATTTTTGGCTTCCTTGAGCAGTGCTATTAAAGGTTAAAAATTTTTCTTTATTGAATATTGCATATGCCTCAAGAACACCAACAGCATCACAGCTTCTTATTATCGCTGAGAGATTGTGAGGCTTTTCGACATTTTCAATTAAAATAGTGAGATCAGAAATTCTTTTATTAAGTACTGATTTTAGACGTTCAAAACGTCTAGGTAGCAGAGGCATTTCTAATGGCTTGTAGAATAATTGCTACTCTTTGAAGAGAAGAGTAGGGTTAATTGTTTATTGAAAACTAAAATGGTAAATTGATTGAATAATAA
>QCHN01000005.1 GCA_003279565.1 Prochlorococcus sp. AG-402-C09
GAAGTAATTATTTTGACTGGAGGAACAAGTGATTTAGGTGTTGCATCAGAAGCAGAAATCGCATTGAATTTACATGGAATAAAAACGAAATTGTTGATTGATGTTGGTGTCGCTGGTATTCATAGGCTTCTAGAGAGGTTGGAAGAAGTTAAATCAGCAAAAGTAGTTATTGCATGTGCAGGAATGGAAGGTGCTCTTCCTACTGTCCTCGCTGGATTAATTCCTCAGCCAATAATTGGACTTCCTGTTTCAGTTGGATATGGGATTAGTGGTGGTGGTAAAACCGCTTTAGAAGGAATGCTTGCAAGCTGTGCTCCAGGATTATTAGTAGTGAACATTGATAATGGCTATGGAGCTGCTATGGCTGCTTTAAGAATTTTGTCGTCCTGATTCCTATTAGATATTATCTCGGCTTATTAAATAGATTTTTTGGAATCTATTTCTAAAACTTGCTCTAACCACAATTTCATTGAGTTTGGCAGAAGCCCTTTCTCATAGCGAAATATTGCTTCAGTAATAACGGGTGTATTTATCCATTGAATTTGCTTTCTTCTCATCAACTTTTTTACTTTGACCTAAGTTGGGTCATTAATCGAAGTCGCGCAAGGTGAAAAATGTAGAGTTAGAACTCTTCGTCATATTTGCTACTGAGTCTTGTTAATTCATCACTGTTATTGCTCGATTCAACATCTAGAAGTCGATTAACCAACTCGGATAAATCACGTTGAGCTAGTTCACCCGAACTTTCCCATTTCATTGAACGTGGTTCTGATTGTGAAGAAGCGGACACTTCCGTATTAAATAAAAAACTGTGAGCGAATGCTAACTCTTATTTGTATCTTTTTTACGTGTTGTTTACCTAAATTAGGCGAAGAAAATATAAAGAAATCAAGATTTTGGTTACTATTGGTACTGGTTTTATAAATGTTTTAGATTTGGAGGCCAGATTAGCAGGCGCTTCTTTATAAATGTTTAAGATTTGGGTATTGAGTTATTAGTTCTTCCTCTCTCAAGGTCTCTCCTTTACCTTCTGGTTGCCAGATAACTTCTAGAGCTATTAAGTCATTTGATGATATGGACCCTAAGATCCTCAATGCTTCTGTGATGAGTTCATTATTTGCTGAGTTGTTTAATTTTAAATCCTTTTTGGTGGCGATAAGAATTGTTATCGCGATGTATTCATTTGTTGGATCGGAATCACCAGAATTGGATTCATTATTTGTTGATGTAGATATTTGACCGGAATAGTTTGATGTGAGCTCTGCTTTTAATTTGCTTCTCTCAGTTATTGATATTCGATTAAATGTTGATTCTGCCGAGGCGAATGGAACGGAGCCTGTTTCTATATTTGAATAGACCCATAGCTCAGGTTTCCTAAGTAAAGAGAGTGTTGTGTCTTGAAGAATTCTTTGAAGACCGGCTGATGTTGAGGTGTTTGAAGAGGATGCAAGCTCTCTAAGCTTCAATTGAATCTCTTTTGCACTTGCTAGTAAGCCAATCTGAAACTGGATTAATGAAACTTTGGTTGGGTTTGCTGATTGAGAAACGATTGAGTCATTACTTGAGCTTGAAAAATTTGAAGAGTTTTTAAATGAATTAACAATCACCCCAACGATTGACATGAGGATTAAAAAACCAAAAATTCCACCACCTCCAAAGCCAAATATCGGTAATAAGAAAGGGAAACCAATTCCACCGCCTCTGTAGCCACTGCCATAGCCTCGAAAGTTATTACCTCCATAGCCTCCGTAATTTTGTGTTCTAGGTGCAGAAGGTGTCTGAAAACTTCCTCCACCGATACGTCCTCCACTGGCCGCTGACGCCATGTTGGGATTGATAAATAAAAAGGAGGAAATAATTGATGAAATAACCAGAAAAGAAAAAAATCTTTTTCTTATAAACCACTCAAAGCGAGTAAATTTGAACACCTATTTTTGTCGTAATTAATTAACTGTAGGAACCTCCACCAACAATTGTCACAACCTCTAAGCAATCGCCATTTTTTATTTTTGTATTTATCCAATCTTTTGGGGTAACAATTACTCCATTTAGCTCAACAACAACTAATTGAGGTTTGTAACCTAAGTGTTCAAGCAAACCTTCAAGTAGAAATTCTGTATCAGCGTTCTCAATGGTTTTAATTTCGCCGTTGATTTTTAAGTTCATGTTAGAAATTTGAGAAGTTCTTTAGTCTTTGAGCAGGGGTCATTTGAATTAATGATTGCATTTGAAACCGCTATACGTAGATTATCTATCTGGTTTAATTTTTCGATATTTGAGCTATTGATTCCACCAATAGCAAACGCTGGTAGGGAAGTCTTACTTAACCCCTTGCTAAGGTAGTTAATTCCAATTGGATTTAGTTTCTTCTTTGTTTCAGAGGGGAAAATCGGCCCAATACCAATATAATCACAGCCTTCCTCTTCGGCATTCTTTATCTCTTCAAGACAGTGAGTGCTTCGGCCAATGATCCTCATGTCCCCAAGGAGCTCTCTCGCTATTTTTGTTGGGACATCTTCTTGACCTAAATGAACCCCATCAGCGTCAACGGCAAGTGCGATATCAATGCGGTCATTAACTATAAAAAGTGAATTGTATTTTTTACAAAGAGAGGCTAAGCATTTTGCCTGAGAAATTTTTTCAACATCATTTAAAAACTTTTCTCTGTATTGAACTATTTTTACACCACCTTTGAGAGCCTTAAGAACTATCTCTTCGAGATTTCTCCTGTTTGTGGTGATTAAATAAAGGGAACAATCTTTTAAGGCTTGCCTTTTATTTATACCTTCTGAGGTATTGAGCACTTTTATCTCGATTTCATAAGTTTCGTATCTGATTTTGGTGGCTATTTCACAAAGTTTCGGATCTGTTATTCGAGTAAATTCTTCGATTACTCTTAAGGCTTCTTGAACTCTGGATGAGTTTGCAATAAATACAGCCTCTGGGGTTGCTCTTGTTTTTTGGAACGGATGTGAAATACCCATAGCTGGGTCATTAGATGTAAGTCTTGCTTTTCGATAAATATTGTGGTGATGAACTCCTAATTGCTGCCTCCAATCTTTGATTTGAATAGAAAGATCACTCCTCTTTAGGCCAAACCTGCACCAATCTTCCATAACTCGAAGCCCTTCTCTAGCTCGATCAAGGTTCGCGTCAATTAATTGAGCAATACGATTATTAGATGGAGGGGTGACAGGCATTGATTTCATGTCATCCTTTATTAGATGATATGTATTTGAATTTTATTGTGGAAAATGATTCTGAGAACAATATGACTGTGCTTATTTGGGGCGTTTTTTTGTTAGGGGGCATAGGTCTATTTGTTGTGTGGGGATTGTCTAACGCTTATCCATCAATTACCTAGATTTAGTTGTTGGTTGCCAAAATTTCTTTTGCCAGTTTTGCGTCTAAATTTATTTGTTTGCTCAGTGCTTCAATGGTCTCAAACTTTCTTTGAAGTCTAATTCTTTGCACTGGTTCAACAATTAATTCTTGTCCAAGTAGGTTGATTTCTTTATCAATAAGGTGTACTTCTACTGCTGATAATGAGTTTGGATCAATAGTAGGCTGAGGGCCCATATTCATAACGGCTGAGAAACGTTCTTTTTTGTTTGCTATTGATGCCCAAGCTGCATAAACTCCCAATGATGGAAGAAATTTTCGCCCATCTATTTTTAAATTTGCTGTTGGCCATCCAATTGTTTTACCTAAACCTCTACCTCTCTCCACCTTCCCCATAAAAGTATAAGGACGTTTCAATAGATATTTTGCATGTTTTAAATTACCTTCGTTGAGAGCTCTTCGTATCCTGCTACTACTAAGTCTTCCATCATTATCTTCAAGGATTGGAATGATAGAAACTTTTATTCCCAGACTTGCTCCAATTCTCTTCAGAGTAGAAATGTCACCTTCTCTATTGCGTCCAAA
Organism: Prochlorococcus sp. AG-402-C09; assembly: GCA_003279565.1. Lineage (GTDB taxonomy): Bacteria > Cyanobacteriota > Cyanobacteriia > PCC-6307 > Cyanobiaceae > Prochlorococcus_B. Next base: position 3,928 of record QCHN01000005.1, read on the forward strand.
CCTAAAATTTTCTCCAACTGCTATATGTTTTGCGTGAAGGGTTTTTACAAGGATTTCATCTACAAAGGTCTCAGCACTTTTAGAAGCAAGAGTTTTATTAAATGGAACTAAAACTAATTGTTCTATTCCAAGTGGCTCTAGCAACGATGTTTTCTCATTTGGTAAATCTAATCTTAATCTTGATTCTCCAAAGAGAACTTCGCGTGGGTGAGGCCAGAAGCTGACAACCGTTGGGATACCAATTGGCTCTTTTAAGATGGCTTTTATTACTTTTTTATGACCTAAATGTAGGCCGTCGAAACTGCCTAAAGCCAGTGCTGTAGGCAGTTTCGCGTTTTCAGGAGCACAGAGAGGAATCAAGATAAACGTGCAATTTTTGTGCTTAGATGGCAAGTTTGGTTTATCACCTTATTCATCGTGATGGCAGATCAACGTGACTTTCAATTACTTTCTTTAGGAATGAGAAGAATTGGTTGGATTCGATTTTGGATTCAAACAATTTTGGGTGTAGTAGTAGTGGGCGTTTTGTTGTTCAACAATGTTGGAAGTAGTTTAGCCAGAAACTCAGAGCGAGCATTGGGCTTGGGTCCAGGTTTGTCTCTCACGACATTGGCGTTTATTTTATTGCTATTTAGCCTTTGGCAAGGTTGGTTAATTGTAAAGACTGGAAGAGCCCTAGATAGTGAGGCACGACCGGGTAGAGGAGAAACCAGTCGATTGCTTAAAAGAGGCTTGATTATCGATTTGGTGGGATTGGTTTTTTCGTCAGTTGGGTATCAATCCTTGGCAGGCGCTTTATTTGTTCAAGCTTCAATGCAAGCTCCTGGAATTTCTATAGGTGCAGGTATGAGAGCAATGGAAAATTATCCAATTACTTCTTTAGAAATGCTCTCTGTTTTAAGTAATACCCAAGTTTTATTTGCACACTTAATGGGGCTGATTTTTTCTTTATGGTTATTACAGAGAATTTATAGGAAAAACTGATCTTTATATTAGTTTTGGCAAGTCATCTAAATCACCTCTCCAAAATAGATCAGGTTGGATAGGTGTTAAAGAAGGGGATCGCAAGGCGATTTGAGATACATCACTTGGCCAGCTTTTAGGTCCTTCGCCAGCTGATTGAAGATCTTTTACAGCTTCCCCAGCCATCCAAAAATAGGTGTTTCCTCTTGGATCGATCCTACGAATGAATTGCTCCTCATATTGTCTTATTGAAAGTCTTGTCCAAACCAAATCCCTCATATATTTTTCTTCACAAGGGGGAATATTTAAATTTAGGAGTAAGTTTTTTGGCCAACTTTGTTCAATTGCTTTTTCTGCAATATTTAGGGCTAGTTTCCCCGCAAAACTAAAACTTTTCCATTGAAAGCTTGCAATGCTTACTGCAATGGATGGGATTCCATCCAAAGTCCCCTCAAGTGCAGCAGCAACAGTTCCTGAGCAAAAAATATCCGTACCAAGATTAGGACCATGATTAATCCCAGAAAGGATTAAATCTGGCTTTTGATCAAGAAGTTCATTAAGTGCGAGCTTTACGCAATCGGCGGGGGTACCACTGCAGCCCCAAGCATTAATACCTTCACCAAATAATTCGTCTGCTTTTTCAGCACGTATGGGCGAATGTAAAGTTAATCCATGACCGGTTGCTGATCTTTCTTGATCTGGACAAACAACAGTAACCTTATGTCCTCTTTTCGCGGCAGATGAAGCAAGTGTTCTTATGCCATCAGCAAAAACTCCATCATCATTACTAATTAAAATTCTCAATGGTTTCATTTTTTAGCTAATTGTTTTTAGAACTTGGACTTGTTGCCGATTAAACTATTACTCGAGATTGGAATTCATTGAGTTCAACATTATCCCTACAACAGCTCATTGATGAGCTTGAGATTTTGGAAAGCGAGGCTGCAAAAGAGATTGCTGCTGCTGAAAGTTCTGAATCAATAGAAAAAATGAGGTTGGGTTTTCTTGGAAAGAAAGGAAAACTCTCACTTCTATTGGCAGGGATGAAAAATCTTTCAAGTGAGGAAAGACCTTTGATTGGTCAAAGAGCCAACGTTTTAAAAAACCAATTACAAGAATTAATAAAAGAAAAACTTGATATTTTAAAAGCTCAAGCTTTAAATCAGATACTAATAAAAGAGACTATAGATGTTACAGCCCCTCCAACTTGCATTAATCAAGGACATCGGCACCCTTTAATAACAACTAGTGAGCAAATAATTGACCTTTTCTTAGGTCTTGGATACCAAGTTTCTGAAGGCCCTGAAATAGAAAATGATTACTACAATTTTGAGGCACTAAATATTCCGCCTGATCATCCTGCTAGAGATATGCAAGACACTTTTTATTTGGGAGGTGAATATCTTTTAAGAACCCATACTTCTCCTGTTCAGATTCGTTGTCTTGAAAGTAAGAAGCCTCCTGTGAGGATTGTTTCTCCTGGTCGGGTTTATCGAAGAGATGCAGTTGATGCGACTCATTCACCAGTTTTTCATCAAATAGAGGTATTGGCAATTGATGAAGGTCTCGACTTTAGCCATTTGAGAGGAACGGTAATGGCTTTCTTAAAAGCGTTTTTTGGAGATTTACCCATTCGTTTCAGAGCTAGCTATTTCCCATTTACAGAACCATCAGCAGAAGTTGATGTTCAATGGAGAGGTAAATGGTTAGAGGTAATGGGTTGTGGAATGGTCGACCCTGCTGTTTTAGAGGGATTAGGGATCGATCCAGAAAAATATAGTGGATTCGCTGCTGGACTTGGTGTTGAGAGGTTCTGTATGGTTAGGCATGGTATTGATGACATTCGAAAGTTATATACAAGTGATCTCAGATTTCTAGAACAATTTTAAATTTAAATATTTTCTGAGTTAATTTTTAATTGTATTAAAAAAATATTATTCACATTTAATTGCTAATATTGGAAAATTGTTTGTAAGTATGATCGGTGCCCCGAGTAGGACTGATCGTTAATGACGGGAAAGAGCTTGCTGTCAAGACAGCAAAAACTTTTCAGAAAAGACTAGAAAATTCTGGTTTCGAAGTTATCAGAGTTAGTAGCTCCGGTGGCTTATTGGGTTTTGCTAATCCTGATCAATACATGAGTTCACAAGGATATGGCTCCTGTGTGCCTGATGGCTTTGATTCTTCAATTTTGCTTGCAGTTGTATTAGGAGGTGATGGCACTGTTTTGTCCGCTGCAAGACAAACTGCACCAATGGGAATTCCTATCCTTACTATTAATACAGGACATTTAGGTTTTTTAGCTGAGGCATACCTTTCAGATATAGATAAAATTTTCAAACATTTAGCATCAAGGCAATGGAATATTGAAGAAAGAACTAGTCTAGTAGTAAGTGTTATGAGAGGAGATCAATGTCGTTGGGAAGCTCTTTGTCTTAATGAAATGGCATTGCATAGAGAACCTATGACAAGCATGTGTCATTTTGAAATTTCTGTTGGCCGTCATGCTCCCGTAGATATTTCTGCAGATGGTGTAATCCTTTCTACTCCTACAGGTTCAACTGCTTACTCACTCAGTGCTGGAGGACCAGTGATAACTCCTGATTGTCCAGTTTTGCAACTTACCCCTATATCTCCTCATTCACTTGCGTCAAGAGCTCTTGTGTTTAGTAATGAAGAACCAGTAACAGTTTTCCCTGCTACACCTGAAAGATTGATGATGGTTGTCGATGGCAGCGCAGGTTGTTATGTATGGCCTGAGGATAGAGTGTTGATTAGAAAAAGTGATCATCCAGTTAAATTTATTAGACTTTCAGATCATGAGTTCTTTGAAGTTCTTAGAAATAAATTAGGTTGGGGGCTACCGCATGTCGCAAAGCCTGATAAAAGATAAAAAATTATTGGATTTCACCTTTTAAGATAAAAACAGGATTTAAAGGAGATAATCTTATATCTTCTCCAATACTTACACCTCTATATGATTGGTGTTGACTAATAGATAACTTGTGAACTTTAGGCTTTAAAATCGACTCTAATTTTGATATAGATTTTAATGATATTAGAGGTATTACTAGTATACAAGCACTATTTATGAGTTTCAATACTTCTTCAATAATTAAATGTGATTTTGATCCGCCACCTCCAATAATAACTCGGTCTGGATGCAAAAGACTAGGTTTTATTTTATTCTCTTTAAATATATTTAATGCTTCGTCTTCAATTATCAATGATGGAGTGACACCAGTTCTTCGTGCGTTCTCTTTAATTATATTTTTGCTCCCAATCCTTTTGTCAATGGATACTAATTTTAGATTTGGAGATATCCTTAATGCTTCTAAACCTATACTCCCAACGCCACTACCAATGTCCCAAATTATTCCTTGCTTTGGGAGGTTAAGCTCTGCAAGCAGTTGAACTCTAACTTCTCTTTTTGTCATTAACCCAGGGCAGTCTGGATTTTGAAGAAAAACCGAATCGTCAATTCCAAATAAAGGTAAATCTTTTGATTTTATTAGCGGCTTTTCTTTCTCAAAAAGAATAACAAGGTGCAATGGATCTATATCCGTTGGGAAATCTTCAATTGAATTAATTTTTATGATTCTTTCATTTGTATATCCAAGCCTTTCAAAAGTCCAAAATTCATATTTCCCCTCAAGCCCCAGGGAATAAAGTAATTGATAAACCTCTTTAGCACCCCCTCTGCTTGAGTCAGTTAAAACCACAAGTGACGAAGGAAGCTTTTTAATTGCTTTTTCAAATGGAAGCGGGTCTCTCCCATGAAGACTGATCCATTGTGTATTTTGCCAAGGTTTGCCAAGTCTTGAAAAAGCTAGTTGGAATGAGGTAGCAGCTGGCTCAAAAAAAAGTTTTGATGAAGGAAAGTTTTGAATTAATAATCTACCAATACCAAACCAAAGAGGATCACCACCAGAAAATACAATTGTTTTTTTATCTTCCTTTTTTAATAGAGCTATATAGTTGTCTAGTTTGTCAGTCGCAATGAACTCAAATTTATGATTTTTTATATTTTTATCCTTTAACCAATTTTTGAATGAATCTAGAATTCTTTGAGGCCCAGTGATTCTCTCAGCTTTAAAAATTGGTTTTTTTTTAGCTTCAAAAAAACTTTCAACACTTGAAGTATCAATTCCTATTACGTGTATCTGCTTTGACTCATTAAGCATGATTTAAATAAATGTACGTAGAAAAATTTCTTTTTTATAGCTTTACTATTTTTTCGATGAAAATCAACTAAAACTTAAATAGTTAATTTAAAAGCTTTGTGAATCTTAAAAAAAATGAAGCTGATGAACACTTACCCAGAAGATCTCGACTGCATGAAATTTTAATAGCTCTGATTAAGCAACAAAAAGATTTAGAGTTAATGGATGATGATGTTCAATTCTTTGAAAATCCTACTAATCATTCAGAAAAATATCATCCTTCAAAAATAGTGGAACGTAATCAACGTATCATTAAGAAATATCAGTCACTCGTGCGCTCAGCAATAGCATTAGATGCACTTCTTGAATCAGAAGATTACGATATTAGTGATGGAAGGATTTCATAGTTTATTTCGTCTAATAATTTCTTGCATTTTGATTTGTTGTTGCTTTTTTACTAGCGCAAATAAAAGTTATGCAGATTCAGAAGTAACTTTGAATGATCAGAAACAAGAGATTAAAAGAAGTTTAGAGAGTCTCAAGGACTTGGATTACCAAACTTGGCAACTTATCGTCTATCCAAGTTCCAAAGATTCCAAAGATTTAATTTTAAGAATTGTGGGTTATCCAGGCTCATTACGGATTGATCATCCAACTAACTTGAGAGTTGACACAGGCAGAAAGACTTGGGATCTAAAGGACATAACAAAAAAAAGTAAAATTAAAGTTGAAATTTTGAATGACTCTGCTGCAGAATTTGATTTAAGCACTTTGATTTCTGAGTTGGATAAAAATAGACCTTTGAGACTTAGCTTGCCTGGCTTGATAAATGATTTACCAATCCCGCCATACTTAGTGGGTGAGTGGAGATCATTGGCTGAATAAAAATGATTGATTTTCATAACGATCAAAAAACATGGGTGCCTTGGATGAGACGTTCAATCCAGTTGGCTTTATTGGCAGAAGGTAGGACAAGCCCAAATCCCCTTGTTGGAGCAATCATTTTGGATGCGAGTGGAAGACTTGTTGGAGAAGGATTTCATACAGGAGCAGGGAATCCTCATGCCGAAATAGAAGCACTTTCTCAAGCGGGAAAGAAGTCGGTTGATGGAACAATCGTTGTTACTTTAGAACCCTGTTGCCATCAAGGATTAACACCTCCATGTACAGAAGCAATTATAAAAGCCGGTTTAAAAAAGGTTGTTATCGGGATGGTCGATCCTGATCCAAGAGTTTCAGGCAATGGAATTTCAAGATTAAAAGACTCTGGACTTGAAGTTGTCGAGGGGGTTTTGCGTCAAGAATGTGAGTCAATTAATCGAGAATTTAGTTTTAGAGTTCGTCATGGACGTCCTTGGGGAATTCTTAAATGGGCAATGAGCTTAGATGGAAGAATTGGTTTGCCTAATGGTTGTAGTAAGTGGATTACAGATGCTCCGGCGAGGAATTCGGTTCATCAAATTAGGTCTAAGTGTGATGCGGTAATAGTTGGAGGAGGAACAGTTCGTGTTGATAATCCTTTATTGACTTCAAGGGGAAACTCAAATTTTGAACCTTTAAGGGTCATTTTCTCAAGGTCGTTGGATTTACCTAAATCTGCAAAACTTTGGGATACAAAAATTGCTAGAACCATAATTGCTTATGGACCTGAGGGGAATGAAGGTTTCTTTTCTGATTTGCCAGATGGTCCAGAGAAATTGAGATTAAATACTAATGATCCATCCGAATTGCTAAGTTCACTCGCGAAAAAAGGCTGCAATAAAATTCTTTGGGAATGCGGCCCCCAATTAGCTACAAGTGCGATTGAGGCAAATTGTGTTCAAGAATTAGTAGTTTTTGTCGCACCAAAACTACTAGGAGGAAACTCTGCAATGGCCCCTCTGAATAGTTTTGGATTTGAATCAATAAGTTCTACCTACAAATTGCAACATTCTCTTTTAGATCGAAAAGGAGATGATCTTTGTTGGGGACTACTTTTTTAGGGGGTTAATTTTTTAGAATTTGATATTCGTTCGGATCTCCCTCCAGTTAAACAAGTCGATTTGGGATGAAAATTGTTTAACTTAGTATCAACCAAATAATTGCTAATGCCAATACGACAGGACGAAAATCAACCAAATAGACGTTTTGGAATAATTAATTTAGTTCTAATAGGTTTTGGAGCGCTTCTTCTTTTTAGTAGCTTTTTCCCAAGTCAAAATACACAAGTACCAAGAGTTCCTTACTCCCTCTTTATTAATCAAGTAGATGATGGAGAAGTCAAACGTGCATATATAACTCAAGATCAAATTAGATATGAACTTTCTACTGCAGAAGAAGGTGCCCCTTCTGTTCTTGCAACTACTCCAATTTTTGATATGGAGTTACCACAAAGGTTAGAGAAGAAAGGTGTTGAGTTTGCAGCCGCACCTCCAAAGAAACCAAACATATTTACTACTATTCTCAGTTGGGTTGTCCCACCTTTAATATTTATTCTTGTACTGCAATTTTTTGCTCGTAGAAGCATGGGTGGGGGTGGAGCTCAAGGAGCCCTAAGTTTTACTAAAAGCAAGGCAAAAGTATATGTTCCTGACGATGAGTCAAAAGTCACTTTTGAAGATGTTGCTGGAGTAGATGAAGCTAAAGATGAGTTGACTGAAATAGTTGATTTCCTCAAAAAGCCACAAAGATACACAGATATCGGAGCTAGAATTCCAAAAGGTGTTCTACTGGTTGGTCCTCCAGGAACTGGTAAAACTCTTTTGTCCAAAGCTGTAGCAGGTGAAGCAGAAGTACCTTTCTTCATTATTTCTGGTTCTGAATTTGTGGAACTATTCGTTGGAGCAGGTGCAGCAAGAGTCAGAGATTTATTCGAACAAGCCAAGAAAAAAGCTCCTTGCATAATTTTCATAGATGAACTTGACGCTATCGGTAAAAGCAGATCCGGATCAATGGGAGTTGTCGGTGGAAATGACGAGAGAGAGCAAACTCTTAATCAACTCCTCACAGAAATGGATGGATTTGCTTCCACTGATAAACCAGTTATTGTTCTTGCAGCCACTAACCAGCCCGAAGTTCTAGACGCTGCATTACTTCGCCCAGGCAGATTTGATAGACAGGTACTTGTTGACAGACCAGATTTGTCTGGTAGAAAAACAATCTTGGAGATCTATACTAAAAAAGTTAAACTTTCAAATGAGATTGATTTAGATCGTATTGCTCAGGCAACTAGTGGTTTTGCTGGAGCTGATTTAGCAAACATGGTAAATGAAGCAGCTCTTCTTGCTGCTCGAGGCAAAAGAACATCAGTTGAGCAAAAAGATCTTAATGAGGCTATAGAAAGAGTAGTTGCTGGATTAGAGAAAAAAAGTAGAGTTTTGCAAGACGATGAGAAAAAGATTGTTGCTTATCATGAGGTTGGTCATGCCATAGTTGGCCACTTAATGCCCGGAGGAAGCAAGGTTGCAAAAATCTCAATCGTCCCTAGAGGAATGAGCGCGCTGGGATATACTCTTCAATTGCCTACTGAGGAAAGATTCTTAAATTCAAAAGAAGACTTGCAAGGTCAAATAGCTACTCTCCTCGGTGGTAGATCTGCTGAAGAGATAATTTTTGGTAAAATCACTACTGGAGCTTCAAATGATCTACAAAGAGCTACTGATCTAGCTGAGCAAATGGTAGGCACATATGGAATGAGCGATATTTTGGGACCATTGGCATATGACAAGCAGGGAGGAGGCCAATTCCTTGGTGGTAATAACAATCCCAGAAGAGAGCTAAGTGATGCAACTGCTCAAGCAATTGATAAAGAAGTTAGAAGCTTGGTTGATGATGCTCATGAAAGTGCCCTCAATATTCTTAAAAATAATCTTTCATTATTAGAGGATATTTCTCAAAAGATCCTAGAGAAGGAAGTGATAGAGGGAGATGAGCTCAAAGAAATGCTCTCTAATAGTGTTATGCCTGAAAAAGTTTTAAATTAAAAACACTTGACTTTTATATCCTTTATCTCCGATAAAGGATATTTGAGGCTTATTTTATGGCTTCAGCGTTTGGCTTAGCTTCTAAATTAAATTCCTTCAGCAAAAACAACTTTCTTTCTTCGTCTGATTTAAATAGTGATCAGATTTTTTCCTTATTTGAATTAGCTAAACAGCTAAAATCAGGAAATAGAAGAATAGATCTTGGCAATAGAGTCCTTGGACTAATATTTAAAAAAGCCTCCACAAGGACAAGAGTTAGCTTTCAAGTTGCGATGGCAAGACTGGGAGGCCAGACTATTGATTTGAATCCTCAAATCACACAACTTGGTAGGGGTGAACCTATTAAAGACACAGCTAGAGTATTGAGCCGCTACTGTGATGCTCTTGCAATTAGGACTTTTTCTCAGCAAGAACTAGAAGAATATGCAGATTGGGCTACGATTCCCATCATAAATGCTTTGACAGATCTAGAACATCCTTGTCAGGCACTTGCGGATTATCTAACAATTCAGGAGAAATTTGGGGAGCTCAAAGGAATAAATCTTTCTTACATCGGGGATGGCAATAATGTTGCAAACTCATTGATGATTTGCGGAGCAATCTTGGGAGTTAATGTGCAAATTTGCTCTCCAACAGGTTTTGAAGCAGACAAGAAAATAGTGGAGAAGGCAAAATCGCTCTCTAACTTTGGTTCGAAAATATCTATCTGTAATGATCCTTCAGAGGCTGTCAAAGAGTCTCAAGTGATTTACACAGATGTCTGGGCCTCTATGGGGCAAGAGGAAGAACAATTAAAGAGGAAAGAAATTTTCGAAAAGTATAAAGTTGATCAAAAATTAATCGGCCTTGCAGACGAGGAGGTGATTATTTTGCATTGCTTGCCTGCTCATAGAGGGGAAGAAATCACAGAAGAGGCTTTAGAGAGTCAAAGTAGAAATGTCTTTGACCAAGCTGAGAACAGGCTTCATGTTCAGCAAGCCTTGCTTGCTGTCCAGCTTGGAGGACTTTAGGGTTGCGATGCTGAGATATTTTAGGTACATATGTATTGAAGGACATATGTACTCAATCTGCCCGAATGCCAGAAGAAGCTCTAACCACTGCCCAACAAGAACTCTATGACTGGCTTGTAGATTTTATTGGAGATCATCATCACAGCCCTTCAATTAGGCAGATGATGCAAGCTATGGGCCTTAGATCTCCAGCGCCAATTCAAAGCCGTTTAAGACATTTACAACAAAAAGGTTGGATAAAATGGCAAGAAGGTCAGGCAAGAACACTGCAATTAATAGAGGAGAGTATTACTGGCGTGCCTGTTTTAGGCGCAATAGCTGCAGGTGGGTTGGTTGAAACTTTCGATGATGTACAGGAAACTCTAGACTTAAATTCAGTTCTTCAATTAAAGGGACTTTTTGCTTTGACTGTAAATGGAGATTCAATGATTGATTCTTTTATTGCAGACGGAGACATGGTCTTAATGGAACCTGTTAATGACCCATCTCGTCTGAGAAACGGGACTATTGTTAGTGCAATGGTGCCTGGTTTAGGAACTACTTTAAAACATTTTTTTCGTGATGGAAGTTTAGTTCGTTTAGAAGCCGCTAATACTTCTTATGAGCCTATAGAAATTGATGCTGAACAAGTGCACGTTCAGGGAAAACTAGCAGCTGTGTGGAGGAAAACTTAACTGTATTTTGAAACTAATTAAAACTATTATTTGTTTTCGACTTCCAAGAGTTGAATAAAGATTTTCTATTTTTATCTTCGCTATGCACTAAATTATCTGCTGCAGCGAAGGGGCTTTCGGTTGCTAATAAAGGCTTTCTTATTAGAGCTCCCAGTCCTTTTGCTTCTATGTGAATTCCACCTTCCATATGTACTATTTGGAAGGTCCAGTTTTTATTCCAATAAATGGAGAAAGGATTATGCATATAGTCACTATGACTCTAAAGTATCTATTGGTGGTTTCTAAGTCAGCAAAATAAATTAATTAATATGTAAAAAATATTATCAATTAGTAAATTTATTCTTAATGTAATATTGTATAGAAATTAAGACTTAAAACTAAGAACAAAGTTTTGTTTGAAGATGAAAGTATTGAAATATTGTATTTTAAATTAATTGATGTTCTTGAAAGAGAATTAAATTATTGGTCAAATAGGCTGGACTAGACCAATCCTATGAAATAGCTATTAATGCTAGTTTATCTATTCACTGCAAGTCTTTTTGGGCTAATTGCTTTATCTCGTAACCACCAAATAGGTAATTTTGGAATAATTGATTTTTAATTTTATATTAAAAAGAAACCAAAAAAAAAAGGTTTTCGAATAGCAGTTTTCCACTTTTCCACAAATTCATAATTATTAGAAAAACTCAATAGGAATGATGTCAATTGTATAAGTGGATTAATTACAAAAAACTGTACATAACGATACAAACATAACTGCTGCAATAGTTTGCAAGCATTCTGTATCCCTTGATACAGGGAAAAGTGCTTGTCAAAAATCTCTGACAAAAATTTTTTGTAATATGAGAAAAACAAGAAAATGTGGAAAAGTATTTGAAATTTTATCTGCTCTTCAAAATCTCAAGATGCATTATTGATAGGTTTTTTATTAGCGAAAAAACAACTAGTTAAATCAAGTCAATGCCAATACCTCTAGCCATTAATGTTGCGAAAAACGGAATCAAACCAAAACCTATAAGTTCTATGTTTGTAATCAACTTTAATCTAGATACTAGAGAAGGGGTTACATTAGGTAGTTTTCCTTTGCTTATTGGAATTGCCCACAGGACATAGTTAATGGTTGGGTAGAGTGATAGAGAACCCACTAATGCAAAAATAACTATCTTCGTCCAAAAAATAGGATTTTGAGTATAAAAATCTGCACCTTGACCATATTTAATTACTCTATAAATCCCGCTAACTAAAAGAGCAATACCCGCAACACCGTATACAATATCTGCCGCAATCATTGATATTGCTTCTTGTCTATTAGGATTTATTTTGATTGATATTCTTTCAAATGTTAAAGCTCCAAAGCAAATCATAAAACTCAAATAATGCACGTAAGCTACCGAAGCACTTGTAAATAAAGTCATAGATCTTTAAGCAGTCCAGTCATGTTGAATCATTTGATACCTTAACAGAATTCAAAAGTCACTGTTCGTCAGCTTTTGACTTGGCTAAAAATTGTAGTTAAAAATTTATCAATTTTTCAGGATTCCTAATTGAAATTCTTTTAAGTTAATTTTAATATTGCTACAAATTGATTTAATATCGATAATTTTTTTTAAATCAGATTATTATTTTATTTATTTTAATAAAGATATCTTTCATGAGCTTACGATTTGAAAGAGTAATTCTTGGTTTAATACCTCCTCTTCTTTCCTTGTCTTTAGCTTTTATTATATTTTTTCCAAGTTCCTTGTCAGCAATAGAAATAGAGCAATCAGAAAATAGATTAATTGAAAAAGTATCCAAAGACTTTACTAAAAAATTCTGTAATGGAATTGCCTTTGGCCTTTCAAAAGATAGTGCGATGAAGTTTGCTGTGAACGAGAATTTTTTAGTTTTTGAGAAGAAAAAAGGTATCAATAGTATGAACAAGGAATTATTATCCAATAAAATTGCAAACTCTGTAGTTGATAATTGTGGATATCCGTTAAACTTAAAAGGTGATCAAGGAATAAAAGAATTTGAGAAGGATTATTTATTAATAATTCATGATTTTTTTGATAAAGCTAATTAATTTATTATTTTTCTAATATTGGCTTTTTAATGATAATCTTATGTTGATATATCTAAATGCGTTTGCAGATTAGTTTCAATTAAAATCATGAAAAGTATTTTAGTTACTGGTGGTTGTGGTTTTATAGGTAGTCATACATGCTTAGAATTGTTAGAAAGAAATTTTAAAATAGTTGTAATTGATTCATTAGTTAATAGTTCTCCTTTAGCACTTGAAAGAGTTAAAAAATTAACGAATAAAGTAAAAAATCTTTCTTTCTATAAAGGGGATTTAAGAGATATAAATTTTCTAAGAGAAGTTTTTTTTAGATTAAAAGATGAAAATAACTCTATCTCTGGAGTCGTACATTTCGCAGGATTAAAAGCTGTAGGAGAATCTTGTTATGAGCCTTTGAGATACTGGGATAATAACGTTAACGGTACAATTAACCTGATCCGAGTAATGGAAGAAAATAATTGTAAAACAATTGTCTTTAGTAGTAGCGCTACTATTTATAAGGTCACAAATAATTTACCAATTAAGGAGTCCGCAGAAATTCAATCAATCAACCCATATGGCAGTACTAAATTAGTAATAGAGCAGTTATTGAATGATTTAGCCATAAATTCACCTCAAGAATGGAGAATCTCATCGTTGAGATATTTTAATCCTATTGGAGCCCATCCTTCTGGTTTGATTGGGGAAAATCCATTAGGAAAGCCAACTAATATTTTCCCTTTAATTATGCAAGTTGGGATAGGAAGAATAAAAAAATTGCAAATATTTGGTAATGATTGGGAAACTTTTGATGGCACAGGAGTTAGAGACTATATACATGTTTCAGACATAGCTGAGGCACACTTTCTTGCTTTGGAGTTTTTGCTTGAGCATAAACCTCAAATTATAAATTTTAATCTAGGCACAGCAAAAGGAACCAGTGTTTTAGAACTAATAAATATGTTTCAAGAAGTCACTAAAATTAAAATACCTTATGAGTTTACAGATAGAAGAAAGGGTGATAGTTGTACAGTAATTGCAGATAACTCTAAAGCTTTTTTAGATCTTAATTGGAAGCCTAAAAGGAGTTTATCTGAAATGTGTTGCGATGGATGGAGATGGCAATCGAATAATCCAAGTGGTTATTTATAAGAAGTATTAAATTTGCGAAGTTAATTAAAATGCTTGTTCTTGTAAGACGTAATTGTTTCAAGAATTCCTTTGTCTAGATCTATGGTAGGTCTCCATCCTATTTCTAAGATTTTAGATATATCAAGTTGTTTTTTGGGAGTTCCATCTGGTTTGCTTGAATCCCAAAGGATTTCACCTTGAAACCCTGTTAAGGCTGCTATCTTTTCAGATAATTCTTTTATGGAAATATCTTTACCAGTTCCTACATTTAAATATGTAAGTGGTTGTGAAAGGTTATTAATAGGAGCATTAATAGAATCTGGATCCCATTTCTCAAGAGCAAAAACAACTGCTTCTCCAAGATCATCAACATGCAAAAATTCTCTTAATGGTGCTCCAGTTCCCCAGCAATTTACAGAGCTTAAATTATCTTTTTTTGCTTCACAAAATTTCCTTATTAAACTAGCCATGACATGACTAGTGCTTGGATTGTAGTTGTCTCCAGGACCATAAAGATTCGTTGGCATTAAAGAAATAGCATCAAATCCATATTGCTTTCGTAAAGACTCACAGAGCTTAATTCCAGCTATCTTTGCAATCGCATAAGGTTCATTTGTTGGCTCTAATTCACTTTCTAATAAGTATTCTTCTTTTATAGGTTGCTTGGCATACTTAGGGTATATACAACTACTACCTAAAAATAAAAATCTTTTAACCCCAAATGACCATGCAGTTTCTATAACATTTGTTTGAATTTTCAAGTTATTTAATATGAAATCAGCTGGTTGAGTAGTATTAGCTAATATTCCCCCAACTTTAGCTGCAGCTAGAACAACAATAGTTGGTTTGTGAATATCAAACCAGTTTCGTATTTCGATAATATTTTCAAGATCTAATTCCTTACGTTTGGGAGTTAATAATGCATGCTCATATCCTTTCTTTTTAAGACTTCTCACAATAGCACTTCCGCACATCCCTGTTGATCCAGCTATTAGAATTCTATCTTTAATATCAAGCAGGTTTTTCATGATGATTTTAAATGTATCAATAAAAAATTAGTTTTCATTTAGCGATGGTGCTCTTTATTCCTTAGAGGCTTATCTTATACTCCAACACTATGTAAAAGCTTGTTATCTTCACATCAAAAGAATAATTCACTATGACTTCAGCAATTTATCCTGATCTTCTAACATTGTCTTTTTTTCATGAGCATAGCGCTTTGATTTTGGAACTTAAGTCCTATGATCCTATATTATATTTTCTGATTTAAATCTTGGCAATAAAAGATATTTCATTTGATAATATAATTTTATTTGAGTGATTAATTCTTTTGAAAATTTTGCATGAGACTACTAAATTAATTAAGAGCTTATATATATCTTGAAGAAAGAATTTTGTTATTTATTTACTTCTATTTTTATTCTTAAAAGATTGTTTATCTTATGAAATTTTTATGAAGGCTGAATTTTAAAGTTCATAAATAACAAAATAATCAATTCTTGTAGTAATATCTAGTTTGAATTAATCAAGAAGATTAAATCTCGATCTGTTTATCTTATTACAGGAGCTGCTGGCTTTATTGGTGCAGCTTTGTCTCATAGGTTGTTAAAGGCAGGTAATAGAGTTGTAGGTATAGATAATCTAAATTCTTATTATTCACCTTCATTGAAAAAATCTAGACTTGAACATATTAATAATAAGTTGAGTGATTATTCAGGGGATTGGTCTTTCTTAGAGCTTTCATTGGAGGATTATGAGTCTTTAACTGAAATCTTTGAGAAGCATTCTCCTACTATTGTTGTTAACTTAGCAGCACAAGCAGGAGTCAGATATTCTTTGGAAAACCCTTTTTCGTATGTAAATAGTAATCTTGTAGGTTTTGTTAATCTCCTTGAGGCATGTAGGTTGCATGATGTTGAACATTTGATTTATGCATCTAGTAGCTCAGTTTATGGAGGCAATACAAATCTACCATTTGTAGAAGATCAACCAGTTAATCATCCTATAAGCCTTTACGCAGCGACCAAGAAATCAAATGAATTAATGGCACATACATATAGTCATTTATATAATCTTCCCTCGACTGGTTTACGTTTTTTCACTGTATATGGACCATGGGGAAGACCTGATATGGCTCCAATGATTTTCGCGAAATCTATTCTTAACTGTAAGCCCATAATTGTAAATAATTTTGGAAAAATGAAGCGAGATTTTACTTATATAGAAGATGTAGTTGAAGGTATTTATTTATGTTCAAAAAAACTTGCAACCTCTGATGATACTTTTGATAGTGTTCTGCCTAATCCCTCAACATCATTTGCACCTCATAGGATATTTAATATTGGAAATAGTGAACCTGTCGAACTACTTAGATTTATTGAAGTTCTTGAAAATGAGCTTGGTATGAAAGCTATAAAAAACTTTCAGCCAATCCCACCTGGTGATGTTATTGCTACAGCTGCTGATACGAAATTGTTAAATGATTGGGTTGGCTTTAAGCCAATGACATCAATAGAAAAAGGTATAAAGCATTTTGCTTGTTGGTATAAAGACTATTTTGATATATCGAGTGAATAATGAATTATTTGAATTTTAAGATTTCTCTGGCTGCAAAAATACCAACTATAGGTTCTGTCAATAATTTAAGATTTGAGCTTGCCCTTGTTAAAATGCTATCTTTGACAGAAATCAAATCACCTGAGAGTAAATAAGGGTTTTGATTTGAGCCAGGAGACGCATTTGCTGCATAATTAATACTTTTCCTTAAGATTGTTCCATCTTTTCCATATCTAATCAAAAAGACTTTTCCAGAAAGAGGTTTTGTTGGACCTGCTAAATTCATCACATCAGAAAGACTACCCTCTATTGGGATTTTGACTTCACCAGGAGTTTCAATTTGACCTGAGATTGTTACACTAATGAATTTTGGAGATAGACCAGAGAGTATTGAATAAGGAACAATACTTGTATCTTTTGTCTCAAGGTAGGGTATATAGATATTGTCTCCATCAAATAGTCGGATATAGTTTCTGGCGTTTTCTTTCTTTTGATATGATACAAAGTCAATAATTGCTCTTTTTTTACCACCTCCTTTCCCCAGCGGTATATCTCGGACGATTTCTATCTTTGAAATATCACTATAGGAAGTCAAACCACCTGCTTCTTGAATTGCATTTGAAAGAGTAGTTAGATAATCGCTATTCTTTTTAATTGAAAGATTAGAAATGCTTTGATTAACTCTATCCTCAGATAATGAAAGTGAATTTAAGTTTCTTGAAGTCTCATTAGTATTTTGATTATAAATTAAATTAGATTGCCTTTGATTTAAATTAAGTAATTTAATTTTTTCTTGTATAGAAGTAAAACCAGGAAATGTTACTATTCCAGGTGATCTTACGGCTCCTCTTATAGCAACTCTAACAGGTTTGAATGTCGAAATTATTATATTTATTTCTGGATCTATTAAATATTCACTATAACGTTTCTCTAATAATTTAGTAAGCTCTTTGATAGTTAAGCCTCTAACATAAGCATATTTTATTCTTCTAAAATATATTTCACCTTCTTCATTAATAGAATATTCGCCTGAGATATCAGGCGCGGTTACAAATTCAATATCCAATATATCCCCAGTATCTAAAATATAGTCTTTCAGTGCATCTTTTGACTCAAGGTATGATGTCTCTATAGAAGTTTCATTTCCCGTATAAGCCTGTTGTGCATGTGCACTTATAAAGCTAGATAAGAAAATAAAGCTAACAAATCTTGTTGAGAGCTGCTTGAATAGTTTCGCTTGTTTTATTTGCACTGATATACAAGAGATCTAATTTATAATACTAAAATTTACTAATATTCAAAATAATTCTTTTTGGTCTTAATCTAATTTCTACACTTGATTCCAAAGGGCCAAGATAAAACCATTGCGATCTCTATGTTTGTGAATATATTTTGAATTAGCAGAAACCGAAGAAAGCTTGAATAGAGGAGCTAATAGCTTTAGTTCCTCTATTCAATAATAGAATTCTTATGACTTTTAAGAGGTTTTCAATTTTCTTTTAAGAAAATGAATTTTTTATTAACTGTGGGTATTAATTGTTTATGATATCCTTTAACTAAATCTATGAAGAGGATTCTTGTTACGGTTGGTTCTGGATTTATTGGATTATCAATAATTATGAGACTAATAAAAGTTACAGATATTCAAGTTTATAATTTTAGATAAAATTTGATATGCTAATGAATTTAATATTTTAGTTCTTGATGATTTTTTGAAGATAGTTAATAAAAATAAAGGACTATAAATAGATATTTTCTTGATGCTTTATTTTACCGAAAGCATTTCATAGATTCATACGAGGAGCTAAAGAATTCATCTTCTCTATCATGCCAAGTCCTATTAATATTAAACTATTGAAGAATTTATATACACTATACAAAAACTGATAAAATTCTTTTGTTGTTTTATTATGAGTAAAGGAAAATAGCTATTTTAATTAAGTATTATTATTTATTAAAATATTTTTTTGCGAAATCATAGCATTTCTTCAGACCCTCTTCCATAGATGTATTACAGTTAATACCTGTTAATTCATGTAAAATTGTATTATCAGATTTACTATATTTGTTTACTTCTTTATTAATATAATCTTTATTTAAAGGTAGGTCTCTATCGAATAATGAACTATAATTATCCCAAAACTTTTCAGAACTATTTCTATTTATCCTTATTTCATTCCCACTTATTTTAGATAAAATATCTATTATTTCATTTACTGATGTAGTCAAGCCACTACCAACATTTAAAACTTTTAATCCTTTTTTATTATCTTGCTTATTAAGGAGGTTGATTATAACCTTAGCAAGATCATCAATATATATATAATCTCTAGATTGCTCGCCATTAGAGTAAAGTTCTGCAATCTCATTGTTAAATATAGACCTTAAAAGATAACCTATTAAGGGTGGTTGTTCTCTAAAATAATCCTGCCTAGGTCCATAAAGATTAAAAAGTCGAAGAGCATATGTAGATAAAGAATATGAATTAGAATATGCATTTAGAGCATGTTCAGCGCACATCTTTGTTGTTGGATATACAAGTGTAGTGTTAAGATGTTCTCTTTCTTTCGAAGGAAATTTAATATCATTTTCATAAATCGCACTGGTACTTAAAAATATAATTTTTTTGCAACCTATTTTGGATGCGAATTCTGCAACTCTAATAGTATTAACAACATTCTGTTTATAGCTTTCTGTGGGGTTTATTTCGTTATGGGGTAAAGGAGCTATAGCTGCTGTATGTATTATTGCGCTCACATCTCTTATATTATACTTCTCTATATCTTCAACATCTCCTTGAATAAACTCAAGAGATAATCCTTCTAATCTTTCTTTGTAACCATAGGATAAATTATCGATACCTATGATTTCAATTTCATTATTATATCTATTTATATACTCAATAATATGTGAAGCTACAAAACCAGCAGCACCTGTAATTAATACCTTCACTGATTTAAATCCTTGTTCTTGTATTATTTTAAGGGTATCACTTATTAAGCATAAATCAGACTTGATCTTTTGTATAACGTAAAGAAATCGCTGATGATTGTTATATTTGTTGACATTGCTTACGTTCGAGGCAGGATCTATAATTAATGGGATTAGTATAAATTCATTTCCAAAAGCAATTATTAGAATGTATCTATGCGCTATTAATAAATTAAAAAATGTCAACTAAAAAAGTAACATTGATGTTCCCTATCGCAGGGAAAGGAGAACGTTTTGGTTATACATTTAAGCCCTTCTTGGAGATAGAAGATGAAGGAAGCTTTATTGAGTTGGCTTTCGAACCCTTTAAGAAATATTTAAGCCATATAGAAGAAATTGTATTTATCTTTTTAGAAGAACAAGAGAAAAAATATGATGTATCAAGTAAACTTAAAAAATTATTTATTGATGTAAAATTTTCAACCTGTATTCTCAAAGAAGAGACAAAAGGACCTGCTGAAACAATTAGATTGGCTATAAACAAAAAAAATATTAATGGTCAAATATTAATATGTGATTGTGATCATACTCTTAATGTAGATTCTATTTTTGCCAAAATAAAAGAAGACAATTCAGATTGTATAGTTCCTATTTGGTCGTTAAGAGATGAAAGTATAAAATCTTGGAGTATTGTATCTATAAACGAAAATGATAATGTTACAGGAATAGCAGAAAAAGAATTACCTAATAGCTCAGGTCAGTTTTATGGAGTAATTGGTTGTTATTATATTAGAGATTCAAACATATTGTTAAATAACAAATATACTAATATTTCCGACTGTATAAAGGATATTATAGATAATAATAACAATAATAGGATAATAGCAGTAAAAATTATTGAGGCTAGATTTTTTGGAAATCCACAACGTTTGGAAAATTCTTTACAAAAAAATAAAAAGCCTTCTGGTACTATTTTTTGTGATTTAGATGGAACAATAATATTTCATGAGGATTCACCATCTACGCTAGGAATTGAAATTTTGGAAGGTGCTAAGATAAAATTAAAAGAATGGAAATCTATTAATTACTATATTATTCTTACTACAGCTAGAAGTAGTATAAATAGAGAATACTTATTAACTGAGCTTGCTCGTCACAATATAATATATGATGAGTTAATCATGGGTCTTCCCTCAGGCCCCAGAATAATAATAAATGATAGAAAGCCTTCAGATTTTTTAAATCCAACAGCATTAGCTTATGAAGTAAAGAGAAACCAAGGTATTAATAATATAGATATAAGAATACCAGAAGTAAAAGTAATAGAAAGGATGAAAGGCGGTTCCTTTTCTGATACATTATTAATTGAAAGAGAAGGGAAAAAATATATAAGGAAAATTGCAAGTAAAAGAGAAAATCTTGAATTAGGTTACTTTCGACTTAAAAAGCAATATATGCAACTTTTACGATTTAAATCCTTTTATGATTCGATTGTACCTAATCTAATAAGAGAAGAAGATAATACATATGAATATTATTTTGATATGGAATATTTAGAGGGATATTTTCTTCTATCAGAATGCGATACTAATCTAAAAATAAAAGCAGTAGAATCTCTTCTCGAAAAACTATCTAAGAAAATATATATTCAAACTGCCTTGTTGAAAAGTGGAAGAAGTTGGCTAAGTCAACATCTATCAGCTAAAATATATAATAAATTAAAGGCAGAGAATTATGATGGAAAAATAAGTCAAATATTAAAACATGAAAGACTAACTATAAACGAAAAAAATTATCCTAATATTAAGTTTATTATTGATGATTTATATAATGATTATGGTGAAGAACTAAGTCCTAATTTTCTATGCCCAGTTCATGGTGATTTAACCTTTGAGAATATCCTTTGCCAAGAAGTATTTGGTCTCGATGTTAAAGTTATAGATATGGATGGTGCTGAGTATATAGATGCAGTCGAACTTGATATGGGTAAAATGTTTCAATCTATTTTGACTAAATACGAAACCTGGTCGAAATCAAAAATACCATTAGTCAATTCAAGAAAAGATGGCATTAATCTAGCTTTTAATTTAAATGTTGATACAAATGAAATATCTAAATATGTAGATTTATGGTTAGAGGTACTACATGAACCAAAGAGAATAGTAATGGCTAAATGTTACTTTTATACAGCATTGCATATGATTAGAATGATTAGATTTAGACTTAAAGTAAGTGAGGATCAAGCCCTTTATGCTTTAGTTATTGCTACTTTATTACTATCAGAGGCTTGTTTGATTTTAAGAGAAAAATAAAATATATTAAATCTAAACTATTTTTAATAATACTTTTATACTATTTAATTTGATAAGATGCTGTATAACTTCTAATCTATAACAATGATATTTTAAAGCATTTTATACTATAAGAAATCTTTTTAGATCTGCAACTGCGGTGTTAATCATGCTTTGGTTCCGGCTGCTCTAGTCATAAGTAAGGCTGCTGACTTTCTTGCTCAAGGTCATGGTTACACAGTAGTAACAACTACTCCAATCCTTTTCTTGAATGAATTATTTATCATCGCGTAGTGGGATAGTTCTTGCTGGTGGTAATGGCACAAGGCTTGCTCCGCTCACATCAGCAATAAGTAAACAGTTGCTGCCTGTATATGATAAACCAATGATTTATTATCCAATTACTACTTTAATGCTATGCGGAATTAGAGATATTCTTATCGTTACTAATCCTCATTCTTTTGAACTATTTAAAGCACTTTTGGGCAATGGTGAGAAATGGGGAGTGAATTTTGGTTATGCAATTCAAGATAAGGCTGAAGGTGTTGCTCAAGCGATTTTATTGGCAGAGGAATTTATTAAAAACAATAGTATTGTAATTGCATTAGGAGATAACATTTTTCATGGTAATAACTTAGTTAATCTTCTTCGATATGCTGATAAAAGGATAGAAGGAGGTAGTGTTTTTGCTTACCCAGTTAGTGATCCCCAGAATTATGGCGTTGTTCAATTTGATAAGGAAGGTAACATTTTAGATATTAAGGAGAAACCAGATAATCCTTTAAGTCAATATGCTATAACTGGGCTATATTTTTATGATAACTCTGTTTTTGAAAGAGTTAGAGAATTAAGATTTTCATCTAGAGGAGAGCTAGAAATAACATCTCTTAACAAACATTATTTAAATCAAAATCTATTAAATGTTGATATTATGGGGAGGGGAATAGCCTGGCTAGATACTGGGTCTTTTGATTCTCTTCAGGATGCATCAGGTTATATTCGCACTCTTGAACAAAGACAAGGTTTGAAAGTAGGTTGTCCAGAGGAGGTTGCTTGGAGACAAGGCTGGATTGATGACAAATGCTTAGAAAGCCTTTCTGTCAGTTTAATGAACAGTGGTTATGGTGAGTATCTATTAATGTTGTTAAAAGGACTAAAATAGACGAAAATGTCATTAATAAATTATTACATTCTCTTGCAAATAATAACTTTTTAGAACCTTTAATAATATAAAAAATTAAATGATTGAATTTCCTGAATCTGTAAAAATAATACTTGTAACTGGTGGGTCAGGATTTATAGGAAGGTCTTTATTGAGAAGATTACTTAAAGAAACAAATTTAAAAGTCTTTAATTTGGATAAATGTGGCTATGCAAGTGATTTAGGTATTTTAAATTTAAATTTTTATTCTAAGAGATTAGAAACATTAAAGATTGATCTTTCTAATTCAGATGAAACTAAAAAGGCTATACATTTTAGTAACCCAGATATAGTTTTTCATTTAGCAGCTGAAAGTCATGTTGATAGATCAATTCTAGGCCCTAGAACATTTTTAGAAAGCAATGTAATTGGAACTTTTAATTTATTAGAAGCATTAAGTTATCATTGGCAAGCATTGTCATTAGCTAGAAAGAAAAATTTTAGACTGCTGCATGTAAGTACTGATGAAGTTTTTGGATCACTTGGAACCGATGGCTTTTTTTCGGAAAACAGTTCATATGATCCAAGAAGTCCATACTCTGCGACAAAAGCAGCAAGTGATCATCTTGTCAAAGCTTGGAATAAAACTTACGGGATCCCTGTCTTGATTACAAACTGTAGTAATAATTTTGGACCTGGACAATTCCCTGAGAAATTTATTCCAGTTATTATTCATAATGCTATAAATAATAAAAAGATTCCAATTTACGGTGATGGAAAAAATGTACGCGATTGGATATTCGTCGAAGATCATATAGATGCGTTACTAAGAGTTGTATTAAGAGGTAGAGTAGGAGAGTCATATTGTATTGGTGCTGGTTTACAAAGATCGAATGATGAAATTGTAGAATTAATTTGTGATTTACTTGATAATAAAAACACATCTAATGCCCCACATAATAGGCTTAAATCTTATATAGAAGATAGGCCAGGACATGATAAGAGATATGCTATTAACTATAAAAAAATTTCAGATGATTTAGAATGGGAACCTAAATATAATTTTGAAGAAGCATTGGATCTTACTGTTAAATGGTATTTGAAAAATGTAGATTGGTGTAATAAAATTCTACAAAAAAGATACTAACTTAATAATAATTTTTTTTCTCTGTTAAAGTAAAAATGATTAAATTTATATTAGAAGGATGATTCAGTCTTGAAAACTCCCTTTGTGATGAAAGATTGCCTATTGCATGATAGCAAGGCTTTAAAAAAGGCTTCTGAGAAACTTGATAAGAAAATTTGTGATAAAGCACTTACTGCCTTAAATTACACATTTGAAAACAAGGGTAAGTTATTATTATCTGGTGTAGGTAAAAGTGGGATTGTTGCTAGAAAAATAGCAGCAACTTTTAATTCTCTTGGATATCCTTCATTGTTTTTGAATCCAACCGATGCTCTTCATGGAGATATTGGGATTGCAATGAATACGGATACAGCGATAATCATTTCTAACAGTGGTGAGACAACAGAACTTTTATCATTATTGCCTCATTTAACTAAAAAGATTAGAACAATAATTTCTATAACATCGGATTCATCATCCACTTTAAGCAAAGGTTCTCAAATTCATTTTGAATGTATTGTAGATAGGGAATCTTGTCCTCTAAATCTTGCCCCAACAACAAGTACAACTTTATCATTAGCTCTAGGTGATGCATTAGCAGCACAATGGTCTATCTTTAGAGGCATTACAAATGAAACTTTTGCAATAAATCATCCTGCTGGAATTCTTGGTAAAAGATTATCTCTAACGGTTGATGATATTATGATTAAATATAATGATTTACCAATAGTTAATAACCACTCTAATTTGCGATCAATAATTATCTCAATAACTTCTGAGGTGGAAAATAAAAAAGGTGTTGGATTTACCTTAGTTAGAAATAATTCTTCTGCGTTAACAGGACTTATTACTGATGGTGATTTGCGAAGAGCTCTTTCTATAAATATGCCAAGAGATTGGGATAATGTAATAGCAGAAAACATATGTACAAAAAATCCAAAAACTATTGATAAAAATGCTACTGCAATAGATGCTTTACAAAAAATGGAGAATAATAAACCAGGTGCTATTTCTTGCCTAGGTGTTACCTCTGAAGGAAAAATTATAGGTTTTATTACTATGAACGATATCCTTCGTATGAATAATTAATTTAATAAAATGTTTGATTCAAAAAGATTAACAATAATAGCTGGTCCTTGTAGTCTTGAAAATGAAGAAATTTGTTTTCAAGTGGCTGAATTTGCAACTAAAGTGACTGCAGAACTTGGAATAGATTATATCTTCAAAGGTAGCTTTGATAAGGCAAATAGAACATCTGCACAGTCATTTAGAGGAAATGGAATCGACCAAGGGCTTTCTATATTGTCCTTAATAAGGAAAGAATTTAGCGTCCCAGTACTAACTGATGTACATGAAACCTGCCAGGTTGAAAAAGTTGCAAAAAGTGTTGATATTTTACAAATCCCTGCTTATTTATGTAGACAAACAAGTTTAATTGAGGCTTCGGTTAAAGCTATTAATAAAGGAGATAATATTTCATCAGCATTAAATATAAAAAAAGGTCAGTTTTTAGCTCCTTGGGACACAGAAATGGTTGTAAAGAAGGCAAAATCCTTTAATCCAAGTTTGTCTCCAAATCAATTGTGGTTAACTGAAAGAGGGACTTCATTTGGTTATAACAATTTAGTAGTAGATATGAAAGGTTTTTATTATCTTAAAAATACAGGTTGCCCAATAGTTATGGATGCAACTCATGCAGTGCAAGAACCAGGAGCAAATGGTTCTTCATCAGGTGGAAAGAGATTTTTAGTTCCTTTATTAGCAAGAGCAGCTGTGGCTGCAGGTGTTGATGGAATATTTTTAGAGATTCATCCAGATCCTGATAATGCACTTAGTGACGGTCCTAATATGTTGAATCTTACTCAATTTAAGAAATTAGCAATTGAATTAAAGAAAATTTATCAATTAGTTGATTGTTTCATCTAGATATGTGGTTAAAATATTTTTTCTTGAAAAGGTTGTTGAAAGGCAAATTAAAGAAAATAAAATTAATAGTTTCTGATGTAGATGGTGTTTTAACGAAAGGTGAGATTGGATATAGTGGCGGAATTAGCGGATTTAAATTTTTTAATGTCAAGGATGGTTTGGCTGTTAAATTATTACAGATAAATGATATTAAAATAGCCCTTATAAGTGGAGGTGATTCTGAAGCGACCAAGAATAGAGCGAAAGCATTAATGATTGATGAATGTCATACTGATGTAGAGAAAAAAAGTGAAATTTTAAAAGACATTCAAAAACGACTTTCAATTTCTATAGAATCAACTTTATATATAGGAGATGATATAAATGACTTAGAGGTATTACCCTATGTTAGTCTATTCTTTGCTCCTAAAGACTGTAATTATCTTGTTGAAAAGAAGGCTGATATTAAATTAATCTCTAGAGGTGGAGATGGTGTTTTGAGAGAAGTTTGTGATATGCTTTTAGCCTTAAAAGATTTTAAAAATAATATTTAAGTAATATTTAAGCTGCTAATTAGAAACTATTTTTCTAGCATATTCTAATTGACTAATATTATCAATGGACAGAACTTCATTGCTATATTCAAATGCATATATTGGGATTTCATTCTCAAGCCAGCGGAGTTGCTCAAGAGACTCGTGTTGCTCTAATTGACTGCTTGATAGTTTATACCATGATTGGAGAATATCAAATCTATATGCATATACTCCTATATGATATTTTAGATTGTATGGAATATAATTTCCTAAATTATTATTATTTTTACGATAAGGAATTATAGAACGACTAAAGTATAATACCCTATTACTTTTGTTTGAAGTAACTAATTTTACTTTATCAGATGAATCGTTTGATATTTTAAATTTCTTTTTATAGTATGCAGTAAGAATCTCTGGATTGTTCATCAGTTCTATATTCTTTATAAACTCAGAAATAAGATTTTGATTAATAAAAGGTTGATCTGCTTGTATATTAATAATATATGAATCTTTTAAATTCTTATTCGTAAGTTTGAGGTTTTTGATAATCTCAGAAATAGAATTATAAATCCTTTCTGTACCGGATGAATAGTTACCCGCTTTAAAAATTACATCTATTGGATATTCTTTCGCTTCATTTGATATTGACTCGTTATTAGTGCATAAAAAAACCTTGTTTATTTTTGGGATATTTATACATTGTTTCATTACTAATGAAACCATTGTTTTTGTTCCTATTGTTTCCATTACTTTCCCTGGTAATCTTTTAGAATTTAACCTTGCAGGGATAGCAATTATATAGAATTTTTCATTCATAATACCATCATGATATTTATTAATACTTTTAAAGTTTAGCAAATACTATATAAAATGAATAATAGAATTTACGTTAGTATGCTTAGGTATAAATATTATCAAGATTAATATTTTCTTTTAATATAATTCTAATGTTTTTTCATTGTATCGTAGTAATGAGATTATGAGTTAACTTAAAATATAAATTATTAAAATTAGCATGTAATAATAATATTGATTTTAATTAATATAATTATTCCATGCTTCTAAATGATTTGTACCAAATACCATCCCATCGGCGTCACAATTTGTGCATGGGAATCCCGCACAGCTTCGACCTTTTATTAAATTTTTTCTATACTCATTCATCCTTTTACTAAACCATATTTCCTCAATGCTGTCCGCAAATAAATTTCCAAACTTTAGCTTTTTATGCCAATCCTGGACGCATAGAAGAATATCTCCGTTCCAATCAATAGTTAGAGAGTAATGAGGATATGCGCAGGATCTAGTTTTTAATGAGTCTTCTTTTTCCGTATTAATTACGCCAGCTCTATTTGTTATCTTTATGCCATAGCCTTCTTCTTTACTAAACCATCTTCTTCTTATATTAAAAAGTGAAGGGTTAATATTAGCTTGAGCCATTAAATCTGTGAATTTTCTTATTTGATGCGGACCATCGTATGCACTTATAACTAATTGAGATAGACCAGACTTGTATAATTCCCCAATTAATTCTATTTTAAGCAAATCTCCGTTTGTGACTATCTCTATGTGAGAGGCTTTAGAGAGGGTTTTAACAATTTGGCAAATATTAGGGTGTGCTAGAGGTTCTCCGTATCCGCAAATATTTAAAATTCCTTTAAATTTTATACTTCTCAAATCTCTAGCTATTTTCTCTGCTAACTCTACTTTCATAAAAAGATGTTGATTTGGGTAGACACTTGAATCATGTCTTGGGCAGAAAACACACTTTCTATTGCAATATTCACCAGTATTTAAGTCAATAAAGGAGGGTATAGGACCCATTTTTCTTAAGTGAACAGTATCAATTAGCGGTCGCTTTCTATGTATATTCCTAATCAGACTCTTTTCCATTACTACTTTAATCTAATTTATTTATTATATACTAGGAATTACAGGGATAGCTTTTACGTGGAAATATTCTTATTTAATCATTATGTTCTGGCTCTCTTGCCTTTATATTAATTAGTATTCTTATTTATTTTATATGCTATCAATAATGTTATATATAGAGGGAAAAATAAGTCGATTTTTTGCTAGAAAGAGATTATTTTTTAAACAATCTTTTTCTAGTATTTTTTCAGAATCACTTTGATTGAACATAAAACCTCTACTTGATACTTTATCAATAGTTTTCTTGAGAATTCTTGCAAATCCATGACCTTCAGAGATTTGATAGCCAAGATTGTCAAGTTTTATTTTTTGATTAATAAATGTACATAAGTGATTTAGATTTTTTTGTAATAGATTATAGTCTAAATTTTTTAACAATTTTAATTGATCACTCATTAATTTTATTTGAGTTGGATTGGCAGAAAATGTACCACCCCAAAAAATATTTTTACTTCTACTTAGTTCAGTACAATATTTATTAACTATAACTAAACCTATTGGATAGCCTCCCCCAATAGCTTTTCCAAAAACAACAATATCAGGATTACATTTTCTCGATAATTTCGATGAGCCATAGCCTTCCCTAAAGCCTGTTATTATTTCATCCAAGATTAATAGTATATTTTGATCCCTTATCTTTTGTCTTAATTCATTATTTGAGAATTCTTTAATTATATCCTCTTTTGGATTAGAGCCTTGATTGGGTTCGACAAGTATTGCAGCAAAATCTTTTTTTTCTTTGTTTGAAAGAAATGATTCAATTGTTCTAAACCATACAAAATTTTTATTAGGTGTAATTGTTAATCCATCAGATAGAAATTCAAAGTTATGTCTAAAAAGAAAATCATCCTCTGATCCATGCCAAAAATCACCAATTAATGCTATCAGTCTTTTATCTGTAATAGCCCTTGCGACTCTGCATGCTCTAGTGATGGCTGATGAACCGCTTGTTTGTAATCCAATTGAACCTATTTCAAAACTTACTAGATTATTTATTAAATTAGGCTCAGCAAAATCAAATATATTGGTAGACGGGAGCATATTGCATATATTTGAATTCTTTATTTTTTTATGTCCGAAAATTAAAGTACCAGAACCTAACCAAGAGTCCCAAAAATGATTACCATGTCTATCTATTAACCATGGACCACTAGAATCTACGAAAGCTACTTTTTTTTTTAGATTTGAATTGTAATATTGCATATTTATTATTTCATTATTTGCTGCTAACTTTACTCTAATTAGTTTGCTTAGCAACACCTAAAGTGAGAGATTTTGTTTTTAAAGAAAAACCTTCTGGTGATTTGGAGTTTATTGGCGATTTTGAAGGTCTTTATCAAAATGTATCTGACCCTTGGGAACAATCTGCTATTAAAGGCGATATGTCAAATTATTATAATCGAAGCCGTAAAAGACTTTTAGATAATATCTATCCGAAAAATAATTCACAAATACTTGAAGTTGGATCAGGCTTGGGTTTCGTTACAAAATTAATATCAGATACTTTTCCATTTGCTAGTTGTCACGGTTTAGATATTAGTAAGACTGCCATAAAAAAAGCTAGTAATCTATTTCCTGAAATTAAATTCTTTGTTGGTGATATATGTTCTGATAAATTTTATATTCCAGAAAAATATGATATTGTTATATTAAGTCAGCTATTATGGTATATTTTAGAAAAGTTTCCTATTGCTCTTGATAATTGTAGTAAAATAATGGATAATAGTTCTCAATTAATTATCACTCAGGCTTTTCTAAAACAAAATCAAAAATATGCAAAAGATATTATGGATGGATTTTATTCTTTGGAACAATATCTCAGATTAAATCCTCCAAATGGTATGGAGATAGTTTTTTCAGATTACGATGAAAATGATGATTTTGTTCATTATGATGGAATAGTAATACTTAAGAAAAAATAATTTTCTATCTTAATATTAGCAAGATTTTAAGATTTATAATTTAATTTAAATCTTGTTTCATTTGCCTATCTCTTTTCTTATTTCATCCAATGGAGTACTCCAATCATTCCTTTTAATTTGTCTAAATATTTTGATTGATGGGAACCAATAACTTTGTTTATCGTTTACTCCGTAAGCCCAATAACTATTTGTTGGAATAATAACTTTAGTATTTACCCCTAATGCCCCAGAAATAGTCGCTGTGATGTTATCAATAGTGACTATTTCATCACAGGCAGTTATTAAGGCGGCTAAACCATCAATATCATTGAAATAATCAAGTTCTTCTATATCTAAGATTTCTACTCCTAAATTTATTATTACATTATTGATTTCTTCTTTTACATCACCATATTGAAGATTAATAAATTTTATACCAGGTGAATATATTCCTGAAATCATTTCTTTTAACGACATTAAGCTAGTATTAAAAATTTTACTTTTTGATGTCCATGAAATTCCTACAAGTTTTTTATAATTACAATCTAATAATTTTGTTTTATATTGTTGAGCCTTTTCTTTATTAACTACAAGACTAAGTTTATTCAATGAATCAAAACTTTCAACTGTTTTTCTTACATGTCCTCCTAACGATCCAATTGGCAGATGATAGTCATATTCTTTTTCATTTATAGACTCTTCCTCACTAATTATCTTTATATTATTATTAACTGATCTCTTTAAAAGAGGGATGAGTCTTTTATCCACTTTTAGAATTATTTTGTCTACTTTATTTAAAAAATCTGGAATTAGTGAGCAATATAATATCTGATCACCTAAGCCTTGCTCTGCCCATAATAATACTCTTCCTTTCTTCTCAGATCTCCATTCAGGCTTGTTTGTAATGAATCTTCCTCCTATTTGTTTTGTTTTGCTATCTACTTTCCATCTCCATTCATATTTTTCCCAGCCTTCTTCGAATTTCTTTTGTTTTAGTAAAATATGTGAAAGATTCCAGTGAGGCTTTCCCGAATCAGGTTTAATTTCAATTGCTTTACGAGTAGATAATTCTGCGTCATGTAAGTTGCCAAGATCTTTTAATATGTTTCCCAGATTTAGATGCGCATCAGCGTAATCAGGTTTAATTTTAATTGCTTTACGGTATGACAATTCTGCATCTTGTAAGTTGCCAAGATCTTTTAATATGTTTCCCAGATTTAGATGCGCATCAGCGTAATCAGGGTTGAATTTAATTGCTTTACGGTATGACAATTCTGCATCTTTGAAGTTGCCAAGATCTTTAAATATGTTTCCCAGATTTAGATGCGCATCAGCGTAATCAGGGTTGAACTTAATTGCTTTACGGTATGACAGCTCTGCATCTGTTAAGTTACCAAGATCTTTCAATATGATTCCTAGATTGTAATGCGCCTGTGAAAAATCAGGTTTGAATTCAATTGCCTTACGGTATAAAAATTCCGCGTCTTTTAACTGGCGACGATCTTTCAATATGTTTCCATAATTAGAAAAAACTCTGTGATCCTTAAAACCTTGATTAATGAAATATTGATAAAGTTTTGCTGCTTCTGAAATGTTTGCTTGTGAATGAAATTTAAATGCTTGATTAATTATTTGTTCTTTAGAAGGTTGCGTAGGAGTATTGGTATTAATAGTAATATTTTCTTGATTTTCTCTTAAAGCAAATGGCACTGGGAATGTTTTCACCTCAGTTCTTTCTGTCTTTTGATTTCTTTTTTCTTCGGTCAAATTATTTATTTTACAAAGGATCTATTGACGAGAATTATACCTTGAAATAATGCTTTGTTTTGAAAAAGAAATTGATCCTCTTCAACGTAAGAAGTGCTCGATCTCCATGAAAAAGGAAGTAATTAGTTCAGCCCCATTATTATGCCTTAAGCGTTTTTATCGCAATCCCGCCTTTCGTCCCTCCAAATCGAAATACACCCGAAAAGAAAACTAGTTATAACAATTGTTCCTTCTAAAAAACAATCAACTACAGATTCTTTTTCTTTAAAAAATGCAGCATCGCAACTGACGCAACCCCAATCTCTAGGTCTGGGGAAATCTGGCATACAGCCTTGTAGATGATATTTTTTGCTGTAAAAAAGTTCAGGACTTGGATAACCAAAAATAAATTTTTTCTTACAGATTTTTCACCGCAGTTAGGGCAGATAGTTGGCTTTCTTGTGGTCACATACCAATGCTCTTGTGACCCAGTGCATTTAGGTATTTTTCATGCAGTCACCTCTGCTTTCGTGCCTTCAAGTCTCTTAACTGCACGCTCCAGAGCCTCTTCATCAACCCATCTGCCGTAATACTTGAGATGAGTGTTCACATCATGTCCCATTAGCTCAGCTACTTCAGTCGCACTGATCGGGTTCTCAATCTCTACATGACATCTATAAGCAAAACCATGTCTTAATGAATAAACCTTTAATCCCTGAGTTCTTTTTTCCATTGATTGCCATAACCAATAACGCTGCAAAAGTTGTCTAAGTGCATCCCCAACTTCTTTAAATTCTTGCTTTTCCTTTGCCCTCTCAATAGCTCTATTAATTGCAAGAGGCAGTTTGATAATTCCAGATTCATATTGTCTAATCAATCTTTTTCCTTCATTTGGAAGTGATGGCAAATTAACTGGAATAACTCTTCTTGGTGGTGCTTTTGGCTTATGCAGAGTTTGCATATTTCTCTTGGTTGAGCCGACATATAACTTTCCATCTTCAACAGTTAACTCTCCCAACTCAGACGGCCTCAGACCAAATAAACCAACTAGTCCAACAGCAAGTCTTAAGCTGTGTTTTTCATTAGAAGCAAGACCTTCTAAGAGCATCTCAAGGTCTTGTCCTTTGAGTGGAACTGTTAATGCTTCTGCACTGGTTCTAGAAGAACTTCCAATTAAATTTCTTTTAAATTCTTTATCAGGTGGGAGCCATCTTTGAGGTGCTCCAGTCTTATTAACTGCAAACTCTAAAAAGGCTTCTACATCACCAAGATTTCTTTTCCTGCCTTGGCCTCCAGCTGGGCAATTATCGAAGTGCATTTCTGCGAATCTCTTCATTAAAGTTGTTCCATCTCTTGGCTTGGGATTAGTTGCAAGAGTTTCTAAAACTCTTCTCATTCTTGTTTTTAAGTCTCTAAGTGTTGTCCCTCTTCGGTCGCTTCTTGATTCAATAAATGTTTCTACTATATTTTTCCAATTAGTAATTGATGGAGCTTGATCTCTTGCTGCGGGTTCAAGTAAGAATTTTGTAGCTTCCTTAAGACTTAAGTTGCGCTCTTCCATGAGCCTTTTTAGATCAGCGACCGCCGTAGTAATCTTGGATTGGTTACGACTTGACCAGTCGTAAGGAAGGAATACAGAACTACGAGGATTTTTCTTGCCCAGACCATCTGGATATTGATAAGTCACCTGAGTTTTTTCTACTCCTCCAACTTCACGGCCTCTTAACTGCCAACCCACTCCAACTTCTAGTCGGATGGTCTGACGCATTAATTTGCTCCAGTTTTGCCGTAAAGCCATTCTCATTACTAGGCCGCTTTGGCGGGATTCGTGGCGGGATCTTGCTATATTATGCAATATCAAGCGGTATCAAGCAATGTCAACGATTTCCCAGAATCTCTCTAATTGCTTGATATTACTAGTAAAACTAACACATGGGGCCATAGCTCAGCTGGTAGAGCACCTGCATGGCATGCAGGGGGTCAGCGGTTCGAGTCCGCTTGGCTCCATTCTTGAAAACTATTGATATATAATTGTTTATAACTTCAGTCTCAAAGGTTTTAAATATTGTCTGAAGTGAATTTAGTGCAAAAGTTAGTGCATTTAATACATACAGATTGATAACGCTAAAGCTGAATTTTGGACGAATTGTCCAAAATTCAATATTTTATGACTAGTTATTCTATTTTTTCTAGTTAGCATGATAGGGTTGAAAGTTTTATTGTTTTGAGCAAGTTAGAGCAATTAGATCACTCAAGCTTAGTAAGAGGAAGAGGGTATGGATTAACTCAAAGCATAGAAAAAAAATTAAATGCAAAAATAGATGAGACAAATAAGGAATTAGAAAAAGCAGGAAAATCTATTCTTCAAGTGGCCAAATTATTGTCTGAAGCGAAGAATTTAGTTAAGAATAAGAACTGGGTTACATTGACTGATTCTGGTTCTTTAGTTGTGCCTGGAAGGGTTGCAAGAGATTTAGCTTCGGCGTATGAAAATTGGTTGAAAAATAGTTCCATTCCAGAAGCTGCTTTGACTCAAGTTTCAGCAAGAACTTTGGCAAGGATTGGAAAAGCTGAACACTCTTTAAGAGTTAAAATAGAAAACCATTTAAATCAAGAAATTAAATATACAGAAAATGATCTATCTTGTTTTCTTCGAAATCCTTCATTAACACAAAATAGTACTGACGAATTAATTAAAAAAGCAAAATCATCATTAGATAGCATTAGTGATGAAGAAAAGATTGGAAAGTTTGATAAATTATTTATTGAAAATATTCATCTCAAGAAAAAAGTTAGAGCACTAGAAGAAAAACTATTTCAATACAAATTCAAATTAAATATCAGCTAACTACAAGCTTAAAGATCTTAGGTTATTAATCCTCTTTTTGTATAACCGATGACTCCTCATAGGGCATAAAGGGGGGACAGCGGATTGGGACAGCCTAACTCCATCAAGGTTTTAACTATTATATTGATTGAAATGAATGATTTTTCATGAAAATCCGACAGGGTTTTACGGGTAATGATGGTTTTTCTGAGACCAACTCATCAAATTTGATTAAGGCCTTTTTTGAGATGAGAAGAAAATTGTAAGAGAGCTTAAAACGTACACTTAGGTTTTGTTGGTCTGTAAGGAATAAACGAGGCAAAGTATTATTTCAAAGAATTTATCCAGAGATAGATAAAAATTTAGTGTTGTATTACCTGTCGCTTTTGAGCCAAATGAAGAAATAAATGTAATAAATAGTCTGCAAGAAATTGATGAAGTTAAGATAAAAATTGACCATTTATATAGTGATATAATATAATAGAAAAATTAATCCAAAAACTTTTATGGATTTATTCTAATTAATAATGATTAATAAGAAAAAAATATTTCTACTAAATTCCTTAGTTACCTCATTCTCATTAGTTCTAAGTTTTTTTCTTGTAGAGTTTATATTGTCAATGCTTAATTATAAACCGTTGCTGTCAAAATCTCCTAAGAAAATATTATATAATCAAGATATATGTAAGGTCGATTCACTTGATCAAGCTAGAGAAAAAAATATAATTCATGGACCTCTGGGTAATCAATTTATAAAACATAATGAATATGGTTATACTTTAAAAGGTGGATTTTCTGAGTTTGATAAAGTTGACTTTAATTATGAACCGTTAAAGAAAGTTTTAGTCCTAGGAGATAGTTTTACATGGGGAGCATCTGCAGAAAAGGGTAAAGGGTTTATTGATTTAGTATCAAAACATTTTATATCTAATAGAATAGCTTTTTATAATACAGCTATTGGAGGCTATGGCCAAAATAATCAGCTTGCTATTCTGAAAAATGGTTTAAAAAAAATAAATCCTGATTTAGTTATTTTAGGTTTTTATACTGGTAATGATTTTACTGATAACCTTACTCCTGTTGATAGGTACTTCAGTACAAATAATGGCTGGTACTCAAGATATAATACTTCTATAATTGAGGGTCAACTATATACTAATAAAAGATCAGAAGATGAGATACTTCAGCTAATTAAATTAAGCGAATGTTATAATTTTGGTTTAAAAAAAACAGTTAAAACTTTCCTTTATAAATCTAGACTTGGATCTATAATATTTTTAGCAAGTAGAAAAGTTAGGTTCTCTCCAAATAATTCGAATTTAAATTCATCTAATGATCTAGATTATTCAATAACACGTGATTATTTAATTAGAATAAGAGACTTGTCTAAAGAAGCTGGTGTACCTCTTAGATTAGTTGTCATACCTGATTATAGTAATTCTACACCTAGAAGTTTTAGGCCTTCAAAGAATTATATTAAGTTAATTAGATTGGCTGAAGAACTAAAGATTGATTACTTTGATCCATTCCCTAAATTAAATTATTCTGATTATGTTGGAGCATTTGACGATCATTGGAATAATTCAGGTCATAAAAAAATGTCTGAAATAGTTATAACAGGACTTGATGATTTGTTGATTGATTGATTCTTAATCCTCTCAAAGAGGTTTTAAATATTTATATTTACCCTTATTCTATATATCTTTAGGATAATTTATTTTTAAAATATATACTTTTTAATCTTTATATATTTCAGATTATATAATATTAACTCTTAAAAAATAGTATATATTAATGGTGCAACAACTGAACCTTGGGTAAATAAAATCAAAGCACCCATTAAAACAATCGTTATAATCAAAGGTGCTAACCAATACTTCTTACGAACTCTTAGGAAGTCCCATATATCTTTGATTAATTCAATAAATGCTTTCATGCTAAAAGATCTTAGTTAAATCAATTTTATGATTTGAATTGTTTTCTCGATAAGATTCTAGATTTTCCTTCTTCTTTTTTAATGGATCATATCCAAAAACACTCATAATTAAAGCAATAGGTTGGAGAACAATAATAAAAACCAATCCAAGGATTATACGACTATTAATCCATCCAAGCGTATACCCAAGTGCCATCCATGCTTTATATGGATATAAAAGTATTGATGGTTTGAAAACACCTAGAAACAATGAGGGCAAGCTTACCCATAAAGTCCAGATCCTGAAATTATGGCCAACAATTGCTGGAAGTAACCATCCAATAAGAATTGGGAATCCAAATCCAATCAGCAATCCAAATTCGCGAAGTTGTTTTTTTGAGATAGAAAGTTTTAACATCAATCCAACTCAAACTCTTGTTTCCAAGTCTCATCTTTCTCAGACGCAGGTTGTTGGGTCTTATATAGGATTTGATTTTGAAGGACAAGCACATCCATCTCAGTTCTCATAAAGCAGCGATAGGCATCTTGTGGAGTGCAAACAATTGGTTCTCCTCTAACGTTGAATGAGGTATTTACTATAGAAGGACAACCAGTTTTCTTTTTAAAGGCACTAATTAATTTGTGATAGCGAGGATTAGTTTTTTCACTAACTGTTTGTACTCTTGCAGAATAGTCAACATGAGTAATGGCAGGAAGTGATGATCGAGTTACATTTAATTTCTCAATTCCAAAAAGTTTTTGTTGCTCTTTTGTCATTTCTTTGCAAAGTTCCTTCTTAACTGGAGAGACTAATAACATATACGGACTTTTGGTATTCATTTCAAACTGATTAGAAACATCTTCTTCTAAAATTGATGGTGCAAAAGGACGAAAACTCTCTCTATATTTAATTTTGAGATTCATCACACTCTGCATTTCTTTGTTTCGAGGATCTCCAATGATAGACCTAGCCCCTAATGCTCTAGGACCAAATTCCATAGCTCCATTAAACCAGCCAATAACTTTACCTTGATCAAGAATTTGAGCAATTTTTTCAAAAAGTTCTTCATCTTCTAGTTCTTGAAAAGGCGCATTTATTTTTCTTAAATAATTAGTAATTGCTTTATTTGAAAACTTGCAACCAAGATAAGTCCCTTTCATTGAATCATCATGATTAATTTCTCTAGACATGCCTAGATGTTGATACCAACCAATAAGTGCTGCTCCTAAAGAAGAACCTGCATCTCCACTGGCAGGTTGAATCCAGATATCTTCAAATATTTTCTTTTGAAGTAACTTTCCATTTGCGACACAGTTAAGTGCAACACCTCCTGCAAGACATAAGTTTTTTAGACCTGTTTCTTTTTGTAGGGATCTTGCTAGTTTTATTACTATCTCTTCTGTTACTACTTGAATTGATGCTGCTAAATCCATATGAAATTGAGTTAAATCTGCCTCACTCTCTCGTGGGGGCGACCCAAAAAGTTTGTGAAATTTTCGACTAGTCATACGGAATCCACGATGATATTTAAAATAACTAATATCTAATCTGAAGGTCCCATCATTTTTAATGTCAATTAGATTATCTTTGATTTCTTTTACATAATTTGGCTGTCCGTAAGGAGCTAGACCCATTAACTTGTATTCACCAGAATTTACTTTAAATCCGCAGTAATAAGTAAATGCTGAGTAGAGAAGTCCTAAAGAATGAGGAAAACTAATTTCCCAAAGAGGTTTAATTTCATTATTTTTGCCAATCCATGCAGAAGTTGTTGCCCACTCTCCAACTCCATCCATGCAAAGTACAACTGCTTCTTTAAAAGGACTTGGATAAAAAGCTGCAGAAGCGTGCGATTGATGATGTTCAGTGAAAAGAAGTGTTGGCAAGGTAAAAGATTCTTTATCTGTGTTTGTTATTTCTCTGTGAACTTTGATAAGTTTATTTTTGATTTCAGACTTTAAAAATAACTTCTCTTTTAGCCATACTTGCATTGCTGCTATAAAGGATCTACCACCTCTAGGTGCTGCGCCTAAATAGGTTTCCAGGAGTCTTTCAAAGGTTAAAAGAGGTTTTTCATAGTAAATAATATAATCAATATCATTTAATGTTAACTTGCTATTGTTTAGACAGTATTTGAGAGCGTTTGATGGAAAGCTGGAATCATGCTTCTTGCGAGTGAATCGTTCTTCTTGAACTGCTGATATTATCTCACCATTAGAAATTAAAGCTACAGCACTATCATGGTAATAGGCAGATAATCCAATAATCCTTATATTATTCAAGCCCGTAGCGTTAAAATTTTTTATAAGTTTCATACTATCAGTTGAATAAATTTTTTTTTATATCCTTAACTAATTATTATAAGATTATTTTTTGAGGTTGGCATAAGCAATTTAATTTTAGGCCTAAGAGAAGCGAGTAGAAGAATTTGGAATCAAAAGTCATTGATTTAATATGATATATTTTAAATATATAATATTAAAGAAAATAATTAATAGCAAATATTTCATCTGATTGAGAAATTGAGCTCCTTTTTTCTTAAAATATTTAGAAAGAGCTTCCTTCCTATTTAGGGTAAGTCTTAAAGACTAATAACCAAGTCTATTCAAAATTACTTGTTAAAATTATATCATTTTTTCAATTTCACTCTATACTAAAAAAGATTATAATTGGCTATAAAAACAAATGCTTAATGTAAATAAAAAAAGATCGAATAATAATAAAGAACTAAGTACTATAAGGGTTTTGTTTGGACTGTGGAAACATCTTCGCAAGAAAAGAAAAATCCAACTTTTTGCACTTTTGCTGATTATGCTTCTAAGTGCCTTGGCAGAAGTGTTCTCATTAGCATCTGTAATACCATTTCTTGCTGTTCTTACAGATACAGATGTCTTATGGAATATTGAAGTAATAAAAAAAATATCAAGTTATGTTGGTATAGATACAGCAGAAGGGCTTTTTCTGCCAGTAATATTGATATTTGGTTTAGCTGCTATTACTGCTGCTTTTATAAGATTATGCAATATAAGATTGAACCATATGCTTGCTGCTGCTATAGGCAGTGATATAAGTATAGAATCATATAAAAGGACATTAAATCAACCTTATAGCGTTCATATAGATAGAAATAGTAGTTTTGTTATTACTGCCATAACAACACAAACTGATCTTTCGGTTTGTGTTGTTAATTTCACGTTGCAATTAATTGCTTCATTATTCATTTCAATAGCAATACTTATTACATTATTAATAACTAATTGGCAAATAGCAATTATATCAGCAAGTGTATTTGGTATGGCTTATCTAATGTTGGCTTTAACCGCAAAACGAAAATTGTATTCTAATAGTAAATATATAGCGCAGTCAATGAAATTGCAGTTGAAAACTTTGCAAGAAGGCTTAGGTGGAATAAGAGATATTATACTTAATGATAGTCAAGAACACTATATAAATATATTTAGACAAATAGATATACCTAAACGTCAAAAACAAGCAGAGAATGAAAGTTTACAGCAAATACCTAGATATGCTTTTGAGGCACTTGGACTTGTATTAATTGCATCTTTTGCATATTACTTAGTAAATATATCTTCTACAAGAGCTAATATAATCCCCCTCTTAGGTGCTATTGCTCTTGGGGCCCAAAGACTCTTACCAGCAATGCAACAAGTATATTCATCATGGGCTTCAATTAAATCACTAACTGCATCAGTTGTTGATGTCCAAAAGATGCTTAATCAACCAATTAATTCAAATCATAAACATAACAAAAATATAGAGTTTAATAATAATATTAATATTGTTAATCTAACATTTAAATATAAAAATATGATTGAACCAGTAATTAACAATATCTCCCTTAATATTAAAAAAGGAGAATGCA
This sequence comes from Prochlorococcus sp. AG-402-C09, assembly GCA_003279565.1. Lineage (GTDB taxonomy): Bacteria > Cyanobacteriota > Cyanobacteriia > PCC-6307 > Cyanobiaceae > Prochlorococcus_B. Next base: position 44,566 of record QCHN01000005.1, read on the forward strand.
TAGGAATCGTCGGAGAAACAGGGAGCGGTAAAACTACATTGATAGATATTCTTATGGGTTTATTAGAACCTACAGATGGAAAAATCTTAATAGATCAAAGGAATATCTACGAAGGTAATAAGTACTCTTTAATTAAATCATGGAGGAGTTTAATTGCACATATACCTCAGGATATTTATCTTGCTGATACTACAGTTGCTGAAAATATAGCATTTGGGATAAATTCAAATGATATAGATATAACTAAGGTAAAGGATGCTGCAAGAAAAGCTAAAATTGATAATTTTATAGAGCAAACACTAGGTGGCTATAATTCATATATAGGAGAAAGGGGTTTAAGGATAAGTGGAGGACAAAAACAAAGAATTGGCATAGCGAGAGCACTTTATAAGCAATCAAAGCTATTAATTCTAGACGAAGCCACGAGTGCACTTGATGATGCCTTTGAAAAAAAAGTAATGGATTCTATATATAATCTTGATGATAATCTAACAATAATAATGATTGCACATAGAATAAGTACGTTATCAAAATGTGATAGAATTATTCACATTAAAAAAGGCAAGTTGGCTAGCATAGGAAAACCTATAAATATACTCCCAACTCTATCTAAAGAAAAAAAAGAATAAATAGATATGCATATTTACTTTTATAGTAAAAAATATTTTATTATAATAAATATATCAAAGTAATAATAATTGCAATTTATATTTATTCTAAGTATTCAATTATAGAATAGACTTTTAAGAAACATATAATCTCAAACTAATGATAGTTCGTTTTATTCTTTAAGAACTAAATCTAATTAGTATTTTTGTTAAGAAAAAAAGCGATCTTTTATTGTATTACTTTTAAAATATTGATCGAAGAAAGTAGCAAGTTCATTTATAGTATAAAGATAATCGTTTATTTTATTTTTTCTTTGTTAAAGACAAATTCCTAATGTAAATTTCTATATACTCTAAATCCAAATAATCCCAGTGTTATTTTGTGTGATTGGGCGGTGAAATAACTTTTCTAAATCAAATATAGGACTAGTGCTTTTTTGCTATAACTTGTAATTGTAGATCAAATCTAATCTATGAATATCTTTTGTCTAACTAGGCTTTCTCAAGTTAGGGCATGTAGTCTCACGAAACTGAGACATACATGGCCTTCAGGATGCACCGTTCTAGTACGATCGGTTCCATTTGATTTTTCTAAATATATAAAGCTTTTTAAGTAATACCTAATTCCTTTTGCATATTTTATTAGTAATTTTTCTATGCAATAGGCTTTTTATTTATTGGATTAATCCTGCTATATTTAATAGAATTATCTAAAGCACTTCATGACGATCAGAGGGAAGCCTAAAAAATTTAATAAATGCCTTCTGAAAAATTACCTGTCCAATCAAAAATTAGTGAGAATTTTAAAAAGATTAATTAAAAAGCTTTATTCAATTTTTATTTTAAATAAAGGTCAAAGAGTTTCATTATCTCAAGCATTTGGGTTTTTAAAATCACAGAAATTTTATCCAGAAACTATTATTGATATTGGAGTAGCGAAAGGTACGAAACCCTTATATGTTAATTTCCCGAAAAGCTTTTATTTATTAATCGAACCTATTAAAGAATATGAATATTTTTTAAAAAAGATTTTGAATAAGCATAGAGGTGATTATTGCTTGGCTGCAGCATCAAAAGAAAAGGGAGAAGTTTCTTTTAATATTCACCCTAATCATATGGATGGTTCTTCATTGCTAAAAGAAGAAATTGGCGAGAATGCTGATGGATATAAAATTAGAGTACCAACTATTAGAGTTGATGATTTAGTAAAGGATAAACAACTTAAGGGACCATTCCTAATAAAAGTTGATGTTCAAGGAGCTGAATTAGATGCTTTAGAAGGAGCAAAAATAACCATGCAAAATACCGAAGTTATAGTTCTTGAGGTCTCTCTTTTTAAATTTATGAAAGGAGCACCAGATTTTTATGAAGTTATATTTTTTATGAAAGAGAATGGATTTGTTGTATATGATATTTTGAAAGGATGTTATAGACCTCTTGATAATGCACTTGCACAAGTTGATATTATTTTTGTAAAGGAAGAAGGATCCTTTCGAAGGGACCATCGTTTTGGCACCACTAACCAGTTGAAAAAAATAGGTATAATATGAAAACATTACTTTATTGACGATTCTTCATAAATCATCCATCATTTGTTATTCAATTTTAGCCTAAAAATATCAAATACTCATTAATTTATTTAAGTTTATTTTTTATAGAAAAATAAATTCAAAGTGAATAATAAAAGATAAAAAGCAAGGATTATTTAAAGATTTTATTAATAATTTTAACTTTAACTGATTTCCTGAGAACTAATAAGGCAGGCAACTTTAAAGAATTCTTATAAAATAATTAATAGTCTGAAATATATTAACTGGTTCAATTGTTCGATTCCACTTGGCCAGATTCTTTATAAGCTTTGAGATTAATAGGTAAGAGCTTTTCCCTAAAAGATCTAAGATTTAGTTTCAAAAAACTTACCGCATTTTGTTAAATGACTAATTGTATTTAATATATTAATAACTACTTTTTCGTAAAACGTACCTCCTAAGCAAGCTATTACCGCTATTTATGCTTCCGCTTGGATTGAGCTTATTTTGTCTTCTTCTAAATTTTAATAAACCAAGGAAAAAAAATATCATGATAGTGATTTTTTTTCTATGGACCTTCAGTATTGGCTTTGTAGCAGATTTCCTATGGAGACTAGTGGAATATCCATGGAAACGAACAAATGAAAAAGATGCGCCAACTGCAGATGCAATTATTGTATTAAGTGGTGGTGGAAGACCTAAATCTCCCGGGAAAAATAATATTTATGAATGGGGAGACGTAGATAGATACTTTGCTGGAATAAGCCTATATCAAAATAAAAAAGCTCCAAAGATATTTTTTACAGGCGGGACAACTCCTTATAGTATTAAATCCAAGGATGAAGGAACTTTATATAAAGAACATGCTATTAGTCTGGGAATACCATCTAATTCCATATTAACTACTAATAAAGTTTTTAATACTGCACAAGAAGCTATAGAAATCAGAAGAAATTTAAATAAGATCAATTCTTCATCCAAGATACTTCTAGTGACAAGTGCTTTTCATATGAAACGAGCAAAAAAGTTATTTGAGCGACAGGGGTTTCTTGTTCTTCCTTTTCCAGTAGACTTCAACACCCCTATGACTTCTAGATGGCAAAATCCTTATCAATGGACTCCCAATGCTGAAAGTCTGTATAGAAGTTCGATAGCTTTAAGAGAACTTATTGGAAGAGCTATTTATAGATCTTGGTAATGCAAGAAAATAATTTTCCACGCAACAAACCTATTCATGGAATTTAGATCTTAGCCCTCAAAACCGCTTGGGGCTAATGATTTTTGGATATGAATTATTAATAAAGTATGGATTCATTCTCCCATCATTTTTGATGAAGTATCAATAATGAGTTAGAGCATTCAAATTGTATTCAATTTTTGGATTGATTTCGTTATGCATAATCCCAGTAGAAATATTATTTTTCTTATGAAAATCTGTCTTCATATTCTTTGAAATGATTTGACTATTTATTTTGATAATCTGAGATTTTATATTATTATGGTAAATAATCTATAAAAAACTTTTTGTTGGATAAATATAATCACAACTCTGAAGAAGAAATAGATTTAAGTATATGGATTAATTTCTTAAAGAGGAATGTAAGGCTAATTTCATCGGTTAGTGTCTTTGGGGTTGTTTTTACAGGTATAGTTGGCATAACTTCCACTAAAGAGTGGAAGGGTGAGTTTCAAATTGTTCTCTCTGATGCTATACCTTCCAACGCTGTCAAAAATCAACTCAAAGCTTTTGCTGATATTGGCTCTCAAGAAAATCAACTAGAGACTGAGGTAGAGATATTAAAAAGTCCTTCGGTTTTAATGAATGTTTTTGAATTTGCAAAAACAAATAATAATTCACTTTCAAAATTAAGATTTAATACTTGGAGAAAACAACTTAATATAAATCTCAAGAAAAACACTTCTGTTCTTACCCTTTCATATGTAGATACAAATAAAGATTTGATTTTACCGGTACTTAAAGAAATATCAGATACATATCAAGTCTATTCTGGTAAAAGACGAAGACGACGAATTGATTTGGGTATGGAATTTTTTAATAATCAAATCAAACTTTATAATAAAAAAAGTATTCAGTCATTTAAACAAGCACAAGATTTTGCTTATAAGCAAGATTTATCAAGCACTCAAAGTGCTGAAGGTATTGATAACTATATTCAGAATAATGTAAACATTGAAGAGGCCAGGATTAAAGCTGTAACAGAAATTAGAACTATAGAACAACAATTAAAACAGATCGATTTATTAGAAGACTCTTCAGAAGAAATAATTAATATTGCATCGGTACTTAAAGGCTTTAGTGAAGAGGAGGTCCCAAAATTAATAAAAAATCTTGACTCAAGATTAACTAAACTTATTTTAGTCTATAAGGAAAATGACCAAATTATTAAATCTATAAAACAAGAAAGAAGAGCAATGATAACTTTATTAAAGAAACAAATTAAAGGTTTTCTTACTGCTCAAAAGGAAGAGGCACAAGCTCGCTTAAAGGCTTCAACTAGGCCTGACGGAGTATTGATTAAATATAGACAGCTTTTAAGCAAAGCTAATAAGGACAGATTAACTCTTAATAAGTTGGAAAATCAGTATAGAGAACTTGCCTTAGAGAAAGCAAGAATTAAAGACCCTTGGGAATTAATCACAAAACCAACTTTATTTTCTAAACCTATTTCACCTCAAATGGAGAAATTAATAGGATTAGGTATTTTTTCTGGCTTTATATTGGGATGTGGAGTATCAAGTTTTTACGAAAAAAGGTTAGATGTTATTCATTCAATTAATGAAATAAAGCTTATTGTCAATACGAAGATAATTCAAGGATTACCATCGAATAAAAAAGAATCTTGGGAAGAACTGATAAAAATATTGGCTTTCGGACAATTCGCTAAAATCTCTGGACCTATTGCAATTCTCCCAGGGAATCAAATTGATTCTTCTGAAGCAGAAAAAATTCAAAAACATTTAAACCAATCAGAAACAAATATGGAAGGAGTTATTATAAGAAACTCATTCGAAACTATAAATTTTGAAAATATAATTTTGGTATCTAGATTAGGAACGACGAAACGACAAGAGATAAATGAACTGAATAATAAGTTGTTAATTCAAAATAAGCAGTTTTTAGGTGTTTTTGTGTTAACTTAAACTACTAATTAACTTCTATGGAATTGAATAAAGATTGTAATTTAAAATAGTTTTTATAAAGTTATCTTTTTACTAGATATTTTATATAATAAATAGGTAATGTTATTAATAACTTTAAAGATTTTTTTATGAAAATTAAAATTCTCACTAACTTAAAGAAATTAATTATATCTTTTTTCTGAAATAAAGGTGCAATAAATGATGAATAACTTGTATAATTCCTAAGTGGTTTTGTTGATATTGAAAGACCTCTACCATTGGGTGGAAAGCGCACCCAATTATGGAGATATAAATTACTAGATCTATTCCAGAAATAGCCTATTTGTTTTGTAGATAAGACTAAAATGTACTTATCTAAGTATCCAAGATAATCATCAAAAGAGTAATTATTAATAAATTTAATATTAAATTTATTAAGAATATGTTTCCATAACCATTGTTCCGTTTGATGATCATTTTTAAATATCTCATGGGGTTTTAAATGTCTAAAATACCACCAAAATAAATATTTTTTCTTTGGCACAACTCGATATGGAATAGTATCAATAAGATTCAATGGTATGGTAAAGAACATGTCTGATATACAGAATTTTCTGAGCAAGTTTGTTGCTTGATCGGTTGTAATAAATGGGTATTTTTTAGTAAGAGAGGGAACAGAGTAAATATAATTTATGAAATCATCTAGAATAAGAAAAACATCCTTCCTGATTTTAGTAAAGTATTTATATTCATGTAAATTATTATCATTTATATATTTAGCTATCGATTTAAGTTCACAAAATATATAATTCTCAAATGTTCCTATTCCTTTTGGGACCTCTTCGTCTGAACATAACATTGGAATCTTATGAATACATTTATTTAATTTAAAGTCACATAAATCATTGCGATCCATTACACCAATAATTATATTGCTAGATAAAGTCAACTCCGATAGGGTATTGATTTGGTTACATAGTTCATCCGTTAGACCCATGCCACAAAAAACAATTATATGGCTTTGTTTATTAGTATATAGATGTTTTAACTCTGATTTTATATTTATATGCTGATTAATTTCAAATAAATAATTATGCTCTTGGCTAAAAGTTTCAGTCATGATTAATTAGAACAAAAGATCATATTGGCTAAGAGAATCAGTATAATTAAGTATCTTATCTTTATAACTTTCGTCATAATATAAGCTTAACCAATTTAATCGAGTAAGTCTCATACAAGGTATAGGAGAAGAATTTTGATCAGCATCGTGATAAAAGGAGGGTAATGTAGGAATATCTCCTTTCAACCAATAAAGATCTAACTCCTCAGGATCAATAATGTAAACACTATTTCTTATTACATCTAAATATCTAGATAGAGCTAATTTATAATCTAAAAAATCAATAACCCTTTTTTCACTCATATCTTCGATCAGACAATTTCTTCTGTATGAATTAAAAAACCACTGTTCTCCGAAAAACTCAGTAAAGCTTGATGTGAACTTAGTAGACTTAAGAAGCAGGCCTCTCTCATCTTTATACAAAAGATTAGGTTCAACTGATATTTCAGACATGACATTATTAACTTCTCGAAATGGTAAAGAAAACATTCTTTTTAATTGGGATGCATAACCTATATATAAGTGATCTGATATATTATTTATTTTGATTAACATACTATTATTTGAAATAGCTCCTAGCCTAAAACCATCCTTAGTTGTATCTGAAATATACTTCTTATGAATAGATGGTATAGCAGAAAATGCAAGTTCATTAAAGATCCTCATATCTGTCCTTGTTTTGATAACAATATCATTTTCATTGATTAAATTTAGACCTTTTTGAATACTTAACAAGTGACTATTTTCATTTCCTAGACCAATAATATTTGGTGTAGAATAAACAACTGTAGTAGCTCTTTTAAAATCTTTAATATTCTGACTTGTAGATACAATTATTCTAGAAACTCCACATGCTGTGTACCAATCTATTGTAGCCTGTACAAATTCTCTGTCGGTTATCGGCCCTTGAATAATAATACTTAGATCACTAGTATCAGAATTTATTGGATATAACCTCTTTGGATATTTAGGATATATTTTAAACTCTGTAAGCAATTTTGATTTCGTGTTTTTCTGAGAGGCTACTCTTAAAGCTTGTAGGAAAAGATAAATGAATCTTTCATTAGAACTATTTAACAAACATCTTATTTCATAAACAATCAATCCTAGAATAGCTTTTGCATATTTTCGGAAAGCCACAGCTAACTTTCTATTAGAGTAATTAATCACTTTAATTTTATATACTATAAAACTTTAACACGTGTTCAAATTTTTTAAATAGGATATGCTTAAGAAAATAGATCTTTCATTGTATCCATTAACTATTGTCCTAATCTGACTAACGAGACTGTAGAATTTAGCTTTTATTATCCTTTTATGGTGATTTCTTATATTAAAAATAGTTTAATCACAAATAGGCTTAGGATTATAATTAATTTATAATTTTCTTGTGTATATATTTTTAGAGAAAGTGAGGTGGTAGATATCCAATAACTTAGAAAGCTTATTTTCACCAATACTTGAATTTGTACATACAATTAGATGTTCTGGGGAAACAATCAATTATTTTAGCTAATCCAGATTCAATACGGATATATGAGAATGAGTAAATCTCGGAAAAGCTTTTTATAGAGATTTTATTGGAGCGAATTATTTTTTGCTAAAATAAGTATGAGCAATATCTACCTTGATGTGAAATTATAATATTTTGTACAGTATTATTTTATTCGATTGCTTTAAGTTCGCTGCTTATGAACATATTCGAACAGTACTTTCTATCTCCATCTATCATTCAGTGATCGTAAATTCATATTAATCTTTTTCTTAACTATAGTTTTTTCCAATTATTATTTTCTTGATTTACTATTTTATATAGAGTTAGTTTCTGAAGAGATCTAATATAATAGATCAGAAAATATTCTATTATGCTAGTGATAAAAAAGATTTTTACTGTTAGAATCAATTCTTATGTTATTCTAAATATTTAAAGGTGTTAGACTTTACGAATGGCATTTCTTTATATAAGTCCTTTTTTGTATAACTTACAAAAACATGGAGCCGTTAAAAGAACCTATCAAATAAAAGAACAGTTGGATCGTTCAGATTGTCTATCAATTAACCCTAATACATCTTTTCCTAAGTTCATATATTATCTTTTTTCTAAACCTTTAGTTAGTATTAATATATTTTTTTATTCAGTTTATATATTCATTTTTAAGGGTGTATCTCTTAGAGGAGCAATTCTTTTGTTTTTAAAAACTCCTTACTTAGTAAGTTTAATTAAAGTGAATAGAAGTAGACATCTAATCGTTGAAGGAGGTAACTCTTTTTCAATTTTGATTCAGAGTTGTCTAAATTTTCTCGGAATTGAACATACGGTTTGCGTTCAGAATGTTGAGTATTTAGTTAATAATGATTCGAGTGATTTAAATTTTAGAAATAAGTTCTCGAAATTTAATATGGAGACTATGGCTTATAAACTAGCTAAATCCGTCATAAGTATATCTAAGTTTGATCAAGCTGTACTTGCATGTCATAATATAAAATCTATTTTATTGCCTTATTATCCTTCTTCAAAGGAACTGAATTTATATTCTTCAATTAGAATAAATAGGGAAAAAACAAAAATTCAATTTAACAGTAAAAAAGTATTTTTGCTTGGAACTACTTTAAATTATCCAACAAAAATCGGAATAGAAAATGCTTTAGAGGTATTAAAAAACCTAAATTTCCAATATGAAATCATTGTTGCTGGTTATGGTACAGATTGTTTTAATCATTATTCCAATAAAAATATATCTATTTTAGGTGAGATCACAGATGCAGAATTATTGGATCTCATGCTAACTTCTAAATGCTTAATTATTAATCAAATCCAGACCTCAGGCTTTTTAACAAAAATAGTAGATTTTAATATATCTGGTATACCAATAATAATAACTTCTAATTATTTACAGTCCAATAATTTAGAGGGTTATGGTGTTTATAAATCTTGTTTTGACAATTTACAAAAGACTATAGACAACTTGCCTGATCATTTTTGTTATAACTATTTCGAAAAACCAACTTTAGATTTATTTTCAATATAAAAGTGTTTTAATATAATAATAAATAATTAGATTTAAATTTTTCTAATGAGAAAAATAGATTTAGAAAAGGAACGTGCATACGAAAATAAAAAGGTTTCTGGTGAATTGGAAAGGAATAATCAATCAAAATTTTATTGGGCAACTAGTATCCCTATGAATAGACATAATAGAACAACATTTTCAGCTATACAAGACAAAGATGTTTTAGAAATAGGATGCTCTGTAGGAGAACTCGCCAAGGATTATACAAAATACACATCTTCGTATCTTGGAATTGATCTTTCTGACGAAGCTATAAGATCTGCAAGTAAATATGGATTGCCAAATTCAACATTTATTTGTTGCGATGCTCATGAATTGCCATCAGAGGATGCAAAATTTGATTGTGTCATTGTCAACGGATTGCTTCACCATTTGGACTTGTCTTTAATTTTTCCAGAAATTTCAAGAGTACTAAAATTAAATGGTGTCCTTATTTTTAGAGAACCTTTAGGAACAAATCCCATTTTTCAACTTTATAGACGACTAACTCCTTCAGCTCGTACTCCTGATGAGAGACCTTTCACATTTGATGATTTAGATTTAATGAAAAAATACTTTAAATTAGATAATTTAGACTGGTATGGTTTCTCAAATATATTTTCTGCCTTTTTAAGAATTGGTGTATTAAGGAAAGTCTTAACTTCTTTTGATAACTTATTAAGCAAAACACCAATTAAATATTTTTATTGGCAATTTAGTGGCTTTGCTATGAAGAGATAAACAAATCTTGTATTTATTTGTAAGTTTATTTTTAACAATGATTTTACTGATGTTTATTTTCAAAGTTTATTTTTAGTAAATATGACTTATTCATTCTTTGGCACCTGTGCGAATGACTTTGAGCATATGGGAAAATGTTTGAAAACAATTATAGATCAAACTCTTATACCTAACCAGATCATATTAATTGATAGTGGTACAATATATCGTGAAGAATACTATAAAAAAATTATCAAAACAAATACTATTGAATTTATTTATAAATTTGAAGATTCATCAAGAGTAGAAGCATTAAATCTAGCAATAAATGAAATCACTTCTGAATATGCAATAAGATATGATTCTCGAACAAGGTTTAGTGCAAACTATGCATATAATGCTTTGAAAATTCTAAGAGAAAAATCATTAAAATATGTAGGTGGAGTTCCATCAGTACTTCCAGAAAATAATAAAAGAGTTTCTGAATATTGTGCAGGTATAATGAGAAGGGGATATATATTTTTATACCCTAGGCATCGAAGATTTAATTATGATGGATATTCCTCTTCAATTTATCTTGGGTGCTTCGATTCAAATATTTTGAAGTCCATTCTTTACAGACAAAAAGTTAGTTTAATTTCAGAAGATTCTTTATTATCTTCTGACTTTAGATCAAGAGGATATATACCTTATATTTCCAGCTTTTTAAAACTTTCCTATGTTTCCAGATCATCATTGATTGGAATATTAAGGTTATTTAATACTTATGGCTATTGTAGATTTAATACATTGAAAAGTGCAAAAAAAATACATAGCATATTTCGTTATCTCTTCTTATGTACTTTATTTTGCATATTTGCAGTTATTTCATATTGGAATTTAACTTTTGCAATTTCATTATTTATTTCTTTTTTGTTTATATTTAACTTTACTTCAGAGATTCTCATTGTTTATGATAATAGATCTTATATCTATCCAATAACAGCTACTTTATGCCAAATTTCATGGATAAGTGGTTTTATATGGTCTTTTATTTCTATTTTTAGAATATCAAGAAAAAAGACCAACTTTATTACCTGAATTAATTAAAGTTATTTGTTTATAATATTTTAGATTAAAATATTAAATTTGTAATTTGATTCTTTAACATCTGTAAATAGGGAACGTATTTATAAATAATTTTCGGTATAAGAAATTTAATTAAGGATACTATCTTTCTTAGATATGAATGTCTTTTATCCATTATTTGTGATTTCAGTAATCTCATCGATGGTTTATTTGATGACGCACCTTCTAGATAAAATTTGCAGACCAATTCTCTTATAAATACTATAGATTCTGATTCTTTAAGAATCGATCTTTTCCAGTATTTATCAGCCTCTACAATACAATCAGTTGGATAGCTATTATTTATAACCAAATTTGATGAAACTAGCATTGACTGATGATTAGGCTCTAAAAACATAAGCCATTTATTGATATTAAAAATATCTTTCCCTGGGAAATTCCAATCTATTCCAATTTTGGAGACAATTTTAGCTTGACCAAAACATATTACTTTCGAGTACGGATTAGTTTTGAAATTTTTGTATAAGGTATTCAATGAATTCTTGTCATAGAATTCATCTCCACCGTTCATGAATATAGTGGATTCCCCCTTAATAAGTGTACGAGAGTAGTTCATGCTTGGATAAATACCTTCTATATTTAACTCTCTCATATTCTTATACCTTATTAGAATATTTCTATTATTTGATTGAATTAAAGCTTTTATTTCATTGATATATTTTTTATTAGAATTTATACATTGCGCTGATGAACCATCAATAATAATCCATTCAATAATTTCTTTTAAATTTTGAATTAAAATAGAAGTCCCAGTTCTCTTTAATCCAATCTCATCATCCTTAGTTAAAGAAATTATACTTACGGATGGAATTATTGTTTTTTTCATAAGATGTAATCTATATAATTACCATTGATTTATTATATTTCTTGTAATATGAAATAGTCTCAATTATTAGAATTGGGAAAAATACAGTTGGTGTTGAGGGTAATGTGGGAATAATAAGTACTGCAATTTGAATTGAAAATATGGTAATAATAAGATAATTTATTTTAATTATCTCTTTTAATAATTTTTTCACTTTTTTTCCGATAACCCCGACGAAAAAAAGGCATGTTCCTATTATTCCTAAATCATATAAGGTGAAATATAGCCATCCAACTGGTTTGATAGTTGTAGCTGGCTTATCTAGATATAATATATTACTAAAATTACTCGTTAATATATTATAATCACGCAATACATTAACCAAATCAGCAGTGAAGCTATTGGACCAATTACCTGGAAGAGATATTGGATCTGTAAAACTCTTAACTACGCTTACGAATGAATAATGTAGTCTAAATCCACTTCCTATAAAAAGGCTATCTATTAAATTTGTTCTTCCAAGTACAGAAATCAAACCTAATGTTCTTTGACTGAAATTTATAATAAGAAAAAGTAGAGATGGTATGATAATAAATACTATAATAAAAGATTTTAGTTTATTATTCTTAATAGCTAATATACCCGTTTGCTTCATATTTATCTTGAATTTAAATAGCAAATCTATTCCTATCTTCATGCTAATTAAAAAAATAATAATTAGTAAGGATAATATAAGTTGAGCCAAGCCAGTTAATGGTTGAGAAAAGTAAAAAACAACTAAACCAATTCCTATTATTAATAAAGATAAATTTCTACTTTTCATCCTAGTAAATTTTTCTAAATAACTACTTTTTAATACTAGAATACCTACTAAAAGTAATCCAAGTATGAATGATGAGGCTTGTGATGGCTCAGTAAATATAAAAGGTATACGTTCATGGCTTGATCTTCCTGCAAAAATAAATGTTTGTAGTATGTAAGGAGCTGTGATATCTAGAACATATGAAGTAAATAAAATTGTTATTAAGACTAATGAAATAAATTGAATGTCATTTATTAACCTTGAAGGACTTGCATTTGCATATTTGCAACCTATTATTCTCCCTAAGATTATTGAAGTACCTACTGGCACACAAATAATATAAATAGAAATCAATGTACTTAGTACACTTGAAGTGTTGATTGCAGGCTCTTGAATTAAAAGGTTTAATAACGCAAGTGCACATATGGAGATAAATGTAATTAGTTCATTTTTTTTTAGAAATGAAAACCCAACTAATATAATAGAAATTGGGATTAAACTATTTTCACCTTGAGATAAAAGTTTTATGTTTGGACATATATATATAAAAAGTAAAGGTATTAATAACTTAATATTGACTCTATTAGAATTACTATAGTTTATTATTGACTTCATTTGTGACTGTTTTATGTCAACGATAAGTCCGAGGAATACCAGGCTTCATTGAAAATATTTGTTGCTTCATCTGATTTGGTTCTTTCAGAAATTTTAGAGAAATAGGGAAACGGAAGGGTAAGTATATCTGCTCCAGAGATAAAAGCTTCATGAATAATACTGGACTGCCTTATTGAACCACATAGTATTTCAGATTTAGAATTGTTTTCTTTGAGATATTTCTTTAATGAAATAACATGCTCACTAGGCTTTATACCTTCATCGCTCATTTTTCCCCAAAAATATGAGAGTATGCTTCCTCCTGCACTTGAAGCAAGACTTGCTTGAAGGAACGATGTTATACATGTTGCATTAATATTTATTGATTCATCTATTGAGAGCATATTTATTACATCTAGATTATTATAATTAACTGGAATCTTTATATATAATTTAACTTTTTCAGAAAATTTATCTCTTATTTTAAGAGCAGAATCTATTAATTCCTTAGAAGTCTTCCCTACTGCTTGGATAGAAAAAGGTAAATTGCAATTACAGTCCTTTGCAATTTCATAGCAAGGTTTTACAGCATCAAAATATGTTTCTATCTTCTTGGCCTTGGCATAATTAACAACAAAATTAACATTTGTAGTAACTCCTCGAATACAACCTTTATTAATTAATCCCTTCAATTCTTCGGGATCACAACCATCATAGAAATACTTCATCAACGGAAAAATACTTGTTCTAATTAGTGTATCTGTACTTTAGCTATCCGTAACAAAATATAGTGAGGATACTAAGATATGTTGATTTAAGTCTGAGTAGAGACTTAAGCTGGTCATAGTGATTTTAAATTAACAAAGTAAGAAAAATTAGTCTTTAAACTTTTTTAAATCAGTAGTTACTTGAACAACTGCTAAAATTAATACATGAAAGCATATAAAAATGAAGAAATTCATAGTTATCATTACAGCTGCAGGACTAGGAATTAGATTAAAAGAATATTCTTTTGAAAAATACAAAAAGTATCTAGATAAACCTCTAGTTGAGTTTTTGGGTAAAACATTACTGCATTGGTCTGTAAAACCCATGTTTCCACTCGTAACGGCTGGGATAATTGAGTTTTCTGATATTTACTTGGTAATACGAAAAGAACAAGATTACAAAGCTTTTAAAGAAGAGTGTGAAAAGATAAATAGAAGAATTAATATTGTAGTTATTGAGAAGCTCACAAAAGGGCCAGGACATACTTCTTTAGAGGCTTTGAAATTGATATCTAAAAAACGATCAATTACTGATAGATCTATTATTATTTTAGATAGTGATCATACATTTAGATGTGATTCATTACTTAAATATTTCAAACACGATAAGTCATATAATGCCTTTTGCACATTAAAAACAGTTCCTAATCCTGACAAGTGGGGATATGTTATTCGTAATGATCAAGGAGAATATATTTCAGGTGAAAAAGATTTTTTACAGCAGAACGAAAATAATAGGCAAAGAGCAGAATTTTTGATTGGTTGTTATGTCTATAAGGACTTTTCTACTTTAGTTAAGGGGATTACTGAGTTTGAAGCTATTAGAAGTGAAAAAGTTGAATCACATCATAGTTTTATTTTATCATTGCTAAGTAAATCAGAAGATGTAATTAGCATTCAAGCTGATTGGGGGATTGGTTTAGGTACACCCGAGCAACTTGAAGAAACTGCAAATTCAATCATAAGTTTTTCTGGTAATCGTGAACCAGCTACATTTATTATCGACATAGATGGAGTTATTTTTAAGCATGATGTGGGAAGTTTTTCAGATACAGGTAATTTTTCTGAAAAACCAATTCCTATTAAACAAAATGTTGATTTGATTAATGAGTTGTTTAATCAAGGATGTGTAATAGTTTTATGTTCCAGTAGACCAAAAAGAATTCTAGAAAAGACTAAGAAAGATTTGTCTAATATTGGTCTGCAGTATTCAGAAATAATTCATGGTGCAACTTCTGGAATAAGATATTTAATTAATGATAGAAAACCCTCTAATGAATCAATAGATACAGCAATCGCAGTAAACTCAATAAGAGATAAGCCATTTTTAGTTGATAAATTATCTAGAATAGATTTTTTAAGAGATTGCAGTAAAGGTTCTGGTGCAAAAACAGTTGTTTTAAAAGATTTCACAAATAATTTTGTTTTTGTTAGGAAATGGACCGTTTCAAGCAATAAAAACGTATGTATGACTTTATATAAGCAATATTCTTATTTACAATCCTTGTCTAAATATATATCATATTCATTACCCCAAATTTTAAACTGGGATTTCAGCTCCATAGGAATTAATTATTATGATATGAGCTATTTAGATGCTATACAATTAAATACTGATTTATTAGTATCAAACCCTAAATATAAAACCACTTTATTTAATATTTTATCTTCTCTTTATGAAGGCAGTTCATTCTCAAATCAGTATCATTCATTTAATGATTTATATAAGAAAATAATAGAAAAAAAATTAAATCCATCTATTAATAATAGTTTGTATGAATTATCGCCATTAATTGAAAATTATAAAGAATTTATTCCAACAAACTTCAAAGAGAATATTATTTTTAAGTTAAATCGATTATTAGGCAGAGATGATATATGGGGTAATCATAAATCATGTTTAATTCACGGAGACTTAACATTAGAAAATATTTTTGTTCAAAAAAATTCACTTTTTCTCATAGATCCACTTGGATCAACAATGGATATTAGAATGAACGGCTCTATGGAGCAATATACCTCTCCTGTTTTTGATATTGGTAAACTTATGCAAAGCCTAATTTCAAAATATGAGCAATGGGCATATTTAGATAATTTTGAAATTGATCTCTTTATTAGAAACTTTTCCATAGAAGAAGATAAGAACCAAATAAGTAATGATTTAAAATACATTGAGGATATTTTTAGTTTTTACAGACAATATATTTCCAAAGATATTACTTTTGATAGCCTATTCTCATTGGCTCAGATATTAATAAGGGTTGCTCCTTATAGGATTAGAGCAGGTTATAGACATTCTGCACTTGTATGTCTCTGGAAAGCATATTCAATAATTGAGTTCTTAGAGGAATTATAAATATGAACTGATAAATAATTATAATTCAATTATAAAAAAATTAGTGGATATTCCATAATAATATATTAGGATGTTAATATGCTAAGAATAGTAAATGAGATATGAATTCAACTTCTTACTATTTTTATTTGGAAAAACTATTAAAAATAACATACTCTAAACAGGATCATTGGGATATATTTGGAGAACGTTTTTATGAAGTTATTTCAGATTTCGACGCAATGATAAATTTTCGTTCTAATGGAATTAGTAATATGCTTGAAACAGGACTTCCATCTCAGGAATTAGAGAAAGTTTTAAATGGCGATAAATATGATGTTGAATATAATAAATTTGAAAATGATGATATTATTTCTAGATTTCTGGAATTACATATAATGTTTGAGGATAATATTAAAAATATACCATTTAATAATTTGATTGGTAATCCAAGAAGATTGAGTTATATTTATCAAAATAAGACATATTTCCTAAATTTTGATGATCTATATCATGTTTACTCAGCCGCTCAAATAGATAGATTAATAAATATTTTAAATAAACAGAAGAATATCCAAAAGATTTTAGAAATAGGTGGTGGCTATGGAAACCTAGCTACTAAGTTGAAATCAGTTTTCCCTAAATCTAAATATATAATTATAGATCTTCCCGAAGTTCTACTTATACAACATTACTATATTTCTCACTCTAATCCAAATTGTAAAATAATCAATCTGTTAGATTTTGGAAAGGATCATATTGATATTATACATAATGAGGAATATGATTATTTACTAATACCTTTTCATATATATAAGGAATTAGATATTAATTTTGATTTGGTTATAAACACAAGATCTTTTGGTGAAATGCCTAAAACTACTCTACGTGATTATTTTGAATTTATCCATAATAATATAAATCAGGATGGATTTCTATATACCTCAAATCGATATGTGTTTACAAAATCTATTGACCAGAATAAATTAAGAGATTATCCTTTTGATAATTATTGGGATATTTTGATTTCTCAACCTCAATGGTTACAAACTCATCTTCATGAGTTTTTACTTCAGAGAACCAATCAAATACCAAAAATTACCTTAGGGACATTCCTAAAAACTTTTCCTATAAATACCCCACCCCCTGGGCCAATCATGAAAAATATACAAAGTCAAGAAGAATGGCTTAGTCACCAAATTAAAAAATAAAAGTTAAGATGGCTTTATAATTAATAAATACTCTCTATATAATTTATACGATTGGATTATACTTACTATATCTATTTAGACAATGAGTAATCATAATAATTGTTTGTTAAATAATAAATTGTATTTTTATTTAGTCTTATTTCGACACAGCAATCGAACCTTTAGCATTAAAAACTAATCTCATGGTTTTCATTAATATAACTAAATCTAACAGAGTTGAAAAGTTTCGAATATAGAAAAAATCATAACTCAATTTGTTTCTTGAATCCTCAATTCTCGCACCATAAGGGTAATTGACTTGTGCCCAACCACTTAAACCAGGTCTTATGAAATATCTATAATTATAATATGGTATTTGTTTTTCCAAGTCTTCGTCAAACTCTGGTCTTTCTGGCCTGGGTCCTATCAGACTCATTTGACCTGTTAACACACACCAAAGTTGAGGTAGTTCGTCAATTCTAAGTTTTCTTAGGATATTACCTATTCTCGTAATCCTTTTATCTCCTCTTTTAGACCACTTTGCTCCTTCTTCTTCTGCATTAACTTTCATGCTTCGAAGTTTGTATATTCGAAATAATTTTCCTCCATAACCTGTCCTGATTTGAGAGTATAGTATTGGGCCTTTATCTTCCAGGTATATCAGTATTGATGATATTAAAACAATTGGTAATGTAATAATTATAAGGAATAATGAGAATGAGAAATCTCCTATTCTTTTTACTCTAAGTTGTAGTGATTCTTTAGGGAATGAAAAACCATCTAGAATAAGATAACTATCTTCTATTAATTTATTAGGGCAACATTCTAAAATTCTTTCAGCCCAGTTCATAATTGATATAATCTCTATACCTCTATCTTTTAATATAAGAATATTTTTATAATAACTCTTATCTATGTCATTTATATTTTCAACTACAATGCCTTTTGTATTACTTGCTTTAAGAGTTAATAAATTAGTATCAATTAAATCGATTTTATTTAAATTAATACTTATTTTTTTTGAATCTAATAAATTTGATAAATAAACATATGTAGATGAGTTACCAATAAATATCCAATTTTCTGCGTAAGCAACATTATCTTTAGTAAAAAGTTTGATTTGACTAATCGAACTTATAAAAATTATAATAAATGAAAGTATTATTAAAATCGAATTATTATTGACTAAAATAAAACTATCTTTAAGAAATAGATTACCAATTAAATATAATGAGCAGCATATTAAACATGAGAATATGCTTAAAACAACTTGCTTTAGAATTGTATATGACTTCCTTTTTTGATTAAAAGTGTATCTACCAATTATATAACTAGATAATATCCAAACTAATATAATACAAAATAAGGCATATGAAGATTTAGGAGTAGAACTTAATTCGATCTTATTTGATATAAAAAATGTTGATAAAATAATTGTTATATCAACTAAAGATGAATAAATTGTTTGTAACCTTGATTTAATCCAAGGTGATAATTCAGTCATTTCTCTTTTTAAGCAAATTTTTGATTATAAAGCGAATTCAAATTAAATAATCTGATAAGTTTGAGGAATCTCTTGAAATATTTATTGCTTTAGCTGATGGATAAGGATTTGTTTTTGAAAAATCATTTATAAGTATACGAGAACAATGTGGCAAATCAGTTATTATTTCATGAATAGCTATGTTATGGTCTTCTAAAAATTTTTTGATATTCTCCCTTTCTTTTGATGGCCTAGATGTAGTAATAATTAATTTAGAGTCAGATGATTTCTTTAAAAAATAATATAAATGTTCCAGATTATCTTTATTAGGAACATATGCCCATGGCGGTTCAGCAAACTTGCTGGAATTTTTTACTAATACACCATCAAAATCGCAAAATATTGTATTAACTTTACTAGTGTATTTAAAGAATTCACTTGCCGTCCCATAATCTTCGTAATTATAAGCTTCTAAGGCTTTAAATTTAATTCCATCTAGGAGATTTTTCTGAATTATATGTGAAACATACATTTCTTTATTACTATCTCCGCCAATTTTCTCATATGTTTCAATAAAATCTAATGAAGATTTGAAAGCATAACCTCCGCAGCAAAATTTATCACTAATCACTTTTTTTTCAGCAACTAATTCTATTTCATTAAATCTATTCACACTTATATAACTTTTAGAATTTGTATCTACGTAGTCTAATGATTTAAGAGGAACAAATGTTACTGAATTTCCTTCTTCGGGCTTGAAATTAAAATAATTATCACAATCTTTGATGTAAAAGGAAAAGTCAGTCTTTTCTGATTTCAAATATTTGACAATTGTTGAGGGTTGACTAGGTGTTGAATTATTAAGAATATGAATATTGACTTTTATATTAGAACCTACTATTGAAGTTATAGCTTCTTTAATAAAATTTTCTTTGATATATTTTTTATGTTCATTGAGCATTATTAAAACTATTTCTTTGATATTATCAAGTACTAGTCCAGATAATGATCTTTCGATCATCAGTTTTCCATTAGGAAAAGTAAATAGCCATTTTGGCCTCATGTCTGGGAACCTTGTTGATTTACCAGATACAGGCAGAATTAGTTTCACTCTTAGTTTATTTTAAATATTTTAATTTAAGCATATCATTTAAGCCTATCTTTTATTCATCGGAATTAATTCCTTATTTTAACGTAATTAAGGAATTGATTTCATCGCAGATTTAAGATTGTGATATAACCACTGATGTGTAGGTTTATCTTTTATATATGGAATTATTCTCGCTAAATTTAATGCATTAATTAAAAGTAGTTGATTATGCCAGAACTTTTTAAAAAGTTTTATTTGTGATGGTATGCAGCTATCAAACAAAACCTTAACTGAGGCTTTTTCTGGTCCATTTATATCCCTATATGACCAACCATAGTTGAGATCCTGAAAAATTTTAGCAATATCCCAAAGAGGAGTCTCAATAAATGATGGTAGGAAATCTACTAAATTCAATGATCCAGATGATGATACTATTATATTTGAGAGAGTAAGGTCACCATGACAAGGACCAACTGGTATTTCTATACTTTTGTATTTTAAAAATGATTTTTTTAGTTCAAGTAATAGAGGTTTGAATTCACTATTTTCATCAATTGTTTTTAAAATTGAGTCTAGCTTTTCTGCAAATAGGGTTGTTTTAACACATTTTATTTCAGAATGTTCTATATTTAGATTTATTATCATAGATAATGAATCTTTTAAATCTAAAGCTATTTTTCTTGACCCACAATTTATAATATCAGAACCTGACTCACCTTCTATATATTCCATAGTTGCTATAAAAATATCATCTTTTGTTAGGATTGTTTTATATACCTTCGGTGTTTTTATTATTAAACTTCTAATTCTAATCTCATCAAAGTCAATTTGTTTATGAATTGATTTTTTACCAAGATCTTTATTTATCCATTGTTTTTTAATTACGTATTTGGAATCCTCGATTTCTAAAACGACATTATCTAATGAATTAGATTTCTTCGCTATTTTATAGATTTCCTCTCCATGATGATTCATAGGGTGTTTATCATCATTTAGAATTCTTGCCATAAATATTAAAGTTTATTTATAAAGTCCTTTTGATAATATTCTATATTAATATTTCATCCTAAGTTGATTTGAAGTCTTTTATAAATAGTTGTGATTCGTTATATTTATACCTTTGAATTAATTCATCGATTTTAAGTAAACATATCTATTGATATTAATAACTTCATTTTTATCCTTTATAGTCTTTCTTAGAGGATAATTAGTATTATAGAATCTTATTTAAAAGTTTTACTAGAGATGTGTGATTATTTACATTATAATTTGCTATTGGGCTAGGATGTTTTGATAGTTTAATTGTCGAGCATCCTGCTGAATTACCAGCAATAATATCTTTGTCTCTATCACCTATTAAGAAAGATTCTTCTATTAGAATATTGTGTTCTCTAACGGCTTCTATAATCATCCCAGGTAAAGGTTTCCTACATGAGCACATACCATCATATGGGTGAGTACATATATATGAGTACTTTATTCCTAATCGTTTTACTATATAGCTATTTATATCTTTTAAGTTTTTATAACTTATACTTCCTCTTCCTGCATCAGGTTGGTTTGTGATAATTATTGGAATAAAAGATCTTTTTATAGATAAATTTACTATTTCAAATGCGTCAGAGTAAAACTCAATTTCTGAGATATCCCAAGGGGGCCTATTTGAAATCAAATAGTTAAGAACTCCATCTCTATCAAGAAAGAGTGCTTTCTTATCTTTTTTGATCGATTCCATAAATACTCTTTACTTATTTTTAGTCTATAAATTTGAATAAACCCACTTAGCAGTATCTTCTATGCTCTGTTTTATTGAATACTTAGGTTCCCAACCTATACTTTTAGCCTTTGAAATATCTAGTTGGATTGTTGGATTATCGCCTATCCAACCTTGTTTCCCCCCAGTGAAATTGAATTTAGGTTCATATCCTAAAGTCTTACAAATAATTTCTGCTGATTCTTTCACCGTAATTCCATCTTCTGTTCCTAAATTTATTGGATAAAACCCTTTTATATTTTTTCCTATTTGCTTAGCTAATAAGATCATGGCATTCATACAATCATTTACATGAAAATAAGACTTATATTGATTTCCATCTCCTAAAATAGTTAAATTTTTAGGATCATTTTTTAGTGATTGAACAAAATCCACTACATGTCCATGAGTGTACCTTGGCCCCATTAATGAGACAAATCTGCAAACAGCTGCATTAATCTCAAAACCTTCGCAATAAGCCGCTATAAAAGCTTCGGCTGCTAATTTAGAAGCACCATACAAAGAGGTTTGTACAGGAAATGGACAATTCTCTGAGGTTGGTATTTCTTGATTCTCCCCGTAAACTGAACCAGTTGAAGCGAAAATGATATTTTTAATTGATAGATTCCGCATTACTTCTAGTAATTTAAATGTATTTAAGGTATTTTCATTTAAATCTTTGGATGGATGATTTAATCCAAATCTTACATCTGCATTCGCAGCCATATGAAAAATAATATCTGTATTAAGCATTGAATCTTTAATAGAATCAATATTTTTAATATCATCTTGTATTAAAGTAAATTTATCATTATTAATAGCATTAGATATGAATTCCATTTTTCCTGTTGAGAAATTATCTATCCCTATTACTTGATGTTTATTACTAAGTAGTTTGTCAACAAGATTACTTCCTATAAAACCAGCACAACCAGTAACAGTGACCTTCACTTTAAATATTAAAAAAATATTTATCTATTTTAACATATTAATTTTACTCAATTTTATTATAAGCTTTATCTATTATTGTTAAAACATTGTAGGCGTCCTCTAGACCACAATTACTATCTCTATCTTCATTTATATCAGTTAAGAAATCATCCATTTCTTTAGACCATGAATTATCAGCCATAGGGAATTCGTAAATAGTCGTTTCAGGTGGTCCCATTTCTGGAAGCATATTGTAATGGCTTAATTTTTCGACTCCGTAACTTCCTCCCAAGCCAGAAATATCAAGTTTCCCCTTTTTACCATAAATCTCAAAAGAGAATGTATTCTTCCATTCAGTACAAGAAACATGAAGGAAAGCTGTTTGAGAATTATTAGTTTCTAGCAAAAGGAAAGCATTATCATCAACTGGCATTTCCCAGAAATATGTATGAACACTACTGTGAATATGATTTAATTTAGAATCAAATAGCCATTGTGATAAATCTATTAAATGAGGACCTTGATCAATCAACTCGCCTCCTCCAGATAATTTTGGATCTGCTCGCCATTCACTTTCGTAGCCTATTCTCGCACCATGCCCATATCGTGCTCTAATAAACATTAATTCCCCCAATAGTCCATCTTGAATTATTTCCTTGGCCTTTTGAAAGGCTCGATGATATCTATGATTAAAACCTACATGAACTTTAGTTTTTACTGTTTTAGCGATTTGTAAAACTTTAAATAGTTCAAAACTTGATTTTGCTGCTGGCTTTTCTACAAGCACATGCTTAGATTCTAAAATTGCTAAAGTTGTTAAATAAGCTAATGAATCATGAAGTGTAGAAATAATTACAATATCAATATTTTTATCTTTAATTAATTCTTCAGATCTCTGATAAACCTTTACATCTTGATAATTAGAAGCGAGGTTTTTTGCTCGTTCTAGATTTATATCCGCACATGCTATTAATTTGGAGTCCTTATTTAAAGATTTCGCTCTTTTGGAGCCAATAAAACCGCATCCGATTATTCCAACTTTGAACATTTTATAAATCCCCCCATGAAAATGATCGATCTTTAGCAGTTATTCTTCTGATCGTATAAACATCACTATCTTTAAGCTCATCAAAAAATTCTTTGATATTTTCCCAATCATCCCAAATAGCACTAATTAATTTTCCAGTTATTTTAGGAGAAGTTTCAGAGGCTAAGTAAAGACATAAATCTACTGCTTTTTTTAAAGGCGCTCCGCCAGTCTCCTTTTGAAGTAATGCTTTTTTGTAAAACTCTTCTCCAACATTTTTTGGACCTGCCTCTAAAAATTCGTCAAGTATTCTTGTATTTAATGGCCCAGGAGCAATGCTATTAGCTGTTATATTAAATTCCTTTAATTCAAGTGAAATGGTTTCAATAAATCTGATTAATGCTGCTTTAGATGTGGCGTAGGCTGACATATATGGTAATGGGGAAGTTGCACCTCCTCCAGATAATTGAATAATAGTTCCAGAATTTTGTTCCTTAAAATGTGGTATAAATTTAAAAATTAAATATATCGATCCAAAAAGATTAATATTCATAGCATATTTCCACTCTAGCCAGTTTGAATTTTCTAAAGGTCCTTTCGGACCAATTATTCCAGCATTATTTATAAGTATGTCAACTTTAGTAAAATTGTGAAAGAAATATTCAACAGCTTTTTCACATTGGTCTTCTTTGGAAAGATCAATTGGAAGAATTATAATTTTTTGACTTGGTTCTTTTATTTTTATAAATTCATCATAAACTTTTTGTAATTTAGTCTTTGACCGTGCGCACAGAAAAACATTTGCTCCATTTTGAAGGAAGCCCTTTGCAATTGCATATCCTAATCCTTGGCTTGCGCCTGTTATAAAAACGTTCTTACCTTTGAATTCAGTTTTATCCATTTACTTTTAATTTGACTAGAGTTGTTCTTGAGATTATTCTAAATGATATTAGGCAAACCAATAGTTCTATATTTGTATCCTTTACTAATAAATAAATCTAAATGATCTGAAAGGTCTCTATTGATATCATAAATAGCAATATTTTTATTATTATTAGCCATTATATTTATAATATCATTTAGTATTTTTGACCATGATCTGCAAATAATAATATCGTCGTAATCATTGCTTAAATCAATAATTTTATTATGCATAGAGATATTATCCGTTGATTTGAATTTACTATTTGTACCAACTAACGGATCATATAAATGAATTAATTCACATTGTTTAGATAGCTTTGTTGCTAATTCAATTGCATAAGACCTTCTTAGGGTATTAGTTCCCTCTTTATATATAACTCCCATTATTAATACTTTCTTATTTATACTACCTTTCTTTTTATTATCATTATTTATTAATCTAATTACCCAATCTTTATGGTAGGTATTAGATTTTGGAATATTTGATATTAATGGGAGAGAAGTATTTAAATCTTTACCGATATTATTTAAATAAACAATATCTCTTGCTAACGTCCCTCCAGCATATGGGCCTCCAGGTCCAAGATATGCATGCTTGCCAATTCGAAAATCAGATTTTAAAGCTTTTTCTACTTCCTTAGCATCAGCACCAACTTTTTCACAAATTGAAGCAATTTCATTCGCGAAGACAACAGATGTAGCAAGGAAAGCATTTATTGAATGCTTGGCCATCTCTGCTGAAGGAATAGACATCCAAATTAAATTCTTTGTGATTTTATTTAATACTTTAGATAAAATATTTCTTATATATATTTTATCAGAACCTATAATTAGCCTGTCTGGATTTAGAAATAATTCTAGTGATTTTCCTAATCTAAGGTTCTCTGGGATGTAACAGATGTTTAAATCTTTTTGATATCTTTTTTTATATAAATTCTTTATTTTTTCGATGCTTCCTACTGGTAGCTGAGAAGAAATAACAATAATTGATTCCTCTTTTATATATTTAAATATTCTTTCTACTTTACTTATAACTATATCAATATTGGCTATATCATTTTTATCTACTGGAGTATCATACGTAATCCAATATATTAAATTATTAGCCAAATCTCTCCTATCTGAAGTGAAATTAAGACTTTTATTCTTCAGACCTTTTTGTATAAGATCATTCAGCCCTGGTTCATTTATGGGGGGTCGACAGTTCATTAGTTCTTTTATAACATTAGTATCTTCATCAAAACCGATTACTTCGAAATCAAGTGAGGCTAGGCAAGCAGATGTAACTAATCCTAGGTGCCATAAACCAATAACACATATAGAATTATTATTATTTTTCTTAGATGTTAACATTTTTTCTATATTTAGTATTTTTATGTCAATTTATTGAATAACCAGCAGAGTCTGAATCAGATTTAAACATTTGAACTGTTTCTAACGAAAGTTTATTTAGATCATAATTATATAATTTAATTTTCTTTATTATTTCAGGTGGTGCAGTTATAATATTACAACCAACTTTAGCGGCTTCATATATATTATAAACTTCTCTTGTGCTTGCCCAAATTAATTCAACATTATTTAAATGTTTATCCTTCAATTTATTTATTGCGTAATCTATAAATAAAGAAGGATTTAAACCAGTATCTGCTATTCTTCCTGCGAAAATTGAAATATAAGCAAATGAATTACCTTGTAAGTTTCTTATACATTCATCTATTTGAGAGTAAGATAATACAGCTGTAATATTTACTTTTATATTTTCATTTAAAAGTTGTTTTATTACGCTACTTGTTGGTTCCCCTTGGCTATTAGTTATTGGTATCTTTACATAAACTGATTTTCCTAAACCTGATAATATTCTTGCTTGATCGATCATTATATCTAGATTGTCAGAAAAAACTTCCAGAGAAATTGACTTTCCTTGTGAGGCTTTAACAGCCGAATTTGCGAAAGTCATATAGTTAGTAACTCCGGATCTTCTCATCAGAGTAGGATTAGTTGTAATTCCATCTATAAAATCATCTTTGGCTAATTTAATAATTGAATCAAGATTAGCTCCATCTGTAAATATTTTGATTTTATGGGTATCAAAATTAAACATTATAATGAAAGGAGCTTAACTGCTTTAGAATATGACTCTATTGTGCCGATCTCAGTATAAGGTTTACTTACTTCATAAAAATAAGCTTTTGACTCTTCACATAACATATTCATAATATGAGCAAGATCAAATTTTAGGTGTTTATATTCTTTGAAAATCTTTCTATTGAAAGCTATTGCCCCATAGTCTATGTAATTTGGATTTAATTTTAAATTGAATTTATCATAAATACAATCGAGTGAATTATCTTTATTCTTTTTACAATGAACATTAGGCTTTTCTTCTGATAATTCACTAGAAAGAACTGACATCGTCATCATTTTTTCTGATTTAATATGTAATTCATACATTTCTTTGTAGTTAAAATTTAGTATAGTATCTCCATATTGAACAATAAAATTTTTATCTAAGTACTTATAAGCATTTTTAATTGCACCTCCAGTACCCAGCAAGTTATCCTTGTTCTCTATCGAATAGGTTATATTATATAAATTTTTAATTGATTCAATATATTTTATATATAATTCTTTTTTGTATCCTAAGCAGAAATGTATGCTTGTAGGTTCAAATGTATTTATAGATTTAAGTACATGTTCCATAAAAGGCTTACCATTAAACTCAAGTAATCCTTTCGGTAAATCATTAGATATTGTTTTAAGCCTTGTTCCTAGACCTCCACATAAGAATACAATTTGCATTTTAGGCGTGCATCACGTGAACACCAAGATGGTCAATACTAAATCTTAATTCTTGTAATCCTATTTTACTCATTGCATTTCTTAATTGAATCTTATCATTAGTTACATACATAAGAAATCCTCCTCCTCCTGCTCCTACTAGTTTTCCTCCGATAGCACCATTTTCTAGAGCTTTTTTGTGGAAACTTAGTATCTCTTTTGAGCACATATTTGGACTTCTTTTCAGTTTTTGATTCCAATGATCATGCATTAAAAGTCCTAGTTGATTAATATCACCTCTTATTAATAAATCACGTGATGTTAAACCCATTTCTTTTACCGAGTCAAGGTTATATAGCATTTGTTCGTCGTTTTCCTTGCTTTTATTATTCTGATCAGAAAGTATTGATGAAGATGATCTACTATAACCTGTGAAAAACATAAGAATTGAATCTTGAATATCATTTAGCTTCTCTTCTGAAATTGGTAGCCTCCTAAATTCAACAGAATCGTCTTTGTGGAAAATATATTCACATAAGCCTCCAATAGCAGATGCATATTGATCCTGCTTCCCTACGGGCTCTTCTAATCTATCAATTTCAACTCTACAGGCTAATTCGGCAATTGATTGGTTGGTTGCGTACTCAGAATTAAACATTTGTATGGCTTTAATAGCCGAAACAGTAAAAGCGCCAGATGAGCCAAGTCCTGTGCCTGCAGGTATATCAGCTAAAGTTGTCAGCTCGATTTGCAATTCTTCTTTCTGTTCTCTCATCATTAAAATCTCTCTAAATATCTTATGTTTAATTTCGGTTGGCTTTCTTACATGTTCTATATCTGAATATTTCAAAAATATTCCTTTTTCAAAAGGCTTAATAGCAGAAGTATATACATATTTATCTATTGCACTTGCAATTAAATAACCACCACGTTTGCGGTAATAAGAAGGAAGATCGGTCCCTCCACCCCCAAGAGATATTCTTAAGGGGCTTCGAACCATTAACATACTTTAAAATAATAATTTATTTTTACATTAGCATAATAAAGATGAAACAAAGAAGTTGAAATTAAATTTCTTAATGCCTTTTTAAAATCAAATAATTGTTTAGATTTGAGCAACTACAGATTCCCATTTTGTTGGATTAATCTTTAACTCAGGCAAGCTTGCAAATAAATGCCAAAGCACTGTTTGAAATGACTCAGAATGAGGCGTAATGTGAGAATTGTTGACAACCGGAACTAAAATCGAAGCATTTGCAACTTTTCTTGTATAACCTTCTTCCTTTCCAACTATTCCAACAATATTAGAGTTTCTTTGTTGAGCAAGTTCTAGTGCATTAACAATTCCTGGGCTTATGTTTTTTTCACGGCTTCCTCCACCTACAGAGAATACAAAAACAATATCTTTTGATGTAAGTTTGCTAACTTCAAGCCAGGCACTAAAAATTGTTTCCCATCCCTCATCATTAGTCCTCGCTGTTAGTTCGGATACATTGTCACTAGGTGCATAGCATTCAATACCTGTTAATTTCCTCAAATCACATACAGCATGGGAAGCATTACCAGCGCTTCCACCAACTCCAATAAAAAAAATCCTGCCTTTACTTTCTCTAACCTTTATTAGTTCATTTGCAACTTCTAGAACTTCATTGGTATCTATGAGAGAAGCAATTTGTGAAACCTCATCCAGGTATTTTTCTATAAACTTCTTCATTTTAGCTGAGTAAGATTTATGATTATTGTATCATGATGCCTTGGAATTGATTTATTATCAGTATTATTTTGAATCAATAAATAAGCTCTAAATTTGTCAATTACAATATTAATTGTCTAATATTGATAGAAATGTATATAATTAAAGTTTTAAATTAAAAACCTATTCTCTAAAAAGACTTTTCTTAGAATCTGCTTGTCTATTTATTAAGATGAAAAATATGTAAATATAGAGCTATGACTTGCTAAATATTTACCTTATGCTGTATGGTTTTAGTAAGATTGTTTATGTTAATAGTTAAATATTACCCTTATGAAAAAAATTATTGTAAGCTTTCAAGGCGTTCTTGACGAAAAAAATTATGAATGTGCTTTAACTTTCACTGATATTCTAGAGGGGCAAGATATTGAGATTGACTTTGTATTTTTAGCTTGGAAAAATTCAAAAGACTATTTTTTAAAATCTGATAAAATTAAAATTATATATTTAGAAGATCCTTCATCAGTTAAAACTTATGATAATAAATGGTATATTAATTTAAATAGACAGATAAGATCTAATGATTTCCTTTTAGATTATTCAAGAAATAGGTATGAATATATAGTGAAAATGCGAAGTGATATAAAATTAATAAATAAAACAAAATTTAAAAATGAATTATTAAAAGCAATAGATATTCCAAAAATATGGGTATTGAATACACCAACTTCTTCTCCTAGATTGCTAACACCAATATCACTAAAAGATCATATTTCTGATTGGTTCTTTGGGGGTACATTTGAAAGACTGAATGAGTGTTTACAGCTAGAAGAAATAGATGAATATAGTCTTCTTGATGAAACTCCCTATAAGTATAAAAACTTTATTTTTTGGAGGAGGCACCAAAATGAGCAACTGATTTGGAAAAAACCATGGGCAACTGAAGAGTTTATTGAGCCTTTATCTAGGCAGTGGCAAAAAAGGAATATAAATAATTCTATGGTTTATGCTAATTACTTGTATCGTAATTTTTATCTTTCAAGCCCTTTGAAAATAGGATTAAATTCTAACAGCAAGCCATTAAGTTTCTTTAGTTGGTATCTAAATACATATTCAATAATTAATCTAAATATTATAGAGACATTCCTTTTGAATAAAGGAATGTTGAGGTTATTAGTATTTTATCCTCCTGTTTTTAGGTATTTGATTTATACTTTAAAAATAACTTTTAGTAGAAATAAGTATTTAAGATTTTGATTAAATAATCCAAAAAAATTATAAAAAAATATTTTATCAGCCAATTAAATTCCTGACCACTACCTATTGAAAAAACAAAGGGTAAGTAATATGTTTAAGTTAAATTAATAAAATTTTAATTTTCATTCTTTTCATAGTCGTAAAGTGAATTACTTAAATCTAAAAAATTATACATATTTTTTTTTAGTCTTAATTCCATTTTTAGAAATTATAAAAACCAGCAAAGCAGATGAATTAATAAAATGGGAAAAGCTTTCAACTGGTGAAACGAAACGACCCCAGATAGAGTGGACAAAGATTTCTGAAGATGGGACTTTATTATTAGAAAGAAACCCTTCTTCGGAAAAATTTGTAAACTTAGAAAATCATACGAGAGACAAAGAAACTCTGATTAAAAAAAATCTAAAGAGTTTCAATCAAATTTATATCGACAATAAGGAAAAAGAGCTTGAGTATAATGACTATTCTCGTACACTTCGACTGGGCCTCTCTGTCCCTACCGCAAATCAACTTCCAGCAACAGAGAAAAGATTTTCAAATATTATTCGTTCATCATTCAAAGGTAATGATGAAGGATCAGGAACAGGAAATCAAAATTACAGTACAAGATTTGATTTCGGAATAACTAATGACTTTCAAATCTCAGCATTTCTTTCTGAAGCTGATGATCCTCTCTATTCAAAAATCAAAGGATTAGAAATACGCCCAGCCAATTTATGGCAAAATTATGGAACTGCAATTCATTGGAAAATAATTGGAAAGAATTTTTTGAATGAAACAACCAAACAGAATAAATTCTTTAATTTAGGTCTCACAAGCTCAATAGAACTTTGGAACGTAGGTAGTGGTGGTTGTGACTCAACAGGGTGCAAAGGCAATGACAACGCAAGTCCAAATATATTTAATGACTCTGGTGAAAGAGTTATTACTAGCAATCTTATTGGTTCAGTTGCATTGCCGATGACATTTAATACCTCACCTAAAACACAATTAACAATAACACCAGGTGCCAGTTTTTTACCCTCTAATCAAGGGAAAGGCCAAGGAGGGGAAGGTGAATTTTATGGGAATAACATTTGGCTTGGAGGAGGAGGCTTGTGGAATCCAATTAAAGAAATTGAATTATTCAGCTCTGTACTTTTCCCCTTTGGTCCAGGTAGTAATAGTTTTGATCATCATCTCAATTTTAAAAGAGTCCCTGTTTACACAGCTGGTTTAGGATGGAAACTTAATCCAAGGATAAGACTTGAAGGAGCCCTTACAAATGGTTGGGGAACTACTCCCGCAACAAGTTTATTAACTATTCCATCATCCAACCAACTCGGCTACTCTGGACGATTTCACTACACCGCCGGAGCTAAGGACACTCCTCAACCTACCCTTACGAAAAGACAACTATCATTAGCAAGTGGAGGCATAACTGTTAATACAGCGCTTGTGCCACCAGATAAGACTACTCAAATAACAACAAATATAGACAATAAAGGAAATATATCTACTCTTTTGGCTAAATCTCTATCAAATATATACCAAGTTCAACTATATCAATTTGGATGGTTTAAAGATGCACCTCAATCTAATTCTATCCAAAATACCTATCTTAGTAATGATGGCTTTCATTGGCGCATAGGTGGTAAAGGAGTTTGGTTGTCTCAGCTTAAAGGTGACCCAATTTGGTTGTCAGCCAGAATATCTGCGGGTAGACATAATGATCAAAAAAACAATCAAGGATATGCGTTTTTGGAATCAATTCAAACCTATGAAGTTAACCAAAAACTAGCTATTAATAGTAATCCTAAATTTGCATGGAATGGGATTGAAAATATTTATGGATTAGGATTAAGTGCAAACTACCAATTAAGCAATAGTTTTCAATTGATTCCAGAATTAAATATAATTTCTTCACAGATTAACGAAAGCAATTTCACCACGGGTGTTAGATGGCTATTCAATGATAGTACTAATGTTGATCTATATCTAAGTAATGCTGTAGGTTTAATGGATATTGGACAAATGCAAAGATCCAAATCAACACGATTAGGATCAAAAATTTCAATTAGCTTCTAGGAGATAAATTTAGATAAATTCCATTATTTGTTCTTAAAGTTAAAAATCCTATTAAATTAGGTACATGAGCTTTTACTTGGGAAACATTATAACGGCGAATGAATTCGGCAAGAATTAAAATAGCTTCCTGCTGAGCAAAAGAAGCACCTGGACATTTTCTTGGCCCTAAGCCAAAAGGTAAAAAAATATTTCTTCTGAGAGATTCAAAATTGTTTCCTAAAAAACGTTCAGGTACAAATTTGTTTGGTTCAGTCCAGTGATTTTCATGCCTATGAATAACCCAAGGAGATAATGTTAATAGTGCCCCTAGAGGACATCGAGATTTGTGTTTGTCTACCTCAAAATTAGTATTCGATTGAGATCTGGCGCGGATAAAAAAAGTAACTGGTGGATACAATCGGAGAGTTTCATTAAAAACGGCTCCACAGTATTGGAGTTTTCGAATATCTTCCACTCCAAGCATTTCATCCAGTCCGCGTTCTCCTACAACGGAATCAACCTCTTCACGCATTAAATTCTGCACTCTCGAATCAAAAGCAACCAACCATAAAGCCATACCTAATGAACTTGCTGAAGTTTCATGTCCAGCTAAAAACAAGAAACAGACTTGATCTATTAACTCTCTCTCAGAGAATGATTTATTCGTTTTTTGATCTTTAGCTTGTATGAGACTATCTAAAAGATCCCTTGGAGGAATAAACCTTTCTTTTCTATGTTTATATTCTTCAAGCCTATTACTAATTATCTTTTGTATCCAAGTACGAATCAAAAGTGCATCTTTATTTAAAGTAGATTGAATAAACTTCTTTGGCAATCTTAAGAAGCGAAAAATCAAGACTCTTCCGGCATTCTTCTGATATCGACTAAAGGCTTGAAAGATATTATTAGCTTCCTCTTGTTCAAGTTCTCTACTTAAAATAGTACGTATTATGACATCAGCAGTAACTAAAGTAATTTCTTTGTCAATATTTAGGAAAGATAAGTTGTTACTTTTTTTTATTCGTTTAAATAAGGATTCTGTAGCTAAAGACATTGAAGGAAAAACCCTTTTTAAATTAGCTATTTGAAATGCTTGATCAATTAAACGTCGTTGGAAAGCCCATTCTTCTCCATTGACAGAAAAAATAGCTCTGCCAATCAATGGTTCAAGAATCCACAAGGTATATGGATGTTTTGGAAAATTATCAACTTCATCAATAAGAACTCTTCTAACTAAATTTGCATCATTAACTAAAAAAACAGGTAGACCTAAAATATTCAATTCACCTAATTTAATACGGTAATCCCATTCATTTAAAAAACCCAACCAAGAATTCCAACCTCTAAATAGTCTTTTAAAAATATTTGCAGTGTATGGCTTTGGCTTTGGCCAAGGAGGATCTTTTGAATTTTCTGTTATAAACTTCTGCATAAAGTTATTTATTATTTATCAATAATCCAATAAAATCTACATGTCGACAATTCATTCGTAAATAATTAAAATGAATTTCAAACTGATTAAACAATAAATTTATCCGAGAAAAATTTTTGTTTAATGATGCCAATTGAATGACTTTCATTCTTGGATATGATTTGGCAAATGGCGCAGTTAATCCACAACTAGTAAATGGATTAACTCCAGCGAAACATAAGAGATCCTCTCTTGAAGTTACATCTAGCCAATTAATTTTAGGTAGATTCCCTAATTCTTCCAAGTCTTTTCTAAAATAATCAGCTCTTTTATACATACCTAAGTTCGCAAGGTTTTGTCCCAAAGTAATAAGAGACAAGCGTTTACAGAGATTTATTTGATTAGGTCTTCGGTGTAATTCAGCGGCCAACATAGTTAAAACAAAGGAACCACTACTATGACCAACCATATTTACTTTGTAAGAAGGCTCATTCTCCTCTAAAATGGATAATTGATCAGCAAATTTAGAAACTCGATCTCTTAATTCTTTATCAGAAGTTAAACCTAACTTGTGAGTAAAAAAAATAGATCTAGCTAGCCAAACAATACCTATCGAATTAGCTATTCTCCAGAAAAAATAAAGAGATGAAAATAATATCAAAAAAAGAATCAAAATTTTTATATGAAGTATTTGATTATTAATAAAATCAAGTGATCCTATCAAGCTTGCAAAAACACAAGAGATGCAAAAAGATAAAAGAAGGAAGGTTGGAGGATAAGCACCACATATTGCAACCCCAGGAAATAATTTATAATAAGCACTGAATCCTCCACGAAAAAAATACCAATAAGCAAATTCAAGGCATTTCCAAGTCATTGTTATTGGACTCTTAGGCCAGTTGTCTCTAGCGATGTCATCCCAATGAAGAAAACAAAGTTCAGATATTTTTTCAGAGTGACTATTTAATAAACATCTATCATTAGTAGTTATAGTCCATCTAGTTATATGGCCATTCGTGATCCTTTGTCCTAATGTAAAGCCTTGAGTCTTCAGGTCACCCTGAAAAATTCTCTTGTAGTGAGCAGCTCCTCGGGGATCAAATCCGCTTATAAAATATGTACGATGTATTTTCTTTCTCAATGATTTTTCCCGAACTGAACTTTCAATAGATTTTAGAGCCATGATTAAATTCTCTGAAAACTTAACAAAAAAGAGGTCTCAACAAAAAAATTATAATTTTCATGTTGCTTTGTTATTTTTAATAATACCTTTTTATTTAAATCAATCATCCTACGCCGAAAAGAACAATCCATTTATAACTAGAATAGAAGGGAAAATAACTGCTTCTGTAATAATAAACGAGAGTCCTATTAAAGTATGGAAAACTTTGACTAATTATAAGGAAACTGGCAAAAAAATGCCTGATATTAAAAAAGTTATACTTATAAATGATAGTAGTAATTATAAAATTATTGAACATACCTATAAAGCGCCCTATACATTTGGACAAAAGGTAAAAGCGACAATAAAGATTCAAGAAGATCCGAATATTATTATTAGTTATCGACTTGTCAGAAGTAATCATATTAAAGCATTAGAGGGGTACTGGATAATAAATCCAATTCAAGATGGAACTTTATTAACACATAGTGTCAACCTAGATCCTGATTTGCCTAGGTTTTTAAAACCTTATTTCCTTGATTTATTTGAAAGTAGTATAGAAAAATCTATGAACATATTAAAAGAAATTATTTTGGATAATGAATGATTTTTACATATGGATGCTTTCTACTTATTCTATAGATAACACCACTCCACTCAATTTTACTTGCGATTAGAGATCTAAAGCTTGTGATTGAGTAAAGAAATTGACAGGGAATAATATATAAAAACAGTTTTCTAATAGACAGAACTTTTTTATTAACAAGAAATTCTATCCATACAAGTAAAATTAGACATCCAAGTTCATATAAAAGAAGAGAAAACCATAAACTATTTAAAATTGCTATGGCTAATACTAAAAAAGTACATAATGAATGTAAAAATACTAATATCCATGAAGAGTGATGAATTCTTGTTGTTAATAACTGTCTTGTCAACCAATCAGATAAATCAAATAAATTAATTTTTTCATCTTTATTAGTAATAATTAATTCAGGTCTAAAAACATACCTAAGATTTAGTTTCTTTAATGGATCAATCAATCCTGTATCTTCACAAAGGCCATCTTTTAAAATCATAGGCCAATCTCCCTGGTCAATAACTTCTCTTCGAACAGCCAATGTTCCCCCCCAAGGTATTGAATATATGGTCATAAGAGTTAATGCTCCATAATTCCAAATAGACCTAATCCAAGCACCCATATTATTTGATTGACATTTATACCATCTATTACCAGAAACAGCACCTACACCAGGCTGAGAGCAAGATCTAACTAAATGAGATAACCAATCATTTGAAATTGATGCGTCTGCATCAACAAACGCAATTACTGAAGATTCTTTATTTAAATTATTAAATGCTTTTAATAAGGATGCACATTTTAATGAGCCTTCCTTTGGTCTATCTGTAAGAAAATCTATATTAAGATTTTGCCAACTTGGTTTATCTAAAGAGGGAATTGAATGATTATCTTGAAAATATTTAACTATTTTAAGGGAGTTATCATCTAGTGAATCAATAATAATTTGCAATTGCCAAGTTCCTAAATATATCTGTTTGGAAAGTTTTTTTAATAGATCATAAAGATTTTGATCGGTTCCTCTTAAACATAAAATGACCTCTGCATTAGGCCATTTATAAGAACTAATCTTGGACCAATTATTAAATTCGATAAATCTCCTTTTAAAAATAAAACTAAGAATAACTACAAAAATTAATTGTATTAAATAAAAAACTAAAATAAAAGTATTATAAAATTCAACTATCATATTCCTGAATTGTATTTATTAATAAACTATTTGACCACGGTTTAATTAAATCAACGTAATCAGGGCATTTGATATTTAAATTATGTAGGATTTTAGATGTTTTAACACAACTTGGTCTCGAACGCGTTCCTCTTGAGTTTAATTGAGGATAGGTTAATTTTTTTGATCCCCATCTCTTTTTAAAAAATGTCTGTAATGGATAAAGTGAATTATTTGGATTAGACGCAATGTTACTTAACCATTCATCCATTGAGACAAGTTGTAATACATTACCTTCCCCTAAAAGATTTGTTAGTAAATCATTAAGCATCAAAGGATGGGGATGTTGAAGATGAAAACATTGACCTTTTGTTTCCTGATCCCAAGCCAAGGAAGTGACCGCATTCGCTACATAGTCGACAGGAACCAAATCAAGTTCCCAATCTATTTGTGGAATCATGCCTAAGGATAAACATCCATGGAGTAATCTCTGAACCAAGTCACCTTGATTCCAATGCCCTGTAATGGAATGCCCCCCAATCAAAGGAGGTCTATAAATAGTCACTGGCAGGCCTGACTTGCCAGCCAAGTAAACAAGACGATCACTTACCCATTTGGTTTGTGAATATCCAAGATAAATACCCTCCCAATCACTCAGATCATCATCTTCAAAGATTTCTTTATTACGATATTTTGTAGCTTCAAAAACAGAAACACTTGAAATCATTTCAACTCGAATAGGAGTGTCTTGAGTCGCTAGAAGTAAGACCTCTTTTGTCCCATTGACATTTACTGGTGCCAATTGAGAATAAGGAGACATTTGACTTAAGAAAGCTCCGTTATGAAGAATCCCTCCTAAACCCTTAGATAATGAAGCAAAATCAGAAGAAGATAATCCAAAAGAAGACATAGATAAATCTCCAATTACTGGTTCTAACCTCTCCTTCCATTCTGAATTCCATAAATTATATTTTTCTAAGTTAGATTTAATACGATCAAATCCATTAGTTCTTGAGTTAGCACGAACCAAGCAACGGATTTTTAAATTTGGCCAACGATTTAGTTGACCGGCTAAAAGATAAGCGCCTAAAAAACCAGTAACTCCAGTAACTAAAATTGTATCTCCAGGAGAATTATTTGAAATTGAGCTAGGGACAGAAAAATTATTTGGTAAATTAGCTTCTTTAGAAAGATCTAAAAGTGGTTTATTAATATCTTGACTAGCATTTTCAGACAATTGAGTTAAAGATATCAATGCCAAATCCTGTAGAGTTGGTTCTTCTGAAAAACTATCTAACTCTAACCGAATCCCAAAATCAGCGTTTACAACAGCGGCAAACTCTACAGCCATTAATGAATCAATGCCTATCTCAAATAATGATTCTGTAGGGTCAATAGATTGATAATCAACTAATTCATCGTTATATTCATTGGCCATTATTTTTGCCAAAGTATCTCTTAGGAGGTTGAGAAGAAATTTCAAGCGTTCAGCGTCTGGTAATTTTTTTAATTTCAACCAAAGAAGATCTGCAGATGATGGACCTTCTTGTTGAATAAGTAAATCAAACCAGTGTTTTTGACGAGATGAAGCCTGTGTTTTTACTTTATCCCAATTGTTATTGGCTACTGCAACTACTCCACTTTGTCCTCTATTTAATAATCTACCAATCATATTTATTGCTTTAGAAGGTTCGAGCATACCTATTCCTATCCGTTCAAATCTCTGCTCTTTACCTAAGGCCATACCAGCTCCACTCCAAGGCCCCCATTGAATAGACAATCGAACTATTTGATCTCTATTGCTTGCACAAAAACCATCGATGGCACCATTGGCTGCAGCATATGAAGCCTGTCCTGGAGAACCAAGTAAAGAAGCAATGGATGAAAAACCTATTATAAATTTAATTTTTCCAAGATCAGATGCAATAGACTCAAGATTCATCCATCCATTAACTTTTGTCGTGATAACAGATTCTATATTGTGAGTATTTAAATCCGCTAGAGAAGCATCGCTTGTAACTCCTGCACAATGAAATATTCCTACTAATTCTTTTTTATTAAGTGATAAGTTCTTGATTCTTGTAAGTAAACTATCATTAAATGATGTGTTTAATGGAGTTGAGGAAAGATCATATGCAATTAAAAAATAGTCAATTTTATTATTTTCTAAAAAGCGAATAGTATCTTGTGCTTCTGGAGTCGTTTCCTTGATTGATCTACTTACTAAAATTAAAGATGTAGCTCCTTGTCCTACTAACCAATGAATCAATTGGATCCCTAGGGCTCCAAATGCCCCAGTAATAAGATAAGAACCTATCTTCGTAATTAGAATAGGCTCTTTATGAACAGGCTGATTAATTACAATTTTCCCAATATGACTGGCTTGGGCCATGTATCTAAAGGCCTCAACATGTTTTTCAATAGGCCATATCTCTAAGGGTATTTTCTTTAACTTACCATTGTTAAAATCATTTATGATATCTACTAATAAATCACTGATGACTTTTGGTTGTGATTCTGAAACTTCTAATAAATCAAAAGGTAGATATATCGAATCTGGTCGACACTCTTTTACTTTTTGTTGAGTCCAAATGTCTAATTTACCTAGCTCAATAAAACGTCCCCCTTTGGAAAGGGATTTAAAACTAGCGTCAACCCCTTTACCTTTTAAAGAGTTCAATACAATGTCAACTCCATTGCCATGCGTATAATCTAAAACTTGATCAGCAAAATCAATTGAACGAGAATCAAATACAACGTCTACTCCCTGATTTAAAAGATAAGAATGTTTTTTTTCACTTGCAGTAGCAATAATACGACCGCCTAAATTTTTTATTACTTGTATGGCCGCTTGACCAACTCCACCAGCGGCAGAATGGACCAAAACAGTTTCCCCTTTTTGCAACCTTGCAAGTGAAATCAGTCCATAATACGCAGTTAAAAAGACAGTAGAGAAGCTCGCACCCTCCTCAATTGACATGCCGGTAGGTAGAGGTTTACAGAATTCATGACGAGCTACAACGTGACTTGCCAGACTACCTATAGTTAATGCTGCAACTACTCTTCTACCGATTAGAGCTGTATCAATATTCTCACCTACATTAACTATGCGACCAACACATTCTCCGCCAAATGGTAACTTAGCCTCATCATCTAAACCTAAAGATGTATTATGTTCCTTTAATAGACCCAATGCATTAATAACATCTCTGAAATTTAACCCTGTTGCCTCTACAGCGACTTCAACTTCA
Organism: Prochlorococcus sp. AG-402-C09; assembly: GCA_003279565.1. Lineage (GTDB taxonomy): Bacteria > Cyanobacteriota > Cyanobacteriia > PCC-6307 > Cyanobiaceae > Prochlorococcus_B. The sequence goes on from QCHN01000005.1 coordinate 84,911, forward strand.
TCTGCCAAAAGATTGTATTGATTCAAGTTGTGCTTAATTAATCCTTCTAATCGATCACTACCATCACTTATTAAACTAAAACGATCTTCCAACCGTTTCAACATAGATATTTCAAACTTATTATTGACATAACGCAATTCAGTATGGCTAGAAAGAAGTTCCCATATAGTATTCCACTTGTCATTACATAAATTTAGTTCTGATTCCGGTGAAAGATAAAATATAGAAAATTCACAAAACGGCATTTCTACTATTGCGGTTCTGATGAGACCACTTAATGCATATGTAATAGGAGAATTTTCATATAAAATCAAAACAAATGATTTAACGTGATCTGTGGAGATAGAGTTAAGTAAATTGATTATATTTTTGGTTATTTCCTCAGTGCGAACAAGTTCAAGATCAGGAGAATAAATAACTGTTGAAGAAACGATGTAATTAATCTTTTCTAAATCTTCTAATTGGATATCAATATTTTCAGTAAGACTCCAATCAATTAATGTAGTTAATTTTAATTTTCCATTATTAATAATAGTTATACTTCCTGTGGACACTTTCTCTGTAAAGCTATCTGGATTGATTGCAAACCAGTCTGTTTCAAAAAGATCAATATCTTGAGAAATGTTTTTTGAAGGAAAGATTAGATTAATAAGAGATCTATCTAGTTTTCTTAACTTCAACCCTTTTATATAAGCTAAAGGTTTTCTGTCAGATTCTAAAATAAGATCAAATAAAAGATGAGAAGAATCTTCTGATAATATAAGCTTAGAATAACAACTAAGCTTATCGGGTAAAGGCCATTTGCTAAAAGAGAATTCTTCAATTGCAACAGGTAGAAATATTTGATTAAGACTATCCTGTCCATACATGCAGGCTGCAACAGATTGAAAACACCCATCTATTAATGCTCTGTCAGGGGCGTCGTTATGACGAACAATTTCAGACCAACATTCTCCTTCAGTAGATAATATTTTTTCAATAGATCTGTACTTATCTCCATATTTTAAACCAATTTGTTGAAGCTTTGAGTAGAATTCAGATGGACTAATCTCCAATATTTTATCTGGTATATTAGGTATATAATTTTTGTGTTTATTATTATTTTTATATTCATCGATAAATACTTTTCCATGATATTTCCATGACTGATTCTTTTCAAATCGACTATAAAATTCAAACTTATTATCCTCTAGCAGACCATTTAAAAATAAAACCCTATTTTCTAACTTAAGTGGCCTCAATAATTCCAACTTAGAGAATCTAGTTGATGTATAAGAATCTGATTTTAATTTTAAAAGTAACTCTACATATCCCGCTGCAGGGAATATTATGAAATCTCTAATAATATGATCACAGAGGTCAGTTGTATGATTGATATCAATTTTACATTTATAATGTATTTTGGAGCCTGGTAAATCTTCTTTTTTGAAATCACATACAGGAATTATACTGTCACCTAAAGGTTCTATATTTTTATTTAAAAATTCTAACCAAAGAGTAGATTGCTTTTGATTTTCATCTTTAGGAGTCCACCAAAAGCTCTTTTTTAAAAAAGGATGACCTGGTAAACTTATTCTTTTATAAGTTGAATTCTTATAAATATTAGTAAAATTTATTTTACTGCCAGAGACTATTAAATTTGAAATAGCTTCTAAATCTGACGCTTGAGATAAATTATATGTTGTTATTTTAGACTCTATCTCGGTATCTTTTAAAGGAGATGGTAATATCTCACCTTTAAAGTTAGGCTTAGCTTTTCCACTAAGTTGCTGTCGCAGTTCGTCTATTGTCTCTACTATTGCTATGAAGGTATAGTTGAATTTTGATCTATGAATATTTGTGTTAATACACAAATCATATATATCAATCTTTGGATCCAGATTAATAAACTTTACATAGTCAATTATCAGTTGATCTAAAGCTAAAGAACTTTTAGCTGTCAAATAGAAAAGATGTAATTTTGGTTTTATTTGTTGGAGAATAATAGATTCATTTGATGATAGATGTTCTCTTAAAACGGCATGTGCATTGGTCCCACCGAAGCCAAAAGAACTAACGCTTACAATTAATGGTTGTGAATTATTTGGGAAATCCTCGTATTGTGTTTGGACTCGAAGGCCAAGTTCCTCAAAATTTATAGATGGATTAGGTAGCTTGTAATGAATGCTAGGAGGCAATTTTCTTTTTTTTATACAAAGTGCAGCCTTTATTAATCCTGTTATGCCGGCAGCAGTTTCTCCATGACCTAAATTTGTTTTAACAGAACCAATTCTCAAAGGTTTATCTTTCTTTCGATCAGCACCTATGGTTTCACCAATTGCTCGTAGTTCAATAGGGTCTCCTTGTCTGGTTCCTGTCCCATGAGCTTCTACATATTGTGAACTTGAGGGAGGGATCCCAGCTCTTTTGTAAGCCTGAGTAATACATTCTTTTTGAGATCGTCTACTTGGAGCCGAGATACCTTGACTTCTTCCATCTGAATTAATAGCTGTTCCACAGATGGTTGCATAAATTTGATCTTCATCAGCTAATGCTCTAGAAAGAGGTTTTAATAAAATCATTCCAGCTCCCTCTGAGCGCACATATCCATTAGCTTCAGCATCAAAACTCTTACATCTACCATCTGGAGATAATAAGCCAGCCTTACAAAAGCTCATTTGAATACCTGGGTGGATCAAGGCCTGTACTCCACCAGCAAGAGCCATATCTGTCTCTCCTCTCAACAAGCTTTCACATGCAAGATGAACTGAAACTAGTGAAGAAGAGCATGCTGTATCAACAGTAAAGCTAGGTCCTTTGAAATCAAAAAAATAAGATATTCTATTAGCTGCTATACATCCTGTATTTCCAGATAGAATAAATGGCTCATTATTAGGAGTTAAGTAATCCTCATTTGAAATCCAAAGTAGAGAACTATAATCAGAGCTTGATATTCCAACATATACTCCTACAGATTTTCCTTTTAGAGATTCTGATGGATAACCAGCATTCTCTATAGTTCGCCATGAAACTTCAAGCAACATACGTTGCTGTGGATCCATACATTTAGCTTCCCTGGGGGTGATTCCAAAGAAAGCAGGATCAAAGGCTTGAATATTATCTACAAAACCTCCGTATTTAACATGTTGTGTCAGAGGATTTAAAGGATCAGAATTGAAATGAAAATCTAAATCCCACCTTTCAGCTGGAACTTGCCTGATAACATCTTCACCATTTTTAAGTACCTGCCAAAAACTATCAATAGAATTAACATCACCAGGTAAGCGACAACCAATACCTATAATTGCAATAGGCTCTTGGGTTTGAATTGAATTACTAAGACTCATATATCAGATTCTTGATTTCATCAAGATTGGTTTTTAGTTGATTTGATTTATACCTTTGTTTTAACTGAGAATATTCAGAGGGATAGTTAAGCCAAGTTTGAATAATTTTGAATAGTTCAAATGACTTATTGAAATTAATATCGATACCTCTTGCTGAAAAATATCGTCTTGCCAATAATTCTTGAGGCATAGCAGTTCCAAAAGTATTAAATATCAAAACACATCCTGCAGCCAAAGCCTCCGTAGCTGTGCGTGCTCCGGGTCTTGCTACCATAGCCCAAGCTTTTTTATACATAGCTGCCATTTGTCTTGGACTTTGAAAACTTAATACCTCTAAAGATAAACTAGGATTTTCTACTTGCCATTGCTCCAATAATCTTTTTGTTGACACACGTCTACCACATAAGGCTACAATTTTTAATCTCCCGGCTAGAGGAAGTAAGGTTTTTAGCAATTTCAAATGATTGTTCGACCCATTTGCGCCACTTCCTAGAATTAAAATAGGTAAATCTGTTTTAGATGGTAATTCATCAGTATTATTGGTTAGAATCTTGTTAAATTCAGGATCAAATAGAGGTCCCGCTAGAAATATATTTTTATAATTATAACCTCTTTTAGATACTTCAATAACTACTTCATTTGTTAACGCCCAAAACCTATCAGCTTTACAAGAGACCCAATTGCGACTAAACCCAAAACCTCCATCTAGTTCAGTGCAACATGTGATTGTTCTCAAATTATTTTTGCTTATTTTTTTTGCTAAGTTAAAATGACCCCTATTGATATGCGGATGAGTTGAAATAATTAAATCTGGTTTGAACCTTTTTATTATTTTTAAATAATAACCTCTGCCAAATATAACTGTACCAAGTTTAACTAAATCTTCTAACTCAACTAATCTCCAATAAATTTGATGAAGCCAAGGAAAAAATTTTTGAATCCAATTATAAACATTAACACTTGAACGCATCACAGGTCCTGAATTTTCCAATAGATGCTCTACCTGAACAACATTATTAGAATCCCATTTTTCAACCCAACTTCGTAAGGCATATGCTGCAGAATCATGAGCCGTGCCACCACTGGAAGTTAGGATTAAAACCCTCATAAATTAATTACATGACCTTTTAAGATTACACCTTCTTCGTTGTGAAACGATCATTCCTAAAAAAAGTAACCATCCTATCAAGCCTAGAGAAACAGCAATCTCTCTACCATTTGTATTCCCAAGAGAAAGCCTCATCCAAGTTGGCAAATTTGGATGAAATAGTAATGGCTCTATAAAATCATTTACTAAAATAGAAACAAAGAAAAATGAAAGTATTCTTGAGCTCCATTCTCCTGCGTACCGAATAGCAAAGATATCTGTGAGATATTTTTTTGGAGTCAAATTAGACCAAAAATGTTGAATATTAGAGGTAACAATAGGAAGAAGAAGAGAAAACAAAAAAACTGATAACATCCAAATATTTGTTTTATTTTCAAAAAAACTTAAACCAGAACCCATCAAAATTAAAGCTTGTATAGTGATCGATGTAAATAAAGTCTTCTTTAATAAATTAACTGAAATAAAGTTCCAAAAAGTGAATCCTAAAATATATCCTATGACAGCGGTAACAAGTGTATAACCCATTCTACTAGTTCCATATGCTGTTGAAATCCAAGCAGGGAAAAGAATCTCTGTTGAAGCATATGAATATGAAATGGTAATAGTTAAGACAAAAATAAAATAAAAACTATTACTTTCATTCCACATTTTCTTAAAAATCTTGTAAGAAGAAAAAATGTATTTTGTATTATTCTGCTTTAAAACAGAAATTTTACTTACTAATTGCGAACTAAATGGGGCAAGTAAAACAAAGGTAATCGCTAAAAAGAAACTAAAACAATCACATAGTAGGATTCCTTTTATGCCAAATAGTCCTAAGAACCAGCTACCCAGGAATGGAGAAATAGTCAATATTAAATTATCGGTTGATGCGAATAATCCATTCGCTTTCTTTAATTCTTCTGCACTATTAACCAGTATTGGGATCAAAGATGAAAAAGAAATTATGATGATTGCATCTGCTATGGCTGCTAAAGCTTGTACAATCAATAATAAATAGAGATTGAAAGTAAGTGAATTATTAAACAAAAGATATGCAAGAGCTAATGTGCATAAAGCGCCAAAGAAGCAAGATGCAATCATTAGTTTCTTTCTCGGAAATATTTTAATAAGTTTTGTTATAAATGGCAGAAAGGATAGTCTTGCAAGCTGAACAATAATAGCCACTAAAGCAAAATCTTTTATATTTCCTGACATAGAAAATAACCATAAGCCGATACCATAAAAACTAATTTGTGTCCCAAAGTTAGATATTAGTTGACCCAGCCAAAGTAAATAAAAAGTTTTGTTGGCAGTCATCAAAGATATAGTGCTAAGTATTCCAATCTAATACAGTATAAATCAGTTTTATAGTATAACAAATTATAAAAACTTGATACAAAGAAGTTAAGATAAAGCATGAATATGTTCCAATTTAATCTGCACAGTTTTAAAATCATATTCTGTAAATAAAGGTTATAGATAACTATTTGTTCTTTTTAACAATTCTGATGTGACTTCAATATTTCTTCAAAATATTTTTTCGTGATTTCTAGACCTTCATCAAAATTAATTTTTGGGCTCCAATTCAACTCTTTTTTTGCAACTTCAATTGCCGGTTTTCTTCTTGATGGATCATCTTCGAGTTTAGCCATAAACTTTAGATCGATGTTCATCTTTGCTTTTAATCTAATTAATTCTGCAATTCTTAGAACAGATAATTCTTCAGGATTGCCAAAGTTAATTGGCCCACAAGTAGAAGAATTCATTAATAAAATCAAACCATCAATTAGATCATCAACGAAACAAAAGCTCCTAGTCTGTTTTCCATCTCCATAGATTGTGAGATCCTCTCCGTTTATTGATTGCACTAACAAATTACTAATTAATCTACCATCATTTAATGCCATTCTAGGTCCATAAGTGTTAAATATTCTCGCAATTCTTATTTCTGTTCTGTGTGTTCTCATGTAATCAAAACATAATGATTCTGCTACACGTTTGCCTTCGTCATAGCAACTTCTAATCCCTATTGGATTTACATTGCCTCTATAGTTTTCAGTCTGAGGATGTATGTCTGGATCACCATATACTTCGCTAGTGCTTGAGAATAATATTCTAGCTCCAACTCTTTTAGCCAAGCCAAGCATGTTATGAGTACCTAGGAAGTTAGTTTTAGCTGTTTTTATAGGGTTAAATTGATAGTGAATAGGTGAAGCTGGACAGGCTAAATGCCAAATCCTATCTACATCTAGCTTTATTGGTTCAGTTACATCATGATGAATAAGTTCAAAATGTGGATGGTCAATCAAATGATCTATATTTTGTCTACTTCCAGTGAAAAAATTATCTAGGCAAATAACTTGTTCTCCTTTTTTTATTAATCGATCCACTAAATGAGAACCTAAAAAACCAGCTCCACCAGTAACTAAATTCCTTAAAGGGCTTGTGGGCATCATATTGCAACTTTTGCAAGGTATTTTAGTATCTGATATGTAATTCTCATATTGATTATCAAATAATAGTTCTAAAAGTCACAAGCAAACAAATTTAGCTCACAAAAACTACTGTTAACAAACATTTATAGATAAATTATATACAGCATTTTGAGTGGTGGGAGATAAAAATGTCTTGGGAGATTTGCTATTTTTGACCAATTAACACTTTTATATAAAAATCCATAGAAAAGAATCAAGCTTGGGATCTAATGCCTTCTTTGGTTCCTGATTTGGCATTGTGTTTGCACATCCCCCATAGGGAATTGAATCCACATTGCATCGAGCTGGAATATGAAAAAAGCTAATAAAAAATGATGGAATTAAGAACGAGTTAAGCTGCTTCGTTTCTTGCTAAAGGTCATAGCTGCACCGTTACAACTACTGAAATGTCCGAAAAATACGTCTTAAGTAGACGGCAAGCGAGGCAAATCACAATGAAGGCAATGGCCTTGATTGTTCAAGACTTTGAGGAAATCAATATTGAGCGGCCACAGATGGTGGCAAAATTACTGGTAAATCTTGAACAGGGGATGCAAAAAAGGACTTATTAATAACCAATCAAGAGGTATTACTGGTTCTGCAAAACAAATAATTTCATTTGCTGAATTGGCTGCTGATTCCTCACATAACAATTGAGTGAGGAAAATTTACTATTAAATGATTTTATAGATATAAAATTTAAACTTTTGAGAGACTCTACTTACAGTTATAAATTTGGTTTTTAGCTTACTGATAAGCACTTTTGGAATAGTAGTAAAGAAATAATTTCTAAGGTAAGTGCTAATATAGTTTATATATCTATAATAAACCTTGATACCGTGCACTATTTTTTAATTATACAGCATATAGAAGATGATTTATCTAAACAAGATATAATTTAGGAAATTGACTAAAATAATAGCTACTATTGGTCCTATAACGGAAAATAGCATTAGGAAATTATCCGATTTAGGTGTAAAAATATTCAGATTAAATTTATCTCATAACAGTATTGAATGGCATATGAATATTATAAATAATATAAGGCAGATTGCACCATCAAGTTCTATTATTGTTGATATCCCGGGAAGGAAGATTAGGACTACTTCAAAAGTAAGTAAAGAAAAATTCAAGAAAGGTCAAATCATATATTTAGTCGCAAATGATTTCAATAAGAATTCTCTAGACTCAAGATTTATTTATGAAATAAATAATAATATTTTGTTTAATATGGCAAAGAAAGGAATGGAAATATATGCTGATGATGGAAGAATCTCATTCTATGTTAAAGATGTTGGTAATAAATATATTACTCTCATAACAAAATGCGATGGAGTGCTTCGAGAGTGTAAAGGTATAAATATCCCAGAAAGTTTCTTCTATGATAAAGAGTTAAATGATAAAGATAAATTTTTCTTAGACTTTTGCTGTGAGAATAAAGTCGACTTTGTTGGAATCAGCTTTGTTGATAATGCTGATTATTTAAATAGCATTCAAAAATATATTGGTGAGAGGCGTCCTAAGGTAATTGCTAAAATTGAGAATGCTAAAGCTATTAAAAATCTATCTGAAATCCTCAAAATATCATTTGCAATAATGATAGATAGAGGCGATTTATCGGTAGAAACCAATACTAGTAGTATTGGTATTCTTCAAAAAGAAATTATATCTGAAGCAAATAAGTTAGGTGTCCCAGTGATTGTTGCTACCGAGATGTTACATTCTATGCATGAATCAATTAATCCAACAAAAGCAGAGTGTAATGATATTACTAACTCTGTATTAGATGGTGCTTCGTGTTTAATGCTTTCAGGTGAAACGGCTATGGGAAAATATCCATATGAATCCATAGAGACCATGAGATCAATTATAGATTTAACAATGAAATATATTCTAGATAAGAACCTAAACCCTTTAGAATATGTTCATAATAATGTACTTGGTCAAGCTGATTTGATGGCAAGAAGTGTTAGTTTAATAGCTTCCTCAAAGATATCAAATGGGTTAGTATGTATTAGTAAAACAGGAGAAGGTGTAAAATTTCTTTCAAGATATATAAACAAAGATTTCTATTGCATAACTGATTCTTGTGAGGTAATAAGAGATTTAAATATCTTTAGAAATGTAGAACCAGTTTTATCAGAGGTCGTCTTTAAAAAAAATGATAGATTTCATATTTACTCTATTTCAAAACAACTTATCGATATCGGATGGGATCCTGATCTTCTTTATACATTTATATACGTAAGTGAAGGGGGAGCAGGCCTTAGATTAAATACTATTCAGGTAAATTATTTAAAATCACTAGCCAGTTTCTTATTGTAATTACTACTATAAATTCTAACCTTTAAATGGTGTAAATATACCTAACAATTAAATAAATTTTTCTAAAAAAACATTTTATTTAGATGGTGATAGTTTTGTATTCAATATTATTTTGTTTTATAGACTTCTTAATTTTGAATAATCTAATCAAATAGATGTTTTAAATAGGATTCGTTTCCTTAGGTTTATAACCAAACCATTAGAATATATGATTAACAAATCAAGTCTCGATATCTATGATTTTGAATAATAATTTTAATAGCTGGTTTTAACATATCTTTGTAGTTCTTCCATCCATCAATTGATTTCGAATTAATTAGGGAACGAACTTGAATACTACTACTACTATTAATTGAAACTGAGCGTTGATTTAAATGAGGTGAAAGATATGTATCGTCCCACTTCCAACCTAACCATGAGATCAAAGATTTAATTTCTTTATTGGGATCAGTTACTAATAAATCATAATTTAAGTCATATATTTTTGATCGAAATCTATTTTTATATTCTGTCATTATTTCTTCTTGATCTAAATAAATTCTTGCGCAATCAATCAGGGAAGAGAAATAATCTTTTCCTGAAAAGCTTGTTCGATAAAGTGAAAGAATATTATCTAAGGGATGTCGAAAACAGTGAATGATTTTGGCATTAGGTATTTGACTTGCGATGATACCTGAGTATTGATAGTTATATGTACATTTGTTGGTTGTAATTTTAAAATCATTTATTATATTATTAACTTTCCTAGAATATAATTCAGTAAGATTCAATTCTTGATTACTTTTTTTACTTTCTATGAAAGATTCCTCGAATATTGTAGTATCTCCTAAAGCATAAACTTCCTGATTCATGCTAATAATTGATTCCACTAGTGTTGTACCACTTCTATGCATACCTAAAATGAAAATACTCTCAGGTGATTTTGTGATTTCTTTTTGATTAATTTCTTTTTTATTAGATTCAATCAGTAATATTTTTGATTTTTTGATTAAATCATCAGCGTTGGTTTGTTTAAGATTGAGTTGTAAGTTGTTTGCTAATAGTAGACATTTAGAACTTTCTTTGTATTTTTTCTCCTTATGAAGAATATTTGCTCTTGCAAAGTGAATATTAATTTGATCTTTTTCTGATTGGTTATTTAATATACTTTCAGAAAAGAGTTGATCTTTCCATGATTCATTTTTGTCAGAATATTTAAGTAAAGAAAGATAATAGTAAGCTAATGCTAAATCAGGTTTCAGTTCAAGTGCTTTAAGGTATAAGATTTCTGATTCTTTTAATTTACCTAGTTCTCTCAATATGGTACCTAGATTATAATGCGCCTCAGCGAAATCAGATTTGAGTTCAATTGCTTTGCGTTGAGATAACTCTGCGTCTTGTAATTTGCCAAAATCTCTCAGTATGTTTCCTAGATTGTTGTGCGCCTGAGCGAAATTAGGATTTATTTTAATTGCTTTTCGAGTGGATAATTCTGCGTCTTGTAATTTGCCAAGGTCTTTCAATATGCTTCCTAGATTATTATAAGCTTGAGCAAAAATAGGATTTATTTCAATTGCTTTGCGAGTGGATAATTCTGCCTCTTGTAATTTGCCAAGATCTCTCAATATGCTTCCTAGATTATAATGAGCGTCAGCGAAATTAGGATTTATTTGAATTGCTTTGCGAGTGGATAATTCTGCGTCTTGTAATTTGCCAAGATCTTTCAATATGCTTCCTAGATTATTATAAGCTTCAGTGAAATTAGGTTTGATGTTAATTGCTTTTCGAGTGGATAATTCTGCCTCTTGTAATTTGTCAAGATCTTTCAATATGCTTCCTAGATTATAATGAGCTTCAGCGAAATCAGGTTTGAGTTCAATTGCTTTGCGTTGAGATAATTCTGCGTCTTTTAGGTTGCCCAGATTTTTTAATATGACTCCATAATTAGAAAAAACTCTGTAATCTTTGAAGCCTTGATTAATAAAATATTGATAATATTTTGCTGCTTCTGGAATATTCTCTTGTGAATGAAATTTAAATGCTTGCTTAATTATTTGTTCCTTATAAGCTTTAGAAGGAGTTTTAGTCGAAATAGAAATATTTTCTTTTATTTCTTCTAAAGCAAATGGCACTGTGAATGTTTTGACTTCAAACCCTTGTTGCTTTTGATTTCTTTTCCCCTTGGTCAAATTATTTGTTTTGAAAAGGATCTATTAATGATGATTATACCTTGCACTATAGTTTTGAGTTTCAAAATAAATTCGTCCTCTTCAACGTAAGCAGTAGTCGAACTCCATAAAAAAAGGAAATAATTAGTTCAGACTCATTGTGCCTTTTGCGTTTTAAGCGGCCCCAGAAAGCAAAAAAACAATATTGCATCGAATTGGAATATGAAAAAAGCTAATAAACAAGAGAAGGAATTAAGGATGGGTGAAGCTGATTCGATGCTTGCTCAAGGTCATAGTTGCACTGTTACAACGACCGAAATGGACGAGCAATACGGCTTAAGTAGGCGGCAAGCGAGGCGAATAACATCGAAGTCAATGGATTTGATCGTTCAAGACTTTGAAGAGATCAATCTTGAGCGGCCGCAAATGGTGGCAAAATTACTCGTGAATCTTGAACAAGGTATTCAAAAAGGACTTATTAATAATCAATCAAGTGGTGTTGCTGCCTGCGCTAGACAAATAATTTCACTAGCTGGATTAGCTGCTGATTCTTCGTATAACAATAGAGATAGAAAAACTAGTAATCAATTTGGCATTAGGTCAAAAGCAATGACTATTTCGACTATTCCATTTTTAAGTAATACAAGAAGTTACTATGTAGCAATTGTTATTAACAGCTCTGACGGTTATATCTTTCTTATTTGATTTTCGTATCCTCATGTTTAATAGGTCTTTCTTGGCAAGTTTGACAGATAGATGGAAGGGAAAATTTACCAAGCATACTGGCACGTAGCTTTTGTGATGCCTCATTCTGGATAACGGTTTCAATAGAAGAGTCACGAACATTACCTACTTTTAGTTGGCCATCATGGTCAAGACAGCATAGTGTTATGTCTCCGTTCCATAAAACACCAACATCATTGAAAGGGTGATGACAGTATGACGTTTGCTCTGTTGGCTTTAAGTTAAAGTCATCACTTACCCTTGTATTCGCAAATGTAGATGCTTTCCAGAAGGTCAGTTTAATTCCTCTTTGCAAAGAGTAAGAGGTAGATGAAAAATTATTTCCTCGCAATAGATCATCAGCATCGTGATCTTTGCGCTCAAACGGAGACATTCCTAGCTCATTTTCCACTTTAGCGACAAAATCATTCCATTCTTTTAGGATATCCCCAGCCTCTTTTGAAGATCCAATAATACTCACGTTTGACGCCGTATTCTGTGTAACCATGACTCGTATATCGATCTTATTTTTAGTTGCATTCCCTTTCGCTAAACGTTTCAAATATTCACGTACTAGTAAGCGCAGATTACCGATATAGCGCTCCCATGAAATACCAACTGCACCTCGAACATGATATGTCTCTTCCGTCGGGCTCATATGGCTAGCAGTTATTTTTCCATATAAGGCATCAAGGATTTTTGAAATATTTTTAGATCCAAGTGTACTGATATTGGTTGTTAAATTAGTTCTTACATTTTTTGATGATCCAAATTTTAAAATCTCAATCAATTCTGGGTGCAAGGTTGGCTCACCCATTAGGTGGAGATTGACAATATTAGCTAATTTCTTCTTAGCATTCTCTTCGTACAGTTGCTTAACCAGTTCTAAATCCATAAACCCTAAGAGACGTTTTTGAGAGTCAGAAGGGCAAAACGTACAATGAAAATTACACTTATTAGTTATTTCGATATAAACATTAGTAGTTGCTGGAGCAAGTGATTCGTCTCCAACTGGATGAATTCCAGTACGGTTGGCAAAAGCTTGTTGGTGAAATGAAACAGACTCTTCGAATTTACCCAAATCTTTTAGCAAATCCCCCAAGTTGCTGTGAGCTTCCGCAAGGTCAGGGTTCATAGCTATCGCTTTCTTATAGCTTGCGTTGGCTTCTTCCCATTTGCCCAATTCTTTTAACGTGACACCTAAGTTGCTATGAGCTTTGGCATAGTTAGGCTTCAATGTTATTGCTTTTTTATAGCTTGCTTCGGCTTCTTCCAATTTGCCTAGTTCTTGAAGTGTGACGCCCAAGTTGCAGTGAGCTTCCGCAAAGTCAGGCTTCAATGTTATTGCTTGCTTATAGCTTGCTTCAGCTTTTTTCCATCTACCCAGTGCTTGTAGCGTAAGTCCTAAGTTGCTATGAGCATGAGCATCTTGTGGTGTTAGTTCCACATGTTTTTGCATTGGAACTAATGATTCAACAATTCTGCCGGTCTGTTCGAGTAAGGCGCCAAGTATTAACCAAGAAAATGGATGCTTGGGAAACCTTTGGGAAAGGGATTTCGCCAACTTTTCGGCTTCATCAAATTGTTTGTTTTGATATACCAGCAATAATTTATTTAATTCTGCAGCTGTAGGTTTGAGAAGCATTTTAAACGCATTTAATCTCTCTTCCTTTAAGCCATGCTTCTTCGCTTGTTCAATAACTTGCTTTGCTAATTCAGTCTGTTTTACTTTGATAAGTGCATCAATGTAGCTAAGCCAAAACTGTTCTATTTTTGAATTGGCTGCGAGAGCAGTTTTAAACAGTGGCAATGCCGCATCAGCTTTATTTACGGAGACTGCTAATACGCCAAGATTATGGTTGGCATCAGGGTTCAAAGGCTGAGATTGCAAGATAGCCCGATAAATACCCTCCGCTTCCTGAAGCTTTCCTTCTTTATGTGCTGCAATTCCTTGCTGTACTTTTTGATTAATTATTTGTTCTTGAGAAGGTTTATTTGCTGTATTTCTGTTGATATTAATATTTTCTTCGATTTCCTCTAGAGCGAATGGAACTGGGACTACTTGTGCTTCAGATCCTTCTTGCTTTTGATCTGCTTTTCTCTTCATCAGATCTATTTATTTTATAAAGGATCTATTGATTGGGATTATAACTTGAGCTGAAGTTTTAACTTTGAAAAGATTTCTCCCTTTTATCACTTGAGTTTGAGTACGCTCCCTGCTGGATTCGAACCAGCGGCCCACTGCTTAGAAGGCAGTTGCTCTATCCAGCTGAGCTAAGGGAGCTTGTTAGAAGATTCGGAAAAGATGCTTAGGGCGGTCTAATCAGAAATATTGACCATTTTAGACTACATACTGACGAAGCTCACTACAAGCAGAATTCAGCAGACCAACAATAGTTTTCTGATAACAGTATTTAAAATAGACCTTGCTAACAGGCATCAAGTTCAAGATCTTTCTGAAATGATCTTCGTTAGTATCTATTTTTTTTGGCCTTTTGAATTTTTCTGCAACTGATTTTTGAATGAAATCATTTTCACTACTTTTCATGCTTAGGTCTTATGTTGGATGCATATAACCAATGACCCTGATGTCTAAAAGGCTAGCAAAGGATCAAAAAATAGAAATTGTTGAAGCCTACCGTGCTGGACAAAATACTAATGATATAGCGGAAAAATACAGTTGCAGTTCTAATACTATAAATAGAACAGTGAAGGCTTTATTATCAAGTAGTGAATATAGAATTCTTAAGGAAAAAAGATTAAAGATTAATAGTAAAAATGAAAAATCATTAAATAATAAATTAGTTAAAGATCAAAACTTAGCCTTTGAAGATAATGAGGTTGATTTTAATTCTAATACTGAGGAAGTTGATGATTTTTTAAATATAGATAAAACTTTTGATAAGAAGATAGAAGATGAAATTAAAAATCTTTTAATTAAGGACTCAAAAAATCTAAAAGTAGAATCAGCCTCTTTTAGTTCAGTTGATGAAAAAATAAATAGCAGTGAATGTAATCAGGATCTTGAAAATAATTTCGAAGAAATAGCTCCTCTGCTCTCTAACTATGACTTCAACTTGGAAAAAAAGAATTTAAACATTGAGATACAGAATCATGAAATTCTTCCCGAAAGTGTTTATATGATTGTGGATAAAAAAGTCGAACTCGAGTCGCAATCAATTTCAGAACTTCCTGAGTGGAGTTTCTTGCCTGAGAATGAATTGAAAAGAAATGCTATTTTATTATTTCCTAATCAACGTTCTGCTAAAAGAAGTTGTTCAAGAAATCAACGTGTTATCAAAATACCAAATACAAGTGTTTTTAAAGTTTCTAAATCATATCTAGTCTCAAAAGGTATAACTAGATTGATTCTTGAAGATTCAATAATTGCCTTGGATAAATAGTCGAATAATGAATTAATCTTAATCATTATTTTTATTACTTGCCATTAATACTGATGTTAATCCTCCAGATAATAAACCAAAACCAAAAGAAGTTCCTACTAAAAAACCTATAGGAAGAAGTACAGTTTTATTTATTATAAAATCAATGCTATATTTCTTAGATAGATTTTGTGAGCCAAGGCAAAGAAAGAATATTAGTAATACTGTGGTACCAATATTCAAGGCAAGTAGTTGTATTCTAAAAAACATTAAAAGAATTAGTTCTTATAAGATAATCTTCTATAAGAATCAAACGAAAAAGTTTATTTGTCAAGTTTTTTATGTAATTTTGAATAAAGCCATTTCTTCTCATAACCTGTCTCATCGGCAACTTTTCGTGCGGCAATATTAGATTTTTCCCCATTTTTAATCAAAACATTAAGTTTATTTATTGCCTCAGATTCACTTATCCTTATGTATTTATTTTGCTTTTGCTGACCTCCAAGCACTATAGTGAATTCACCTTTAGGTTTGTTAATATTAAAGTATTTAATTGCTTCCTCAATTGTTCCACCAATTGATTCTTCATATATTTTTGTAAGCTCTCTTCCAATTTGAATTGGCCTTTCTTTTCCACAGATGGTAGACAGATCTTCTAAGAGTTTTACTAATTGATGGGGTGATTCATAAATTATTGTTGTTCTATCTTCTTCGGCAATATTTTTTAGTCGTTTTTTTCTAATACTTTGTTTTTTAGGAAGAAAGCCTTCAAAGCAAAATCTTTGAGATGGTAATCCGCTTGTTACAAGAGCGGTAGTTGCAGCACATGGTCCTGGTATACAAACGATTTTATGATTATTTAACCTTGCTGCCTGAACAAGTTCTTCTCCAGGATCACTTATTCCTGGCAACCCGGCATCACTAATTAGAGCAATACTTCCATTTTTGCTTAAAATTTCTAATAGATGAGATTGTCGACTTTTTATATTGTGTTTGTGATAACTAAGAAGAGGTACTCTGGATTCGATAACTTTTAAGAGTTTTCCACTTCTTCTTGTATCTTCACATGCAACTAGTGATACTTTCTTAAGAAGGGATTTTGCCCTAGGAGACAGATCACCAAGGTTTCCTATAGGTGTCCCTACTATATAAAGAGTCCCTGGAGAAGGTTCTTCTCTGGTTTGTTGAAGCTTGTAATCATCAATTAAATTCATTATGTCAATTGATTTTGTTTTACCAGAGAATGTCGAGTTATCGACTTTATTAGATGAACTTAGAGAGCTTAGCTGGGCTGCCGCAGATATTCTTATAGCTTATGCCCGTGGTAAAGATCCTGAGTATGGTTTTCAAAAAAAATTAAATGTTAAGGATAAAGCTGATGGTCCTGTTTCAGAGGCAGATCTTGCTGTTAATAAATTATTTTTATCTGGTTTGAAAGAAAAATTTTCTCATGTTCAATGGCAAATATTAAGTGAAGAAACAGCACATGAAGAAATTGATGGCCTGAAACATAATAATAAAGACTGGATCTGGATTTTAGATCCATTGGATGGAACAAAAGACTTTATTGAAGGCTCAGAAAATTATGCAGTTCATCTTGCTTTGTTATGTAAAAACAGACCAAAAATAGGCATAGTTTTGATCCCTGAAAGAAATGAGCTTTGGGTTGGAATTATTGGAATTGGTGCATGGTGTGAAAATCGTGATGGTCTTAAGAAGCATGTTTCTTTTAGTGAGAGGATAGAAATATCTGAGTTAATTCTCGTTTCAAGCAAAAATCATCAACAACCAGAATTCTTAAATCTTCTTTCAAACTTGTGTTTTGCTGAGAGAAAAAAAATAGGTAGTGTCGGTTGCAAAGTTGCATCAATTTTGAGAGGAGAATCAGATATATATATCTCTCTATCTGGAAAAACCTCTCCGAAGGATTGGGATATGGCTGCTCCTCATGCACTTATTCAGGCAGCGGGTGGAGCTTTTTCTCATGCAGATGGAAGAAGTTTGACTTATCAAAATCAAAATTATTCACAGTCAGGGTGTTTAATAGCAAGCCACGGCAAATCACATCAAAAGATTTGTAAACAAGTTATGAAGTTTTTCTCTTTGGAAATGCCTGAATACAATATCTAATTCTTAAGTAAGAGGGGCTACAGGAGTGGGAGTTGGCTCAGGATAATTGTTCATCCCGCCATTTTGAGGCACACCTCTTAGGGTTAAATTAATTCGTCCACGATTGTCTATTTCTCTTACCCTTACAGTTACTTGGTCCCCCACTTTGACAACATCTTCAACTTTTTCTACCCTAGCTTCGGATAATTGAGAAATATGAATCATTCCTTCTTTCCCAGGAAGGATTTCCACAAAGGCACCTATGGGGATAATCCTAGTTATTGATCCTGAGAAGATCTCACCTTCATGAACTTTTCTTGTTAGACCTTCAATTATTCTTTGGGCTTCCTCTGCAGCGGCTCCATCATGAGAAGCAATAGTAACTATTCCTCCATCTTCAATATCTATTTTTGTGTTTGTTCTTTCAGTAATACCTTTTATAGTCCTTCCTCCTGGTCCAATTACTGTTCCTATTAATTCTGGGTCAATTCTAAAACTTAAAAGTCTTGGCGCATGTGGAGAAAGATTGTCATTAGGGGTATCAATTGCCTCAAGCATTTTGCCTAATATGTGAGTTCTAGCTGGAAGTGCTTGATTTATGGCATCTCCTATTGTTTCTATTGGAAGCCCAGTTATTTTCATATCCATTTGCAGTGCAGTAATCCCTTTTTCTGTTCCTGCAACTTTGAAATCCATATCACCAAGAAAATCTTCTATTCCTTGAATATCAGTCAGTATTTTCACTTCTTTTCCTTCTTTAATTAATCCCATAGCTGCTCCTCCTACAGGAGCTTTTAAAGGTACTCCCGCATCCATCAGTGCAAGTGTACTTCCACATACTGAAGCCATTGAAGTTGAGCCATTTGAACTTAAGACTTCACTAACAACTCTCAGAACATAAGGAAAAGTATCTTTTGCTGGTAGTACAGGAATCAATGCTCTTTCGGCTAAAGCTCCATGACCAACTTCTCTTCTACCAGGAGTTCTCATTGGTCGCGTCTCTCCAACTGAGTAAGGTGGAAAGTTATAGTGATGTATGTAGGTCTTATCAGTACTAGGGTTTAAATCGTCCATTTCCTGAGCATCACTTGGAGTTCCTAATGTGGCTGTAGAAAGAACCTGAGTTAATCCTCTTTGAAATAGTGCTGATCCATGAACTCTGTTAGGTAAAACAGCAGCATCGGCGTTAATTTCCCTGACTTCATTTAATTCTCTTCCGTCTACCCTTTTCCCTTCCTTAATTATTTGATCTCTCATTAACTTTTTGGTTAAGGCTTTATAACTATTGTCTAATATTTTGTTATTTGAAGAAAGAGATTTTTTAACAGCATTATCATCTTTTAGTCCATCTATTTTGGAAGAAACAGTTATCTTTATTTCTTCAATCTTATTATCTCTCTCTTCTTTTGTTTGATCAAAGTTTTTAAGAACTTCGCTAATTGATTTTGTACAATTTTTATCTAGATAGTTTGGAATTGTATCATCAATTTCAGGCTCTTCAGGCATCTCTTGTTTGATTCCTGATTCTTTTAAAACTTCCTTTTGAGCAGTTATTAACTCAGTTATGGCTTCGTATCCAAAATCAATAGCTTCAATAACGTCTTGCTCTGAAAGTTGATTGGCTCCTGCTTCAACCATTACTACTCCATCTGGAGTTCCAGCCACTACAAGATCAAGATCACCTCTTTCTATTTCTCTATAACTTGGATTAAGAACAAAGTCATCCCCTAAGAGTCCAACTCGAACAGCTGCCATAGGTCCCTGGAAAGGAATACCTGCCATTAATGTTGCCATGGAGGCTCCAGTTACAGCTAAAACATCTGCTGGAACTCTTTCATCTAAGGAAAGGCATGTCGCTACGATTTGGATATCGTCTCTAATCCAACCAGGGAAAAGAGGTCTCATTGGACGATCAATGAGTCTTGAGATCAAAGTTGCTCTCTCTGGAGGACGTCCTTCGCGACGCATGAAGCTCCCTGGGATTCTTCCTGCTGCATATAGCCTTTCTTCGTAGTCGCACATTAAAGGTAGGAAATCAACCCCCTCTCGTCCTGTTGACCTTGTTGCTGTTACGAGAACGGAGGTGTCCCCACATTCAATCAATACTGAACCACCAGCCTGTGGAGCAAATCTCCCTGTAGTGAGCTTTATCTCTCTACCATCGAAGGAAACGGATTTTGTCTGACCTTGCACGTGACTTTATAGCTTTTTGTCTTTATACATTCTTACACTTGATGGGACAAATTGAGTAAAAATCTGGATATATTTGTTTTCTAGAGGAAACATTTACCACAATTACTGACCCTGTAAAACTAAAAAAAAAGTGGGAGATATAATCTTTCCCACTTCTTGGTATGGATAAAATTTCTGTTAGTTTTTACCAACTTGATTTTACAACTCCTGGCAATTCTCCATTATGAGCTCTTGATCTAAGTTGATTTCTGCAAAGGCCAAAATCTCTATAAACTCCTCTTGGTTTACCTGTTGCCCAACAACGATTTCTAATTCTATTTGGTGCGCAATTCCTGGGTAATGCTTGAATTTTTCTATGGATTTCTAGTCTTTCCATAGGGTCTTTTGCTGATTTGAAGGAATCAATAAGAGTTTTACGCTTGGTTGCGTATCTTTCTACAAGTTTTTTGCGCTTTACATCACGCGCTATCATTGACTTTTTGGCCATTAAGGGGCTTATTTAGTTCATTTGTTTTCATTTTAACTCCTGAACTGATTGTTTTAAGGTAATGCAGGAAATTTATTTTCAAACTATTTTTTTTAACTTAAAACTCCATCCTTAGTTTGAGGTTATTATCTTATCTGTTAACCAATTGCTGAACTAAAGATAGTTGCGTTGTATCACGAATTATTAGAACAACACTAAGTCCGACAAGTAAAACAAATCCAGATTGCATAAAAGCTAATTGAATTTTTTCAGGAACTGGTTTACCACGGATACTTTCAAGAATTAGAAGAAGAAGTTGACCTCCATCAAGAAGTGGCAATGGCAATGAGTTAAGAACTGCAAGATTAATTGAAACCAAAGCAGAAAAAAGTACAAGACCTGAGCCGCCTTGCTCTGAAAGCTGAGCGCCAATTTCAACAATTTTCACTGGACCACTTAGTTGTTGAGCAGTTGAAGAGAAATTCGTAATCAAACTTTTATACCCAATAACTGTTCGACTAAGTAATTCATAAAATTGTGAATTTGAGCTCTCAACTATTTCACTAATGTTTTTTGCTTTTGATACATCATTTGGAAGATTTGGTTGCAATTGAGCTCCTATTCTTCCATTCCCTTCATTTTCAGCGGGGATTATAGAAACCGTATCACTTTCTCCTTCGTTCACTCTCTCGAAAATCAATTCTTTACCAGAGGATTCCTGAATAATATTGACTAAATTGATAATCCCCTCTTTGCCGCTGCCTAATGCTTGACCGTTAACGCTCATTATTCGATCTCCAGCGACTAACCCTGATGTAAATGCAGGTTCATCTGGCTGTATTCCCATTATTATCACACCTGGCTCAGGTTGATTAGGAATTCCTACAAAGCTTGCTTGGCCAATAAGTACAATCCAAGCAAGTAATAAATTTGCGATAACTCCCGCCGAAATAACTATTGCTCTTTGGTGAATTGGTCTATTCTTTAAAAGATTGGGGTCATTAGGTTTGACTATTGAATCTGTTTCTTCATCAGGGAAGGAGACGAACCCACCTAAAGGGAGGGATCTAAGTGAGTAAGTAATTCCATTTATTTCCTTTTTTAAAATAGCTGGTCCAAATCCAATTGAAAAACCACTGACTTTAATTTTTTGAAGTACGGCTGCTAAAAAATGACCAGCCTCATGAAAAAAAATTAGAAGGCCAAGTACAGCTATAGATAAGAGAACGTTCATTAATTAGATTTTGATGGGGTTATTCTGGCTGTAATTTGTTCGAACCGAAGTAAGGTATTAAGGCTTTTGGCAAATTGATACTTCCATCAGATTGTTGACCATTTTCCAAAATTGCAGCCATAGTGCGTCCTATCGCCAATCCGCTTCCATTTAAAGTATGCAAAAGTATATTTTTTTTATTGTTATCTTTTGTTCTTATTGAGGAACGTCTAGCTTGAAAATCTCCACAATTACTGCAACTAGATATTTCTCTATAAGTACTAGCACCTGGTAACCAAACCTCCAAATCATAAGTTTTTTTCGCTGAGAAGCCTAAGTCTCCAGTGCAAAGCTGAATTACTCGATAGGGCAGTTCAAGTCCTTGAAGTACAGATTCTGCATCTAAGGTGATTTGTTCTAAAGCTTCTTCTGATTTTTCTGGAGCACAAAACCAGTATAGCTCGACCTTGTTAAATTGATGAAGCCTGATTAGACCTCTCGTATCCCTACCGTAACTGCCCGCTTCTCTTCTGAAACAGGGGCTGTATGCAACGTATCTTAATGGCAGCAAATCTTTAGGGATGATTTCTCCACGATGGAGAGATGTTATTGGAACTTCAGCAGTAGGAGTCAGCCATAAATCATCATCAGCACATCGAAAACTTTCTTCTGCAAATTTTGGTAGCTGACCAGAGCCAGTAAGACTAGCTGTGTTTACAAGAGCTGGAGGAAGAACTTCTAAATATCCTTTCTTAACATGTAAATCAAGCATGAAATTTATAAGTGATCTCTCAAGTTTTGCAGCTTGTTTAAAAAGGGTCACAAATCGACTTTTTGCTATTACTGAGGATCTCTCACTATCCCAGAGGTTTAATTGATTAGCAATTTCCCAATGTTCTTTTAAATTATTTCCTGAGATAGGTTCTCCCCATCTTCTTATTTCCTTATTATCTTTTTCGTTTTTTCCTTTAAGAGAATCCTTCCCTGGAAGGTTAGGTAGACAAAGTAATTGTTCATTTAATTTTTTTGAAAGCGATTTTTCTTCCTCTTCAATAATGCCAACTTGTTTTTTGATTTGATTTCCCTTCATTCGAAGATTTGAAATCTCTTTAGAGTCTTGTGAAAGACCTTGGTTTATTTTTTGTCCAACCTCTTTCCCAATTGAATTCCCCTGAGCTTGCAAAGAATTTCGCTTTTCTTCAAGCTCTTTTAGATCTTTGCAGAATTTTTGAAGAGCTCCTAAATCAACATCCATTCCTCTTGATTCAAGCCCTTCCGCAATTAAATTTGGATTTTCTCTGAGCAGTCTCTGATCTATCACTATCTAAATATTGAATTGCATTTAGCCTAATCGTTAATTGTTCATAAAAATAATCACGCTTGATAATTTCTTCTTAATAAAGGATTTTTTTGATTAATAAAAATAATAAGAGAATCCTAAAAAAGTTTTGGTGAGGAAGCTCTTGCCCTTCCGCTAGAAGCCCATTCTCTTAGAGATTCAAGTTGTTCTCTTGCCGTTCTAGAAAGAGGAACTAGTTGACTTGTAGCAAGAATTAAATCACCCTCTACAAGCTCTCTTCTCTCTGCAAAGGCAAAGTACATTGCCTCTATAACGGCTTGTTCTAATTCTGCACCAGAGAATCCCTCTGTTCTATCGACAGCTGCATTTAAGTCAATATTTAAATTAGGTCTTCGTTTTTGAAGATGAAGTTCAAGAATGCTATGTCTTTCATTTCTAGAGGGTAATTCCAGCATGAAAATTTCATCAAATCTTCCTTTCCTCAGTAGTTCAGCAGGAAGCTTGTCTATTCCATTTGCAGTGGCCACAAGAAAAACAGAAGAAGTTTTTTCTGACATCCAAGTGAGGATATTTGCAAGCACTCTTTGACTTGTTCCTCCATCACTTCTTCCATCTCCGCCAAAAGCTTTGTCAATTTCGTCAATCCATAAAATACAAGGTGCCATAGCTTCAGCTCGTTGAATGGTCTCTCTTGTTCTTGCTTCACTGGCTCCCACTAGACCAGCAAATAATCTTCCTACATCAAGTCTTAACAATGGCATAGACCAGCTATTTGCTATTGCCTTCGCTACAAGTGTTTTCCCTGTCCCTTGAGGACCAACCAGCAAAACCCCTTTAGGTAAAGGCAATCCAAAATCTTTTGCTTCTTCTGAGAAGGCTTGTTTCCTTTGCTTCAACCAATCTTTCAATACTTGTAAACCACCAACATCATTTGGAGACTTATTTGTTTTGCAATATTCAAGTACTTCACTACGAGCAATAGATTGGCGTTTCTCTTCCAGTACTTCTAGTAAATCTTCTTTACCAATTTGACCTCTTTGCGCAAGAGCTCTAGCTGCTACTTTACGGATCCTTGATTCACTTAGCCCTCCACATGCATTTGTAAGTTCTTTTAGAACTTCGTCGTCTAATTGAGAATTACTAGCTTCAGCAATATTTGATAAAAGTGTCTTGATTTCATTTTCCTTGGGTAGGGGAAGATCAAGAATAGTTAGGTCTTCTTCTAAATCATTCGAGGGGCTCCATAATCCAGAACTGATAATTATTGAATGAGGCCTTGAGCGAAGATTAATGGTTAAATTTTTTAGCATTCTTAGAATGCCAGGATCTTCACAGAAATGGTGAAAATCTTTTAATAAGAGTATGGTTGGAGAACTTTCATCCAGTTTTTTAAGCCATTCAAGGACTGCCATTGGTTGCCTTGATCCTAGATTATTAGAATTTAGAATATTACTAATTCCATCTATGTAATCCCAAGTCGCAAGTCTTCTTGGAGAAAGCCTTTTAGTGGAATTTTTTAAAAGAGTTTCAACTCTTTCTTCCTCATTACTCCTTATCCAAATAATGGGAGTTCGCGCTCTAATTAATAGATCAAGTTGTTCGTCCCAATTAGACATCAGTTATAGATTTATTCTAGATAAGGCTGAATTTATATAATAAGTTGCTCTAAAGTTATTTATTACTTTTTGGTTCAAAGGGTAATCTATCGGAATCAGATATTACTTCTGAAGTAACAGAGATTGAGGGGTTATCCTGCTGTTTAAGTTGATCATCAAGTATTTTTTGTAGATTATCTGGTAGGGATTCTCTGCTAAGCAGAAATGTTTGTAATCCTTGGAATATATTTGCAATGACCATATAGAGTAAAACACCAGCTGGCAAAGGGAAGAATAAAAACATACCAGTAATCATTACTGGTGTTATTTTATTTGCAGTTGATTGTTGTTTATTTACAGGCATTCCCCTTCCAGAGAGTACCTGAGAAATAACGAGTGTTAATCCGAAACCTGCTACTAGAATTGCAATATCCCAATGGATTGAACCATCTACATAAAAGCCAACATTTCCTAAAGCTTTTATAAATAAGAATCCGCTTTTAGCGGCTAAACCAGGGATCTTCGCTTCGACAGTAGCATCACCAGGACTTAGTGCATTTACTATCCCATCAGAAGATACTTTTACAATGTCTTCGCCTTTTGTGACTTTCCAAGAAGGAGAAAATTTTGATCCGCTTTCATATTTCTTCAACTCGTTGACATATGAATCTCCGTTCAAAGTTTGCAAATTAATTTTAACTGAGTCACCTGAACCAATTTTTGTGCCACCTGGAAGAGCTGCAATAACAGGGAAATGATTCTTCTCAGTAATAAATATAGAATGTTTGGCTGTTTTGAAAGGTTTGGGCTCTACAGCAGCTATTTGGTCTGATGGCAGAACTTTGATGTTAACAAGATATGGAACATCAGCAAAAGGTGAACCTCTCAAAGTTGCGAATAATGCAAACAAGATAGGCATTTGGACTAAAAGGGGAAGGCAGCCAGCTAGTGGACTTCCGAATTCACCCATTAATTTCCCTAATTCTTCCTGTTGCTTTTGAGGATTGCTTGCGTAGCGGCTTTTGATCTCAGCTTGTCTTTTTTGCATGACAGGTTGAGCTATTTTCATCCTTCTTGCGCTTCTAATGGATCCAGCGCTAAGAGGGAAAAGTGCTAAGCGAATAACTATGGTTAATGCGACAATCGCTAGTCCATAACTTGGAACTAATCCGTAGAAAAAATCTAGGATCGGGATAAGTAGATTGTCTGAGATGTACCCGATCACGGTTTTTAAGAGAGAAAGGTTGAGGTTGTTAGGCCAGTTTGCCTTAGAGAATGTGTTCTTGTCTCACATATTTGTGAGGGCTCATTAGTTTGAAAAGCCTTGAACATCTTTATCAAGTTTATTGGAAGGTGATTTTTTGATTTTTTCAAGGATGTAAGATTCTGTTTCTCGGAAGTTTGGGAGTGATCTCATTTCAAGGCGAGCTCCGTCTTTAAGGACTAAAACCATATCTCCGTAAGATCCTAAACCTCTTGGTATGGCTCTGATTTCAGTTATTTGACTATACACAACTTGAGTTTTATCTCTACCTAGCCAGCCACCAGTAACAGATATTCTACGAGTCGTTATTTTGTATCTAACCCACAAGGCTCTAACTAAAGCTCCGAAAGTAAAGGGTAGACCTATAAGTGTTATGCCAGCCAATAAGTTGATGATTAGGTCGCTACTGGCAGGACCACCTTCGTAAAAAATGTCTTCGTTTGGACTAATTGTCATTTTGTTAATCCAGCCTTAATAAGTAGTTTGTCACATTCTTTAAGCAAATTGCTATTGGAATTTTTCATACAAGAGGGTTTCAAGGAAATAAAAGCCCAAACCTCTTTTTCAATAATCATTTTAGAAAGTCTATAAGACAAATGATGGTGGAATAACCGTCGAAGCTTATTTCTAGTAACTGATTTTTTACTTACTTTATTGCTTATGGATATTGCACATTTTACAGAGGGCTTGGTCTGTGAGTTATTTCCTGTTAAATGCAGTTTTGTGTTTGGATTTATAACTCTAAGAACCATTGAGGGGCTGTAGAACCTTGAGCCCTCTTTATATATAAAGTCAAAACATTTATGACCTTTGAGTCTCATGTGTTTTGGCAAAACCATTAGAAGAAACTTTCCTTAGTAAGTATCTTTATTTATGAATAGTTTATTTTTAGACAGTTAAACGAGCTCTACCTCGCTTCCTTCGAGTTCTTAAAACTCTCCGTCCAGTATGAGATCTCATTCTCACTCTAAATCCAGAAACTCTTTTTCTTTTTCTACTAGTTCCTCCAAAGGTCCTTTTTGTCATTTCTATTTATGCTCGTATTGGATTAGATATTAATGTTAATTTATCAGTTCACTGTACGTCTATGTTCCAAGTCCCTAAATATGTTGAGATGTCGATTTCTCCAACATTCTGAGAAAAAGCCTGGAATTGAAACATTCCTCTTTTTCTTGGATTGAAAATCTTCATTACCACTGCGTAAGAATCTTTGTTTAATGGTATTGGTTTCTCTGGGGAGATATCAATAGAAGTTTGGTTCTCATTTATTTTTATTTCAGATGGAACATTTTCTAGACATCTAGTTCTTGAAGTATATGAACCAACATTTACTTTGCATAAACTTAATTTCTCAGGTTTGATTTTCGCTTCAAAATAATCAGGGACTCTAAGAGTCAATTTGCTGATATCAGCTTTTCTTTCTTTACCTCTAAGAAAAAAGTAATAAGTTGCTCTATCAAGTCTTTCTGATGAGGATTGAAGGTATCTAAGCTTTTTATAACCTTCCTCTGGGTACCATTGGTATTCAAAAAAACCTGGAGACGCAAAAGATTTTGGAGCTAAGTTAAAAGCTTCTGCACTAAACAAAACTGCTGAGAATCCAATAAAACAAACTGTTTTTACAATTGGCAAAGATTGCTTTTTGAACATGACTTATTTTGGTTGAAAGATATTTATCACTTGAATATTATTCAAGTGTATTTATGTAAACCTATTTAAATATAGGTCGTTGTTGGAAAAAAAACTGGATTTATCGGTCTGGGCGCAAATTTTTTGCTTTACCTAGATAAGGGTTTTGAGGTGTTTGCTCATTTGGTAGAGAAACGTAAGCGAGAAGACGAATACATTTTGACAAGTCGTCTTTAACAAACATTTGTTGGCAGTCTAAAAGGGCGATTTTTTCCCAACCTGCTTTTCTTCTAGCAATAGAGGCGGGGAAACAAGCATCTAAGTCTTTGGTTACGGAGAAAGTAACAGAAATAATTTGATCTGGGATCAAATTATTTCTGGAGACTAATTCAACTAGCAATTCCTCTACTGCATAAGTAATTGACTCGACAGAATTGTGTTCAGAAGTTGTTGCACCCCTCAATGCAGATAGGTAATTGAATTCATTTTGAAGATTCATAGCTTATGGCTTGTATAGCCAAAGAATTTGCCCATTCCCCTCCAACTCTAGATTTAATGAGTTCAGAAGATTATGAATTAATTTTCCTCCCGGTAAAAAACCTAATAATTTCTTTTTGGTTTTACCAAAGGTAATTGGCTTTGTTTTTTCATCTAGGTTCGCAATTTTTATTGCAAGCAATTTTGCATCATTTTCATCACCAATTTCATCCACGAGGCCAAATTCTTTGGCTTGCTCTCCAGTGAAAACTCTTCCATCTGCAAAACTTTTAACAACTTCTGTTGTTAAATTTCTTCCTTTAGAAACTGCTAACACAAATTGTTCATAACTGCTATCAATTAGAGATTGAAGGAGTGCTCTCTCTTCTTCTGATAAAGAACGATCAGGAGAAAGGATGTCTTTATAAATTCCACTTTTTACAGTCTCAAATTTAATACCAACCTTCTCTAATAGCTTAGAGAGGTTGTTCCCTCTTAAAATCACACCAATAGAGCCTGTTATTGTTCCTGGGTTTGCAACAATTTTTTCAGCACCTACTCCAATATAAACCCCTCCAGAGGCTGAGATATTGCCAAAACTAGCTACAACATGACAACCTTTCTCTCTTAGTCTCAATAGAGCACTATGGATTTCTTGGCTATCACCGACTGTTCCTCCAGGACTATCAATGCGAAGTAGTAGAGCTGGGAACTCTCTCTCCTCAATTTGCTTTAATGCTTTTAGTACATTCTTTCGAGTTTCTGCATTGATAGGACCTTCAATACAGATTCGTGCCATCCTTTTTTTGGATTTGCGTCTCAAGGGCCAAATCATTCAAATTATGCATAACTTTATTGATCTTAAAAAGGAGATTGCTTTCTGACCTTATGTTTGTCATTTGGAATTGGTTTTTGATGATTTTGCCTTTCGCTCTTTGGGGTACCTCAATGGCGGCTATGGCTCCTTTAGTTAAAGCAGCAGGACCTGAGATTGTTGCCTCACTAAGGCTTTTGCCTGCAGGCCTAGTGGTTTTGGCTACCGTACCTTTTCTGAAGAGGAGTTGGAATATTTCAAAAGATGATTTGGTGTGGTTTTTAGTATTTACTTTGATTGACGCAACCCTTTTTCAGATTTTTCTAGCCAAAGGTTTAATGGAAACTGGAGCAGGATTGGGTTCTGTTCTTATCGATTCCCAACCTTTAATGGTTGCTCTATTAGCCAGAATTTTGTTTGGAGATGCAATAAATCCAATTGGATGGATTGGATTAGTTCTTGGCTTGGTTGGAATAATTTGTCTTGGAGTTCCTACTGAGTTGCTTGGGAATTGGTTTTTACTTGGCAAATTTGAGTCAGGAAATAATTTCTTAAGCCATGGAGAAGTATGGATGATATGCGCAGCAACCTCAATGGCTTTAGGAACCGTTCTTATTCGATTCGCTTGCAAAAACAGTGATCCTGTTGCCGTAACAGGTTGGCATATGGTTTTAGGAAGTATTCCTCTTCTCGTTTGGCATGTGTTTGATAAAAATTGGCCATTATTTCCAGATTGGTCTGCTTTTGAATGGACGTTGATGTCTTACTCAAGTTTGTTTGGTAGCGCACTGGCCTATGGATTGTTCTTTTGGTTTGCAAGTAGTAAAGAATTAACAAGTTTTAGTACCCTTGCATTTTTAACACCAGTTTTCGCTTTGATTACGGGAGGAATTTGGTTGGGAGAGAGACTCTTCATCCTTCAGTGGATTGGAGTGGTTTTAGTTTTAATATCAGTACTATTTGTAAGTCAGAGGAGAAGATTCTGGGGGAATAAAATTAATAATGAATTAATAGAAGAGGGGTAATTTAAGTGATAAATAAACAATTAAAACTGATTCTTGTAAGCACACCTATAGGTTATCTAGGCAGTGGCAAAGGTGGAGGAGTTGAACTTACTATTGTTTCTCTTATTAAAGGATTAATTTCATTAGGTCATGAAATTATTTTAATTGCACCTAAAGGTTCAAAATTACCCTTTGAAAGTGAATTAGTTGAAATAAGATTAATAGACGGAATTGATCAACCTAGTTGGCAACATCAGAAGAAAACAGATCCTGTTTTAATTCCCTCTAATAGTGTTTTGCCGAAGTTATGGGAAACTGCGATTGACCTAGCAAACCAATCCGACGCAGTTATTAACTTTGCCTATGATTGGCTTCCTTTATGGTTAACAAAAATACAAGGAATTAAAATATTTCATTTAATTAGTATGGGTGCAGAATCAATAATAATGAAAGAAATTATTAGTCAAATAAGTCAATTATATCCTTTTCAGTTGGCTTTTCATACAGCAAGACAATCACAAGATTATTCTTTAAAAACTGATCCAATTATTGTTGGAAATGGGTTTGACATGGAAAACTATTTATTCAATGAAAAAGAGAATGGGCCATTAGGTTGGGCTGGAAGAATTGCACCAGAAAAAGGTTTGGAAGATGCCGTAAAAGTTGCGAAAGATTTAGATGAAAAATTATTGGTTTGGGGACTTATTGAAGACAAAGAATATGCGTCAGAAATTGAAAATACTTATACAAAAGGAATTATTGAGTGGCGAGGCTTTCTTCCGACGAATAAATTTCAGGAGCAATTAGGACGATGCAGAGCTTTGATAAATACCCCTAAATGGAATGAAGCTTACGGTAACGTTATCGTTGAAGCGATGGCTTGTGGCGTACCAGTGATTGCATATGATCTTGGAGGACCTGGTGAATTAATCGAAGATGGATTTAATGGTTTTTTAGTGAACCCCAATGATATTAAAGGTTTGATAAAAGCAACAAAATCAATCTCAGAAATTAAAAGAAGAAATTGTAGGGATTGGTTTGAAAAAAAAGCTACCAACAAAGTTTTTGCAGAACGAGTTCTTAACTGGCTTAATAAAGGCTTAGATACAAAAATCTCTGCAGACTTTCAAAATTAATTGAAAAGTTTAAAAAAATCTTTGACTCAGTTAAATGTTTCAGGTGGACTTAAGAATGAGAAGAGAAGTGGTTTGGAAGTAAGAAATATATTTTATTAAAGTTCTCAGAAACTACTTTTTTAAGTCTTGATAAAAGATGAACGGAATTTATTGAAAGACTTGTTATATTTAAAAAAAAATTTGTGTTATTTCTAATTTGATAAATACTAGTAATGAAAGATTTAAAACAAGCGTTCAATTTCTATTGAATCGAATTTATTAAATCTTGCTTGCTACATTTCTCTGGGATGATTACAATCCCTAAATCATCCTGCAGCCTCTCCAGATCAATTACCGAGTCTTCAGTTATTGAGCTTATGACATCCTCAAGACTTGCGCCCATATCATCTGCCATTTCTATCAATATCCGCAAAGTCTCATCTTTTAAAGAGAGATTTACGTTTATTGAAACGTTTTGATCTGAGCAATTACTTGAGTTCATAAAGAAAACATTAAGATATTATCGGACCCTTTGGGGCTATTTTTTAAATAGCTTTAAAAAATGACTTGTTTAGGGATATTCGTAATCTCATCAAAAATGCAAAAAAAATCTTCCTAAGTGGTAACTCAGGAAGATCAAAAAATTTTTGTTTAAGGCTTAAAACATTTCGCCTTTAAGTTTTTCAGCCCATCCTGAAAGCCTTTCATCAGTCATGTCTGATTCGCTGTCTTCGTCAAGAGGTAATCCACAGAATTCTTCTCCAACTACACTTTTTGATTCATCAAAAGTGTAATCAGATTTTGCTGTGTATCCAACCATTGAAGCGCCTGCTTGCTGGAAGTACCTATGAAGTTCTTCCATTGCATCACAATAGTTTTCGGTATAAGTAGAGGAATCACCTAAACCAAAAATTGCGACTTTCTTACCACTGAGATCAAGTTCTCCAATGTCTTCAAGGATTGAGTCCCAAGCAGTTCCTGATCTCTCAGAGTCAGCACCGGTGTTCCATGTAGGGATTCCACAAATAACCCCATCATGTCCAGCTAATTCACTAAGGTCATCGACATCTGAAATATCCTTAGGACCTTCAGCAGAGTCAAGTAAGCCGTGAAGCCTTTCCGCTATATCTTCGGTTTTACCTGTCGTTGTAGCAAAGTAGATTCCTACAGTCATGGAGCAATTTAAAATCAAGAATATTTTAAAGCAGCTTTGCACATTTAGAGTGAATTTGGTTTTTTTTAAATTTTCTTGTCTATTGAATATTGATTTTTGATACATCAATAAGTCAATATTTACTGCTCTTCTTTCTAGGAAACTAATTTCTAAGATTGTTTCCGATGTTAATGATGATTTTAAAATGTAGTGCTCAAAAGGATTTTCAAGGAGAACTCTTCAGAAATACTAGAATAAAAAATTAATTGCTATCTACTTTTAATTAGCTGAAGAGAAAAAATTTATAAATTAGTAAAAAATAACCTTTTTAAAGATCTTTATCTGAAAACATTTTATTGCTTGTATTAAAGCCAATTGGTCACTTAGAGAATTTAAATTTTTGACTAGCTCTATCTTTTTTTCAATTTATATTTTTTATAAGTTTGGTCCCATCATTCCAAATCCACTTTGAAGTCCAAAGGAAATTATTACAAAAGTACTAATAGCTAAACCAATTAAAACAGAAGTATAAAGCCTATTAACTCCATAACCAGCTTCAACAGGATTGAAATCAGCAACTACAAAAGATTTTTTACTGTATTTTCCTCTATCGCTGAGACCTATTGCTCCTAAGGCTGTCTGAGGTGTAAGAGTGCCGCCTTCATCATCAAGGAACCAAGGCTTATTAGTTCCATTTTTTTCAGGAGCTGACTGAGCCTCAGAAGTTATAGGAGAGGTGTTATTAATTCGACTTGAATCTTCCCTGAAAAATCTTGGAAACATATGTGTATGCCAGAGACCGATTACCCCAGCCCAAGCAATCATGCTTACGCCAGCTAATCCGAAAAGAATTTCTTTAAAACCGAATTCCATAAATTAAACCAATTAATTTACGCCTTTTAGGGCAATGGCTCCACAATATCAGAAGTAAAGCGAGTCAACTTAGAGAGTTATTAAAGCTTCTAAATTCGCCCCAATTTGTTACAGAATTCATAAGGTCAATCAATCAATCAGCCTTTTTGGCTCTCATATGCCAAGATTTATTGGATAAATATATAGATGGATGATCAACCTCAAATTACTCTTGGTACTAACACCAGTCATTTTTTCAGTTGCCTTTACTGATTATTGGTTGAGAAGATGGGGAGTATTTGTCTGGGATAATGGTCCTACTATTCAAAACCAGCAGGTTTGGGAAGATACAGCAATCGTTGCAGATAAAGGTAGACCATCAGATGGATACCCTGTATTTACAGTTAGAACTTTGGCCGTGAATGCATTAGGAATTCCAACAGTGTTTTTCCTTGGAGCAATCTTTGCTATGCAATTTATCCGCCGTGGTGTAATAAACGCATAAAATTAGAATCAAAATTAAAAAAGGCTTATTTTTTGATGGGCCTTTTTTTTATGGAATAAAAGGATATCTTTAAATTTCTATTGATAATTTTTAAATTATATATTTCTTTAATCAAAAGCAACTTATAAAGCTTATAATCTTAAAAGAAAAAAGATTGTCATGGAAAGTCAGGAATCAAATCTGAATGCAAATAATAGCTCAACGGCTGTTTTAGAAAATAAAGATGCTGATATTGTCTCAGTAGATAATCAATCAAAAGAAGTTTATGAAAAAGAATTATTTCCAACAGATCAAAATTTAATTTCATCTATTATCGAGGATGCTTTCCCGAAGGATAAAGCTAATCAGCAATTAGGTATTCCTCAATCTGATACTTTTGCATTTGCAAGTCGTATATTCTTCTTATGGGTTTGGCCCATAGTTTTTCATAACAAAGTCAGAAATCTAATTAATAACTTGAATTTTGCACAGCCTTACTCTAACCCTGGAGAAAGTACATACACAGTTAAAGATACTGAAACTGTGTACACAATGACTAAAGATGCATTTGCAGGGAAAGGAGGAATGAAATTTATGGGAATTAGATTTATGTCTATTTGGGTTTTCCCAGTTGCAATAACTGGGGCGGTTATGGAATTTTTATTTGTAGGACCACTTATGAATACTAACCCATTTGGCTAAAAGTTAATTCAACAATATATTGTGATTTAAAGCTCTTTAAAATTAATTATATTTTCAGACGTTTCTAAATGGGAAAAAGGGAGTAACTTTCTTCGTTGGATTACTACCTGCAATAGCTTTGCCTCTAATGTACATAAATAAACCAAGTGTGATTATCATTACAGGTGGATGCAGAGCTAAAGATCTGCCAATAAGTTGAAGCTCTTCTCCTGACATTTAATTAGTTTAATTCTGAATTAACTATAGCTTGTAAAGAAGCTAAAAAAAAATAATTTAATATATATAAAAGAATCTACTTCTTATTTTTTTTATTATAACTAAGCTTTAAAATTAAAATCGAAAAATTAAAAATAAAGGTAACAACATTGGCAACTAGAATAGGAATTGAATGAATTTTTAGACCGTAAATAATCCAACAAATAAGACCTGTTATAAATAGAATCAACATAATTAATGAAATATCATCAGCTGATTTTGTTCTCCAAGTCTTATATAGCTGGGGTAAAAAAGATATGGTAGTTAGGAAAGCAGCTGAAAAACCAAATAAATCTATATAATTAAAGTGATTCATCTTTGTTGAATAGTAATGAAACAGATCAAAACTATATAGTAATAAAAAATTAGTATATTATATTTTTAACCTGTATTAGTAGTAATAAAATCTTATGAGTGAACAGTCTGATTTTAATGATGAAGTTTTAAAGGATAAATTGGAAACTTTATTAGTTGAAGATAACGTGATTAAAAAATGGAATGAAGGCCTATTCATAAAATCACTTATCCTTTTGCCAATAATAATTTTTATAGTAGGTTTATTTATTGTGAACAGACCAGAAAAATTAACAGATATATTATTTGTATTTCTTTATCCTGTAGCCCTAATATTGATAGGGTTGATACTTCTATTTTTTATGAGAAGCAAATTAAAGTAGAAGATATTGATAGAATCTTTTTACTTTAAATCTTGGTTTTTATGTAGCCAATAAGGTAGTCCCAATGTAAGCTATTAGTAATTAAACATTAATATCCAATGGCAGGCGGACCATTATTACAACTTTGGGAAAACCTATTACCATTTGCTAAGGATCTGAGAATTCGCTTTGCAATAGCAATGCTAGGTAATGTTCTTGCAATATTATTTATCTTCACTCTATGTAAAATGTTTATTCCAGGATTGGAAGAACAACTATTTAATTGATTTTCTAGACCAGAATTGATACATTTCTCTAAAAGAATTAGGATTTGATTTTTCAAATTTATCCCATAAATCTAAATCTTTTAAAGAGTCTATATCTTTGTGATCTATCTGATATTTATCTTTTATATCTTTTGAAAGTGTAAAACCTAGGAATTCCAGATTAGATACTTTTAACATCTCTTTGATTTCAATTAACGAGTAACAATTTTCGTGACTATGAAAGCAGAGATCTCTACACATTGATGTTGAGTAGAAATCTGACCAATTAGTTATTTCATTTAACTCTTTTATTTCTCCATTAAGAACGTCATTTCTGAAGCTTCTTATTTCATCAACGCTTGGTTTAATATCTTTTCCTTTTATTATTTCTCTTGCTTTTAGTATTTCTTTTCTTGCATATTTGCTGTAGAAACCTAACTTTAAAAAACCTTTAGCTTCCAATACCTCAAACAGATTTGATAATCCCTCGTTAGGATCATTCATATGGTGAAGAACACCTGAACATTCTATTAAATCAAATCTTTTATTTAGTGATTTTAATTCAAGTAAATCCATTTCTATAAAATCGACATTTTTCAATCCATATTCATCGACCTTTCTCTTGGCATATGAGATACTTGAATTGCTTAAATCGATTGCTGTTATTTCACAATTACTATATCGAGATGCTTCAAGTATTTGAATTCCCGTTCCACAACCAGCTATAAGTATATTTGTTTTTTTATTTTTTAATTGAGCTGAATCAGATTTAATTGCATTTGGATGAATTTCAGAATTAATAACTGATAAAAAGTTTAATTTGTTTTCTTTGGCATATGAATTATATCTCCATCTAGGATATGGGTTTAATTCATACTGATTTTTCACTTCCTTAGATATACAATCTTTTATATTGCCTATCTTTTTAATCCCTTTTGAAATCTTTTGTTCATCATTTAATTCTTTAATTTGTAAATCAAGTAGATTATTGAATTCTTTGTTGTTTGAAATATAATCATTCAAATTAATTATTTCATTATTTATTAAAGATAGAGATTGGTAACAAGAGATTATTGCTAATTTATAGTCATTATTTTTATTGCTATTAATTGTTTTCTTAAGTTCTTTTAGTTTATATTTTTCTTCTGTGGATATGTAATATACATACTCATTTAAGAAACATTGTGAACCAAGCCCTATAGTAAAGTTAAGAATACTATTACTTACCTTATCTTTATCTGAGTAGCTTATAAGAATATTCTTGCGTATATTTACTAAGACTTTTTCCCATAATGGAGAGCAAAATATGAGTAGTGATAGTGCTTTTACTAATTCCTTTTGATTGATAAGAATATTAAACTCATTATTTTCATATAATTTCGATTCTAAAATTGATAATTTTTCTAATATTTCTTTGGAGATCATACTGTTTATACACCCAAATAGTTCTCGATGAGAAATATCTTTCCTGTTTAATATATTATTAAGTAATTCTCTATTATCTTTCTTTGATGTATTTAATAATTCACCTTTTTTAATTAACTCACTTAGAAGTTGAAAACTTAGCTCACTATTTTTATTCAATAAAATTTCTTTTTTTATAAGTGAAAGTGATTTTTTATAATCACCGAGTTGGTTATAGATTGTAGCTAGATTTAAATAACATTTTTCTAGTTTATTATCTATCTCTATTGCTTTCTCTGTATGTAATATTGCCTTTTCTAGTTCTTGTTTCTCTTTGTAGCATGCGCCTAGATTTAAATGAGCTATAGCAGATTTATTGTTTATTTCTAATGCTTTTAAATAATATTCTTCTGCCTCATCATATTTATTAGAATCTTTATTTAGCAATCCTAGATTTATGTAGGCATCAAAGTAATTATTATCTAGTTCTATTGCTTTTTCAAGTGATAATTTGGACTCATCATATTTATTTAAACTTTTCAGAATTAATCCTCTTATGCAATAGCTATTTGGAAGACTTGGATTTAATTTAATTGCTTCTTCAATGATTATTTCGGCTTTTTCAAAATTATTTAATTTATAATATAAAAAAGATAAATTTAATTTTGAGTAAATATGATTAGGATAACTTTTAGCACATTTTCTATATAGTTTTATTGCTTTATCATTTTCACCTTTTTCTTCACATATGAGCGCATAATTTGAAATTATATCTGCATCAGAATATCCATTCTTTAAAAAAGCCATATAACCTTTTTCTGCTTCATCTAAATTACCTTTAATATGATGATTGATTGATTGTGCTTTCAGATCCTTTTCTGAAAGTTTTCGGAGTTTTTTAGAAGAGCCTTTATTCTCTTTTTTCTTTTTCCCGAAACCACTCAATGATTTTTATTTAATTAATACCATTATACTAAAACTAAAAATCTTATTTTTTTAATCTTAATAAATTTAGAGTTCACAAACTATAGTTAGTAGGTGTTGATCTATAATTGTAGTGTTAATACTATTTTATCAACTCTTTTTACCTCCGATAGGCCTCAATTTTTATATAATGAATAAGTTAGTTTTAGGATTCAAATGCCTTTAAAGTTAGGCGATCAAATACCTGATTTCTCACTGTCTGACCAGCTAGGAGTTGCTAGGACGAACAAGCAAACTAAAGGAAGGCCACTAGTTTTATTTTTTTACCCTAAAGATGATACCCCTGGATGTACCGCTGAAAATTGTGGCTTTAGAGATAAATATGATCTTTTTAAACTATTTGGTGCTGAGGTTTGGGGAGTGAGTGGTGATGATGAGGCAAGCCATAGATCCTTTGCCGACAAAAATAAACTTCCTTTCCCATTATTGTGTGATACTGATAATTCTTTGAGAAGAGCTTTTGGTGTCCCAAAAGTTCTTGGTTTGCTAGATGGTCGTGTGACTTACATTATTGACTCGAAAGGAGTTATTAGACATATTTTCAACGACCTTTTAAATGGTCCTGCTCATGTAAATGAAGCACTAAGAGTATTAGGTGAAATAAGAAATTAATTATTTTGGTTGAAATTTAATTCTTTTAATTCTCTAAAGTAAGTGTTAATAAATACTCAAGAAACTAATTTCCTACTAATTTCACTTGATTGTAGTTTTTCTACAACTGTTTCAGAAGAAATTTTTGCAACATCGTTCAATCCGTTTGCATCAAACCATGGGGCTGTAGCCCAATCGAATCCTTTGCCAAAAGTATTGTCTGGAGAAACTATGTACCAATGGCAAGCAGTGTCGGGTACATCTACGGCACATTTTGACCAATTATCACTCCACTGAGGTACTTGAACCCAAAGTAAAGTTGAAAAAAACAGAGAAAACAAAGAAGTGAACATATCTTTAGTTTTACTTAACTTTAGTGCTTTTTGTCCTAAAACGAGGATTTAGAAATTCTTTTTCGGCAAGATAATCAAATAGTAATTATAAGTTAATCTAATTAATCTTTCTATTACTTTTTAAGTATCTCAGGCATAAAATTTCTTGTGTCTTTTCATTTTCTCCAGAATTTACTATCCATTCTTTAAATTCTTGATAAAGAACGGATCTATCTATTCTATCTAATTCAGTCATCCTAATTAAAGTACAGCTAAGTGTGACTGAAATTATTTCTTCAATAGAAGGGTTATTCTTCAATTTTTGTTTTGGATTTCGTATGAATAATCTAATAAGTAATTTTCTCTGATGAGGCTTTTTGGCCATAATTTTATATTCAATTTATTAATCGAATGTAATTATTTATGAATCTAGGGTGTTTTTATAAATATTATTTCATACTAGGTATTAATCGTTTATAATACTTTAATAAGTTTATTTTTCAATGGAAAGAGAAAGTAAAAATAAATCTTTCGTTATTTGGATCGAGGAAATTTGGGAAGAAATAGAGGTTCAAATTTATGGAATAATAGGTGCAATATTCTTTTTTTGTGTTATCTATGTTGTTTTTCAACCTCATTGGATGAGTCCAATATTTGATCTTTTTTCGAAAATTAAATTACCTGTAGGATAAATACTCAAATACTAGAGAATTAATTTCCTTATTATTAGTACTCCAAACTTTTCTCTTTGGCTACTAATTCTATAAATTTCCATACAAGGGCATGTTTATAGTCGTCCTTATTTGGACAAGCCGATACTACGTCTTGCCATGAGAAATTATCTTGATCTTTATTGTCTTTCAGAGGTGATCCAAAATCTCTTGCAAGATTAGAAAGAAAAGAGTATCCGAGTCTTTCTGAAGTGTATTGGATTATCTCATCTGAGTAACTCATATAGAGCAAGAGAGTGTCAGCTTGATAGTTATGTCTTGTGCATGCACCATCAGAACAACCACTACTCGCAATCTCTAAGCATGCTTTATGGTCGTAGGTTTCCTTGATTAACTCAACTAATTTTCCCATTTGATTCTTTCTGCAGCACTATTGTTATAGCTAAAAAATCTTAATTACGTATTGAACTAAAAAAACAAGTAAAATTTATAAAATAAGTAAATACTCATTTTTCGTCTGGTTTGCGATTAGGAAATTTACTCTTTCTTTTTTATTTTAAAATGATAAATATTTTAGTCAACAAATCTTGAGTATAACCATCTAAGAAATGCTCCTAAAACTGGAATATTACCAAATGTTCCTGAACAAAAATCAAAATAATCTCTATGTTCTTTTACCTTCCCTTCTTCATCAAATATTAAGCGTGTTGTCCCATCATATATAAACTCTATACCTTTTATTTTTAAACCCATTGTCCATTCAACAAAAGCAATATTCTTATTGATGGCAATTGAATGTGATTTTAAATAAATATCATCACATCTTTTGATTAATCCATCTTGAGCTTTGATGTATGCATCAATTCCTTTTTTTTCTTGAGTAGGATCGACGAATTTAACTTGTTGATTGTACAAAGATTCCCATTCTTCCCTGGATGGAGCATTCTCTCCATAAGATAAATTAAAGAATTTTTTTAATTCTTTCTCTTTGATGAGCATTGAATTTATCGTTATTAATTACAATTTAGATTATTTAAATAAACATCGCGTTGAAGCTATGTCATCAAGATAACTCAGAAATAGCTTAGATTTAGTATCTATTCATCTAGCTCATATGAACAGGAAGAACATTCTTATTTCTATTGCGGTCCTTGGAATAGGAATAATTCTCTATAAATTGCTATTGGGACTTGTCCTCCCAATAGCTTTGTTTGTCTCTCTTGGGTATGTTCTGAAATTTCTACTTAAGGGCTCTTCCTCTGATTCGGTTAAGGAGGTTTCTAAGATTTTTACTAACAGTGAGACCTCTTCTTCAATTGACAACATAGTTGAAATTAAGCCTCTTGAAGAAGAAAAGCCTGTCGAAGAAGAAAAGCCTGTCGAAGAAGAAAAGCCTTTTGAAGAAGAAAAGCCTTTTGAAGAAGAAAAGCCTTTCGAAGAAGAAAAGCCTGTCGAAGAAGAAAAGCCTGAGTAAATGGTTAGGCTAGGAAAGTTATAATCTTTTCTCAAGTTTCTTTAATGGATACAAATTCAAAAAAAGGTTTTTGGGATAAAAAGCCTTACTGGTGTCAACCTTGGTCAATTATTAGCTTTGGAGTTTTAGTTCTAATTTTTAGTTGGAAACTATTTAATAACATTATATTTACTTCAACTATAGGTATTTTTGTTTTTGTTTGGTGGATATTATTTTTAATACTTGCTCCGAATTCATATCAGCTAATTAATGATAAAGAACAACCATAATTTGTTATTTTATTTGAATAGACTTAAAAATTAATTCTCTATTTAGCCCAGAAAAACAAAAATAAGAAATCTCAAGTTAAGTTTTTATATCCCATGATTCCTAATTGTTTTGGATGGGAATCCTGAGTAACCACCTGAAAACCTCTTTCGATTTGTCCAATAAAATTCAACTAACTCTCTTGTTGAGGTTGTTATGAGAGTTTCTCTGCCTATTCCTAGTCCGCTTGAAAGCTTTGGACTCTTTGTTGATTTCCAGCTTGAAGTGCTTGAAGATTCCATTAAATACTCCAGTTGATTGGTTGAATAAATACGCGAACAATCCCCTACCTCTGTTGATCGTTTCAGTAATCATGCTTTAAATTAAATGATTTTGTTAGAGCAGGAGCTAGAAAATTGAGATACACCAATATTCTTGTAGCGCCTTTCTATAGTACATCAGTATTACTAAAAGTCAATTTTTGTTTCTTGAGTATGTTGTCTAATATTGTGTATATATATTTTTTTTTAAAATTAATGTATCAAAAGCGAGAAATTCTTTTAAATTAAAATACATTGATATTTATAATTCTAAAATATAATGCATAAACTTAATTTCAATCAATTAATGAACTAAAGCAAGTAATAAATTAAAAAATACTAGAAGATACTATTAATATATAAAATTAATATAATTATATATATATAATTATTTATTAAATTAATTAAAAAACTAAAGATTAATTAAATTTCTGAGGTAGATTATAGGCATATAATAATTTCATAAAACAATAAACTTCAAAATATTATTCTTTTTATATTATATATATAATATAAAAAGAATAATTAGCTATTTAAAATTATATTATAAAATGATGAATATAATTAATTAAATGTAAACTTATCTATAACTAATATCTCCTGCTTTGAAAAATCGCTAGCCGATATACAATTTATCCACTCTTTATACTCTTGGGCAATAGCTAATTGATCCCGTGGACTGAGCTCTATGGTTCGTTTTAAAATATGCGATAGGCCTTTCACTAATGTATCTCCTATACGCTTTTGATCTTCTTGCATTTATTCATTGCATTTATTCCACACTACCTTTTATTAATTTATTTGTAAAGAGATAAATAGCTTTAAAAATGGAGGATTTAGTAAAACTATTTGTATACTAATAACAAATTATGCAGCAGTACTTTCGTCGTTTTCGTCTATTGACGGAATAAAACCCAACTCTTCTACGGTCTCAACTAACGTAAGCTTTCTATCCTCTTTGGTTAATTTTGTATTTATAGGCTTAGTTTTTATTTCTTTATCATTTTCATTCAATTCTATAGACTCATTTTTAATAACTAAATTTTTAATTATAGTTCTAATTATTCTATTAAAAAAATTAATATTAATTAAATATAATGAAAAGATAATTCCAGTCAGAACTAATAAAATATTATGAATAAAAAAATATGAGAGAATTAATGTCAAAGCAAAATATTCTATTACATGATTAACCTTTGTTTTTCTCATGATCATGCAATATCCTGTTGATTTCTATTGTTTTGTCTTTCTAATAATGTAAGATCATAGGATGATTGGATTTGATTGTTATAGTCTAGTTCATTAACAAATTTTGATATATTTTTTTTATTTTGTATCCAGTTTTTCCTTATTTTTTTTGGTAAATCAGGTAGATTGACGTCCTTATTTTTGAGTGATCTTGTATATCGTTTCCTTTGTCCACTATCCAGTGTCGAGCTATAGCCCTCATTCTGGTTAAAGTTTTCATTTTCGATCACTCGTGTCTCTGTGATGGCCATTAATTCTGAAAGACTTCTAATGAATGGAATCATGCTGCATACCTCTCTTTATCGTTTTTGGCTAGTTCATTTTTTAATCTTTTATCTTTTGTATATGCATTTATGTAGTGAACATCATAAGATCCTAATCCTTCTTTCTTAGGGTTGTATAAATGGATGAATCCATTTCTAGACTTTGAATTCTTATTCATGATCTTAAGCCACTCTCTTTTTAATTTTTCTTTTAATTATATTCTCCATATTGTCATGATACTGTGGCTTGTATTTTTCTAATAACCTTCTCGTAATCCCCTTTTCTATGGCATAAATATTTTCAGCTTCAAATTTAAATTGCTTAGAACTTCTAGAGCTTGAGTTGGTGATCTTCATTTTAAATAATAATAGTGAGGAACTTTTTAGGATTGACTATTGGACGAGTGAGTCAATTTTTTCTCTATTCGATAGCAACTTACTAAGTTTTTTATTTTCGTCTTGCAGGTTGCTTATCACTTTTTTGTAGGTCTCTATCTTTTCTTTCAGGGACTTGATCTTTTGGCTTTCAGTCTTTTGCCCAGATTTATTTGCCTTTGTCTTACTCCCTTTTACTAGACCTCGTACAGTCGCCTCTGTCATCCTTTCACCATTCTCCACTGCTTCGATCACCCTTTGCCGCTCCTTGTCGGTTACCCCTTTACCCCCCATCAAGGCCAGCGACCTTGGGGTTAGCGAAGCAAGCAGATTGTCGTTTATATCGGAGCCTCCTAACCAATTAGTGTATGCACTTACAAGATCGACAGCAAACCTTTCGGAGCAATTGATTGCCCCAGACCTCAAGAAAGCCCTCCAATTCCCAGGCTTGATGTTGTTCTTTATGTCGGACAGGCTTGCTGCTACGGCCCTGAGCGACTGGCCGACACAGCTCAGTTCTTCGTTGATTTCGACGACAGACTCTTTAACGTACTCCACTTGGGCCGGCACAAGCCCCTTAGTAACCTCGTTGTTGAGTGGAATGCTCGCTATGTCGACTACTTCTGTAGGCGATAACTCCATAGGCCTAGTTAAGTACTTGCTTAATATAAGCCTTGTGACGAATCGGAACAATGAATACTGGTGTACTATTTTGGAGGGGATATTCTTGTGTTTACGTTTTTTAAATAAAAAATTCTTTTATTATTTTTAAATTTATTAACTGAAAGAATATGTATAGTATAAATTAATTGAATTATACGGTAGATTACTTGAGATTAAGTATATATGTTTAACAAATATTAACTGATGCTGTGACTTGCTTTGAGGTATACAATGGTACGTAAAGCATAACAATACATAATAAGAATAATTTTATACTTTTCTACTTCTGCTTCATGGTCGTTACCTGTTTCGAAACAAGTAAGTATTTATACTTACTTGTTTTTAGTTTCTGTCCTATCTAATTGCTCAGCTTTAAAAGATCACTAGTTGATTTTGTAATTTAATTAATTTCCAATCTGTAAGCTTATAAGCCAGGCATGGCAATAGTTTTCAGTAATGTGACTAACACATATTAATCGCAGGAATTTTTTATAAATATCATTCAACATTTATTTTTTGATCTTAGTATTTGTGGTTTGCTTAATTAAATTTATTTATACATTCTCTAAAAATTTTAATCATTTTTTTATTTGTATTTATATCTTTTACTGCCATTCTTATTGCATTGTCTTCAAAAGATGCTCCCATTCCTGATAGGTCTCTAAGGTATAGTTTTTGCTTCTTGCACTCATTTACTATTCGAGATGCCGAATATTTATCATTTCTAATATGAAACATTATAAAGTTAGCAATCCCTGGTATTATTTCATCGATTCCAATTTGTTTGAGTTCTAGTTCTAATTTATCCCTAAGCACTTTAGTTTCTTGATATTTTTTTAAGTAATAATCTTCTTGTTTTAATGCATATATAGAAGCAATTTGAGCGGGTAAACTTATTACCCAAGGAGGAGTTATTTGTTTTAAAGGTTTAATATTTTTTGGATTAGCACATAGATATGCGGCTCTTAAACCACTTAAAGCATAGACTTTAGACATTGATTTGCAAACATATACGTTATTAGATTTCTCTGCAAATCTTTCTAATGTTTGATCCCTTCCAGCATATTCAACGTAAGTTTCATCAATCCAAATCCTTTCGCAACTTTTATTGTTAAGCAATAACCTTTCTACTTCATTTTTGTTTATGTGTAGTCCTGTTGGGCTGTTTGGATTAACCCA
This sequence comes from Prochlorococcus sp. AG-402-C09, assembly GCA_003279565.1. Taxonomy (GTDB): domain Bacteria; phylum Cyanobacteriota; class Cyanobacteriia; order PCC-6307; family Cyanobiaceae; genus Prochlorococcus_B. The sequence goes on from QCHN01000005.1 coordinate 129,676, forward strand.
AACAAATAGATCGAATTTTTGATTTAGCTTTTCTCTTAATTTATTTATTTCTAGGATATATCCTTCCTCTCTTCTCAGTTCAAATTTCTCTACTTTGCATTTTATAACCTTGTTTAAAATATGTGAATACTCTCCATATGTTGGATCTAATATTAAAACTTTTGAACTACGACTTAGCCATTGATTGAAAATTCTAAAAATTAGATCTGAAGATCCAGCTCCTTGCAGTATTGATTCTCGATTAAGTGTACGGTGCTCCGATATCGTTTTTATAAATCCCTCTGAATTTGTCGGCGGAGATGTTTTTATTATCCATGGCAAATAGCTTTGTATTTCTTCTTGAATCTTTGGTGCAGGAGGAAACCAGGCGTCTAATACATCTGCGCTGATTATGTTGTCTTTTTCATCTAAGTTGTTGAATTCAACTCCTATCCCCTCAAAAAAAGCACCCCCGTGAAAACAAGATTCGCTTTCCTTGTCTTCTGCTCCCATATAATCCTCATATCTTAGCTAACCAGTATGATTAGATAATCTTATTTATCTCTAGATTGTTAGCTTTCTATACTTCAATTAGTTTTTCGTATAATGGGAAGTTCCTTTTGGATTGTTGGAGGAAAAAGAGCTAAGTTTTTAGTTTCAACTTTTTTGGTGTTAGTCACATTGTTTGCTGATTAGAATCTAATTAAATCTTGACCAACTTGGAATTGCACCTCTTCCGTCATTCCTTGCTTTTAAAAGCTCTGACTAACACCATAATCACGTCAAAAATATTTGAAATTAAAGGGAGGATAGGTTAGTGCTCTTTCAGGACATAATTTCAACCCTTAATGACTTCTGGAGTGAGAAAGGTTGTTTGCTGCTTCAGCCATACGATTTAGAGAAAGGCGCAGGAACTATGAGCCCTCACTCTTTCCTGAGAGCAATAGGCCCTGAACCATGGGCTGTGGCTTATCCAGAGCCTTGTAGAAGACCAACCGATGGTCGATATGGAGACAATCCAAACAGAGCTCAACATTATTTTCAATATCAAGTACTTATCAAACCTTCCTTAGATGGAATTCAAGAAATTTATTTGTCTTCTCTTGAGGCCTTAGGGATTTCATCTGAAGATCACGATATTAGATTCGTTGAAGACAATTGGGAGTCTCCAACGTTAGGGGCTTGGGGAGTAGGATG
>QCHN01000006.1 GCA_003279565.1 Prochlorococcus sp. AG-402-C09
AAAAACTCACTACTAATGATTAATAAATGAACCAAAAGTCATACCAAATTGAATTCAGTAGAGAAGATTTAATAAACTTATCTTTAAATCTAAATGGATAATGAAAGAGGAAAGTTTTATCAGTCTGGTGATGGCTCATATTTTTATTCAGCTGATGACGCCTCAAAATGGGATCTTCTTGATCGGATAGGTCAACTCAATCTGCTGCATGTGTTAAAAAAGGAATGGGAGCCTGAAGAGTCAAGTCAAAGTAAATTAAGAAAAGTCCTTCAAGAAATAAATATTGATGAATTCGAAGATTTCATGGCGGACATACTTGGGATATGTGATTCATTCGAGGATATGGTTTATGAATTTGAGGGTAATATTAATTTAAATCCCGAATATTTAGAGAGGGTTTACCCAGAAGAAAAAGAAAGTCTAGAAAAGTTAAAATTACAGATAAAAGAACATAAAGAATGGAAAGAGAAACACCAAGCTTCATATCCATTCCTAACTAGAAAACTCCTTGAAAAGAATGAAAAAGACAATAACGAAAATAATTGATCGCCTGCTGATAGAAAGATAGATCTCTCTTGAATGATTACTCAATAAAAGAAAATTAATTTTATTTAAAATCCTTATAGAAAACATTATAAAATTTAAGCCATTCTTGATCAAATAAATTAAATTCTCGAAAATGCCAAGCTTCTTCTGGGAGATTCATTATTTTGACGAGAAACCAAATTAAAGTGATTTTACCTACACAACCTTTAAAAAAATCCATTATAGTCTTAACAAATATTTACATTCATCTCCCCCTCCTCTGCTCACAACTTCAAATGAAGCTAGTGGGTATGTAGGAGTCTAACCAAAGAAATTTATCCCTCAAATTAAATTTAAGGAAAAAATTTCTTTATTAATTTCAAAGCATCAAATCTACATCAAAAAATGACTTCTACTAATCCAAAATCAACAAATTTGATAAATAGAGATGATGTAAATGAAATGATAGAGAATGCGATAAGAAGACACAACAGAAGGTCAACAATAATTTCAGCAATACTCGGATGGATACTCATTGGAAGCTATTCATTTGGCCTATTTCATGTGGTACAAAGTATTTAACTTAATAAGTTATGAGGGGCTTCAGTAGAAATTTAAAATTTATCACTCAATATATATCTACTAAATCTTGAATATATATATATTAATTAAACGTTTATAAAAAAATGTTATTAGTGATATAACAAACTCTACAAAAATAGTCTCAAACAATATAAATATAAAAATCTTTACTGACTAATACGGCTCCATTTATCTTGGTAAGGAAGTTGATAATCTTCCTTATTCATCGGAATCCAACTCCAATCAATACATATAGATACTTGATAACCAATCACGTACAAAGCAAGCATCGCATTAAATAGATTGATATGGGATATAGGTGTTTCCATTAACTTTAAAAAGAATTTATCAAATTCTAACCAAATTAAGACGTGATCTTAACTTCCAATCAACAAAGTGGCCATTAACATATCAACTAATATAAATAAACAAACAATCAATTCTTATTCATATTAATTGATATAGGTTTTTAATATTTTTAATTGGTAAGTATTTACTTACTATTGCTAATTGGCACTGTGGGATGATCAAAAGGATCATCATTCAAAATGGGTGCACAAACTTGTCGACAAGACTGTCCCTGCTCATCTTCAATACACACTTCTAAACATTCAAAATATCTATCTTGTGCTGTTTTCATATGTTTCAAAAACTATAGTTAATAAATATACTATTGAATAATTAGATTTCTAGATAAATTAACAAAACTTTTTTAGGTAAATGCACTTATCAACGGTCTTTTAAATGAAATAGTATCTCTGAAGATTTTTTATTAGCATCACATGCTAATACACATTGTGTTAATTCCTTGTTTGCAAGAAGTTGGAGAATCCTAGCCATATCAATAGAAGATAGTTCTCCATCAGAACTCCATTTAAGAGTAGTTTTCCTTTGTATGGTTTTTTTCATTTCCCTCCAATGAAACTAAAGTACAATTAGCATAATTTTTCAAAATTCAATTTTTTTTTAGATTGTCTTCACTTTTAACCAAAAGTATAGGTATAAAACACTAAGTAAAATCCAATAAACCAAAGATTTTGCGTAATAAATATAAGGAGCTAAAAAGATTTTTTATTGATATTTATTTATGTAAGTTAAAATGAAAATAATTTTTAGACGAAAATTTATTGAAGAAATGTGTTTATAAGCTTGGTTTAACCGGCAGATGTGGAACTCAATTCAACTGCTTTAGATTTCTCACTCTGATATTTAGATGTTTTAGTTTTTAAGTCTTTGAGAAAAAACTTTGCAAACTGCTGAGTTTCTCTATTCTGCATCGATGATAAATGAACAAAAAGATAGTTCTAAAACTTATATTGAAAGTTTTAGTAAAATAAAGATAGCGAAAAGAAGAGGAAACCGTGCGTGAAAACCGAACATATTTCTTTCAAAGCAATGCTTTGTTTATCAACTTTGATTTTTTTTGAATTAATTATAAATTTATAGATAAATAAAAATACATTAAGAATGAGAAAATGTTATAAGAAATATTTAAATATATCTAGTAAAAAATTTATTCCTAAACAATATTCATTCTTAAATCAATAATGTCCTTTATTAAATCTTATATTTTAATTCTAGTTAGTTGATCTAGTCCAACTTTTTCTACCTTTTGATTTTTTATCACCTTTAAAGACAAAAAGCATTAACAGCGGAGCTATCCCCATCAATGGTACGACAAGGTTCATCGCGTAGTTATGTGTTTCTTCCATATTAAAAAATAATATTACAAATTCTAATTAGATTTTAAAAAGTGTTAATGCGTAAAAATCCTCATTAAAGTGCAATGAACCATTTAGAGTCAAGAGAATAAATTCAGGTTTTTTAAAAGCCATATTATTCCTGCATTTATTTTTTTTGTAGATAAAATAGGAGAATAGATTTTGACCTAATAGAAATGCACAATAGTTCTTTTAACATTAACTATTTATCCCCAACAGGCTTAATTGGTTTTTGGATACTATTCATAGGGTTAATTTTTACTGGTACGATGTTCTATTTTGTCTTTTTTAGGCTTAATGAAGACGACGATTCATACAAGGATAGCAAAAGAAAAAACCTAGAAAAAGAAGCCCAAAAACAAAGGATAGCGAGGCTTTATCCTAAATAAAAAAACCATCCAAATTAATACAATAGGACTAAATCTTTTAATCCCATTTTATAAAAATAGTCAAAGTTTTTATGGAGAATATATTAAATAATTAATATTGATTTTTAGTTACCTAATTTTTCCCTAATTAATTAGCAAAAAAATCTAGATTTTATCAAAGGTCGAAAGGAGATCAAACCATGAGAAATCATCTTTTCAAGCAAAATGAACAAACTTCTATTACATCTCGTTTTTCTTCAGAAGATTTTGTTTTTTTGGGCCAATAAAAAGAGATAATAGGAGGACAAAAGAAAGGCTTCTAATCAAAGGGAGTCTAATTTAATTAAACCTATGGCTTCGAATCACGCGAACACTGGCATTAGTCTTAATGAGAAGTCCGCTTTTTCAACATCCGAGAAGCCAGTCCCCGCAGCTTTAACAATGATGGTCGACTCAATGACCAGTATGGTAGAAAGAGCAAAAATTGATCTAGAGAGTGTTGATCAAAGAGCTAGAGCAGACCTTGAAAACATAGATCAAAGAGCAAGAAAAGATGTTGCACTTATAGACCAAAGAGCTAGAGAAGATATTCAAAAAGTTGATCAAAAAGCCAGAAGAGACGTAGCCATTATTGAGAAAAGAGCAAGAGAAGATCACGAGATACTGCGAAAGGTTCGCAAAGCTAAAACATTAGTCTCTTAATTTCATTTGTTTATTTTATCCAAAGAGGGAAAAAAGATATAAATAATATCAATCTTTAGTTATTTCAAGTTTTCTAATAAATTATTATTTCTATACTTTTTGCTAATAGTTAGTACCGCTTTGCCGTAAGGCCCAAGAAGCATCGACCTGGAAGAACCAGAGGGGGAGTCAAAGTGAAGCTTCGTTTCCAGAGCAAAACTGGTATACGTTACTTTCACGACAGCCTCCCCATATCGAAAGAGAGTCAGATCAGAGCACTTTAGAAGGCCTGTACCAACAAAGTAGTACTTGAACAATCTAAACCAATATCATCCAGAGGAAGGCCAAATCGACCTTATGACTTTTAAAATATCTAATGCTTCTTTTTTTCTAGAGAAAGCATCCCTATTATTCAGAAGATAGGTAACGTGGCCAAGCTTCCTACCTTGTTTTTCTTCCTCTTTTTCATACCAATGAACATTCACGCCAGGTATACTCCTCAAAGCATCCAACCTCTTATTTAGTGATATTGGATAATTACTTTGCAAACCAAGCAAGTTTGCCATTAAAGCACCATTGACAAGCATTTCAGGCATAGGAACATCAATACCAGAAGTGATACATATTTGTTGATCAAACTGGCTGCTACTACAGGCGTCTATAGAAAAATGACCTGAGTTATGAGTTCTTGGAGCTATTTCATTTACAAGTAATCCCTCATGTCCATAGAAAAATTCAATAGCAAGGACACCAACATAGTCCAATTCAGCCAGCAAAGAAGATACGATATTTTTCACCATAAGCTCAACGTCATGATTGATATCAGCTGGAGCAAGTACCCAGTCGCATACTTGATTAGATTGATAAGTCTCTACGATTGGCAAACTCCGAACAATTCCTTTTGAATCCCTACTAGAAACAATTGATAATTCTTTATCGTAAGAGACCCATTTCTCTAACATCCACTGCTCCTTAGTTTTTACCTGAAAAAATTCTTTAAGTTGTTTTGAATTTTTAATAATTTTAGTTCCTTTACCGTCATATCCACCTTTGGCAGCTTTTGCCATCAATGGGAATCCCCAATCGGCCGGAATTTCAATTCCAGATGTTTTTTCTAAAGGTATAGGAAGCCAATCAGGGCAGGGAATATCAAGACTGTTCAATAGCTCTCTTTGAGTTATTTTATTTATCAAAGGTCTTATTGAATGAAGCCTAGGGACAAAAGATACACCATTATTTTGAAGAGAAAGTAAACCTGGTATATCAACCCATTCATTCTCAAAAGTAATCAAGCGGGACCTTTCCGCAAGAAGTTTTGTACCCTCTACATCAGTAGGATTATGCAGAACTACCTTCTTTGTCTTTTTGGCCGCGGGATCAGTTGAAGCTGCAGTTTGGACAACGACATCAACATCTCTTCTTTTTCCAGCTTCAACAAGAAGCATTGCCAGCTGTCCTCCACCCACAACACCAATCATTTAATTAAATACCTCATTTTTAAAGCTTTGCTCACTTGCAGGCAAACAACAAAATCTAGAACAAACAAATAAAAATAGTGTATGAAGTGTGATTTTAATAAAAACATCCTTAATTCACAACCCAAAGAATATTCCACAATGTGATTATTTTGATCCAGAAATAAATACTGAACGTATACGAATACATATCATTTGCTTATGAAATGTGTTGGCCAACCATATAATTACTTCTATAATTTTGATGATTTAACACAATAAACCATCAAAAATCATTTATACTCACAACTGTGATCAAAGAAAACCACCATATTAAAGTTTCTCTAACCAGCAACCCATACGAAATAATTATTGGCAAAAGTAGTCTTAAATGCATAGGAGATGAGCTATGTAATATTGGTTTTAGGGAAGGACTAAAAGTATTAGTCGTATCTAATAAAGAAGTCTCTGATCACTATGCTGATTGCATAATGAAAAGTCTGATTAAAAGTAAATTCAATCCAAAACTTTTAATAATAAAAGCGGGAGAAGACAAAAAAAATCAATCTTCTATAGATTTAATCCACGATGCAGCATATGAAGCGAGATTAGAAAGAGGATCATTAATGATTGCCCTAGGAGGTGGCGTAATTGGAGACATGACTGGTTTTGCTGCTGCTACTTGGTTGCGTGGAATTCATGTAGTCCAAATCCCTACAACTTTACTTGCCATGGTTGATGCTTCTATTGGTGGTAAAACGGGTATAAATCATTCGAAGGGTAAAAATCTTATAGGTGCTTTTCATCAACCGAAATTAGTATTAATAGACCCTAAAACATTATCTACACTTCCATCACGAGAGTTCAAAGCAGGTATGGCAGAAATAATAAAGTATGGGGTTATATCAGACCTAGAACTATTCGAACTTCTAGAGAGCCAAGATAATATTTCTGATCTTTCAGACATAAAAGAGAAACTACTAGTAGAAATAATTAAGCGCTCTGCTAAATCTAAAGCAGAAATTGTTGTAAAAGATGAGAAAGAAAGTGGAGTTAGAGCATTTTTAAATTATGGGCACACATTGGGACACGTAATAGAAAATCTTTGTGGTTATGGAAAATGGCTTCATGGTGAGGCAGTAGCAATGGGTATGATTGCAGTTGGTCAGTTAGCGGTTCAGAGGGGATTATGGAAAGAGATCGATGCAACAAGGCAGAAACGATTAATAGAGAAAGCAGGTTTACCAACTAATTGGCCAAAGCTTGAAATAGAAAGTGTTCTAAGCTCACTTCAAGGAGACAAGAAAGTTAAAAACGGCAAAGTGAGTTTCGTTATGCCCTTAAAAATTGGTGATGTAAAATTATTTAATAATATCTCTAATAAAGAAATACAGGAATGCTTGCTAAAACTTAGCTAATTGGCTCTTCAAGAAAACGATTCCCAAAAATTAGCTCATCACTATTATTCTTCTGAAAAGCCAACCACCTAAACTCTCCCAGTCCCATTGGATCAACTAGCCTCAACAATGACTCTCGTCGATTTAATGCGACTGATAGATCATTCCTACTTGTACTTTGAAGAGAATAAAGAATATTCGAAAGTCCTAGTGCCAAGAGAGCTTGTCCCTGCCTAGTCTCACCCATAAACTTCCATCCATTAGTGAGCGCATAATTAATAGTTGATTCGATACATAAATGTGCTGTCAAATCACTCAAGCCAGCATCTTTTAAAACATTAGGACTTGCTTCTTGATTTCTATAAGAAATCAGAGTACCGTCTTTTCTCATAAGATTGTAGTAGCGCTTCGATTCCATCGCATAGTCGACAACTAACAATGAGCCATTGATTAAAATCTTAGACATTTTCCCAAACCAGCTCGGCACATCACAATGCCATTCGGTGACCCATCTATTACAAATACCCTTTGGTGGGAACTCAATCTTTAAAATACTTTTAGATTCTCTCAGAAACTTAATAATCTCATCAGTAGGCTTTAGATCAACAAAATCCAAAAAATATTCATTATTGATTTTTTTTAAAGAGACTCCCTGCCTAAAAACATTATTATCATTAAAAATCAACCTCTCTACAGGGAGTGCATCCAAAACTTCATTAGCAATAACCACACCAGTTACTGGACTTAAAATTAGATCCTCGATGTTGCTCCAGCGATAATTTATCCCCTCCAAATTACTAACTACTTTTTCTTGTCGTCTTCTCATCCCTGCATTTAATTCAACAAGAATAAGCTCAATTTTATTAATTAAAGCAGGTGCAATTTCAGCAATAGCCAATATCAAGTCTCTTGATAAAGTCCCTTCTCCTGGCCCAATTTCAATAAGAGTAAGCAATTCAGAATCAATTCCTGATTTTTCTAGATCGAGAAACCAATCAACAACTTGAATAGCTAATAGGTGAGCAAAATCGTTACCAAGAGACGGTGAGGTGCAAAAGTCTCCATCCTTACCAATATTCAATTTTCCAGTTGAATAAAACCCATTTTCAGGGTCGTTTAAAACTAAATCCATATATTTGTAAAAACTCATTGAACCTCCACTAGCTCTCATGCGATCAATCAACCATTTTGGACATCTCGCAGTCGGGTCAATCATGATGGAGAATACGTTCAGAGCAAATCAAGCACATGCTTAAAAAAACATTTAAGAAAGCCATAATTATTTGTCTGGGACTAGTAATAATGTTTTCAATGGGAGGGAGCACATTCGCTTACGATAACCCTGAACTATTACCAAAAGAACAAACACCCATAATCGATCTTGCAAAAGCTCTGAGTGAGAAACAGAGACTAGATTTGGAGAACTCACTAAATTCTTACGAACAAGAAACTGGGTGGAAAATAAGGGTCTTGTCGCAATATGAGAAAACCCCTGGTTTAGCAGTCAAAGATTATTGGAATCTTGATGAGACAAGTTTACTTATTATCGCTGATCCAAGAGGTGGAAATTTACTGAGTTTTAATGTTGGAGATGCATATTTTGCACTGATGCCCAGAATATTTTGGGTGGAATTACAGACAAGGTTTGGCAACCAGTTTTATGTAAGAGATAACGGAGAGGACGGTGCAATCTTAGCCTCAATAAAAGCGGTGGAGACCTGTTTAGACCGTGGAGGTTGTGAAGTTGTACCTGGATTACCTCAAGAACAATGGCAATGGACTTTATTAACTTCTCTGTTGGGTGGAATAATTGCAGGTTTCGCAGCCTCCCCAAGAAAAGAGAATGAATCATTTTCAATAGGATGGCTTTTGCTCCTCTCCCCGCTTTGGATAATGCTATTTGGAATTTTTGGCATTGCGCCTGTGGTAACAAGAACTAATGATCTTTTACCTTTAATGAGAAATATTTTGGGATTCATAGGCACTGCAATTGGTGCTTATTTGATCGCAGAAAGAAAGTTTAAGGATCCTAATTTAAATAAGCAAAGTTGAAATCAATTGATGATGAAGATAATAAAAATCTGTTAAATACTAATTTCTTGGTTTAATAAAATCTCTTTATATGCAATTGAGGCATCATTCCTAAACCATCTGTGCGATGCGTGAACAAGCTTGCCGTTCGAGAACTCAACCCAAGAGAAATGACACAAATTCTCACCTGCAGAATCAATACCTCTTCTTGGAACACACGCTGCATTTAAATAGGAAGTTCCCCATAGATCTTGAGCAAAAGTTTTTCTAGTTCGATTCCCTCCAATTCTTAATTGATGATGAGTGTGGCCAAAAACGACTAAATCTGGAACCCTAAATTTACGAATTTGATCAATTGCTATACCAAGATCTTTATCTCCCCAATCCATTGATGGCAATTTCCAATCTCTTCCACAAAGGCTAGAAGACTCTGAACCAAGACCAACTGGCCCCGAATGAGCAAGTATTAATAAAGGATAATCTAATGGTGCAGACTTGGCGGCAGACACAATCCTAAAGACAGATTCATCAAGGCTGACCTCCCCGAAAACAGACTTAACTTCTGATGTCAGGAAAAACCCTCCCCCACCACTGCAAGGTCTAGCTCCAACAACAGAAAGTTCATTTAGTGCCCATTTTGATAAATTCCATGAACAATTCTTTTCACCTAACAAATCCAATTGGGCCTTTAAAACATCGCCAGATCCATCTCTACCTCTATCATGATTTCCAAGTATTACTGAAGTGGGAATAGAAATTTTATTTATTGCCCGAACAATTCTTAAATCACCATCAGACAAGTCGCCAACAAATAAAACACCATCAGGATTCAGTTCCAAAAGCAAATCCAGATCATCCTGACTCCATGACCCATGTAAATCCCCAGCGATAGCAATTCGGATATCTGTCAGATTTTTTTGGAAATTACCCTCTATACTGCCCCAACACATTGAAATGGAAACTAATTACTACTGTTTCCTATTACAAGACTGATATATCAGTCTCAAATAAAAGCAAAAATCTCATTGATGAGATCAATTTTTTGCGTAAAAAAAGAAACGCGATAATTCTTGCTCATTACTACCAAGAGCCTGCGATACAAGATGTTGCGGATTTTATTGGAGATTCACTTGAATTATCCCGAAAAGCCTCTGAAACAAATGCAGATGTCATTGTTTTTTGTGGCGTTCATTTCATGGCTGAGACAGCAAAGATCTTGTGCCCAAATAAGACTGTTCTTCTTCCTGATTTTGATGCTGGATGCACACTCGCAGATGATTGCCAACCTGATGACTTCCAACAATTCTTAGACAAACATCCTGATCATTTTGCTATCAGCTATATAAATTGCAGTGCAGCGGTAAAAGCAAAAAGTGACCTAATTTGTACAAGTAGTAACGCCGTTGATCTGGTAAACAAATTACCCAAAGATCTACCAATTTTATTTTCACCAGACAGGAATCTTGGTAGATGGGTTGAACGTCAGAGCGGTCGAAAGTTAACTTTATGGCCTGGGAGATGTTTAGTACATGAGACTTTTAATGAAGAATCTCTCATAAAGTTAAAAATAAAGAACCCAACCGCTGAAGTTATTGCCCACCCAGAATGTCAAGAGAATCTATTAGATTTGGCAGATTTCATAGGTTCAACAAGTAAATTGCTAAATTATTCTAAAAAGAGTAAAAATAATAAATTTATCGTTCTCACTGAGCCAGGAATAATTCATCAAATGAGATTAACTGACCCTTTAAAGACATATATCGAAGTACCTGGGCTAGATGGATGTAGTTGCAATGAATGTCCATACATGAGAATGAATACATTAGAAAAAGTGTTAAATTGTCTTAAGGATATGAATCCAGAGTTACACATGGACGAACAAATTAGATCAATGGCCTACAAGCCACTGAAAAAGATGCTGGATATGAGTAATTAACTTAACGGATGAAGTTGTCCCTTTTTATTGTTGTATTAGGGGGAAGAAGTTTAAAAAGTAATATAGAAATACACGATGTAAGATGGGTTTTAGGTGAAAAGATAGAGGATACATATCCTGAACTTAGAAGACAATGGATAGGAAAGAAAAGCGGCCTTCATATTGATAGTTATAAGTGTATTAAATATGTTGATGGATATGAAATAGTCTTATCCAAATCAAATAAAAATAGTTTAATTAGTCCTAGAATAGAAGATTTTTCACTTTGGTTTGTTAATTTAGGCGGGTACAATCCAAAAAAAATGTACGAAGAACACGAATTCAGTCTAATTGTCGCAAAGAAAGCTTTTGAGGCGAAGAAAAAAGCCAAGAAAAATTGGGAATCAAGTTTAAAAAACAAACATAATGATGACTATTCAGGTATAAATCATTTGGAACAAGTTGACGATTTGCATCCTATAAAAATAAAGAATTGGGAAATAAATCTAATACCAGATCCAGAACAAAGGAGTGAAAAACTTATTCCTGATTGGTATGGATATAGGAGAATTGATAAGTTTTAACTATTTTGTTAGGGCGTAGCCTAAATTAGATTTTAAGGGGTTATAAGAATTCTTATCGCCTTCAACTTTAAACTTTTTAAGTAATATATTTTCAGCCGCAACATATTGACTATCTTTTAAAGTTCCTAAATCTGAATTTGTTAATCTATTTTTATCATTTAATAAAAGATCTGCTCTAATATCAGGCTCTATGCCATTTTTATTAATATCTCTACCACTTGGTGTTAAATATTTAGCGACTGTAACTGTTAAACCTGAGCCATCTGAAAGAGACCTGACAGACTGAACTAGTCCTTTACCAAAAGTCTTTTTCCCAACCAATACTCCTCTTTTATTATCTTTAATGGCTGCAGAAAGAATCTCGCTAGCACTTGCAGATCCCTCATCGATTAAAACTACAACTGGTCTATTAGTTAAAGCTCTACTTTTTGCTTTTCTAACATCAGTAATACCATCATTAGTTTTAGTACTAACAATAATTCCTGTATTTATCCATTGTCTAGCTATTTCAATGCTAGCTTCAAGTAAACCACCAGGATTACTTCTAAGATCTAATACATAACCAAAAGGTTGTTGTTTTTCTAACTTATTAATCGACAAACTCATTTCTTTTGGAGACTTTGCATTGAATTGTTTCAACCTTAGATAACCAATTTTTGCACCTAAAACTGTATTATTTATTCGACTATCAACCACATTAATTTCAATTCTATCTCGTATTAATGAGAAATTTAATAACTCATCGTCTCTAATTATACCTAGTTCAACTTTTGTTCCTTTTTTACCTCGAATAAGTTTAACGGTACTATCTATACTCAAACCTTCGATAGGATTACCATCTATAGATACAATTATATCTTTCGGTTTTATTCCTGCGAGAAAAGCTGGAGTCCCTTCTATTGGTGATACAACAACAATTTTATTAGTAACTTCATCTAGAGAAATTTGGATACCTACTCCCAACAATTCACCCGTTGTATCTATTCTCATTTCATTAAATTCTTTAGGATCTAAAAATCTTGTATAAGGATCATCCAATCCTAGCAACATATCCTTTATGGCTGCATATGCATCTTCATTATCAAAATATTTAGTTGATAGAATTTCTTTTCTTAATTTAATCCAATCTTCTGCCTTGTATTTTCCTGAATAGTCCAAAAAATCGCGATATATAATTTGCCATACTTGATCAATAATCTCCTTTGGATTATTAGTAATCAAAGTAGAAGAATTTGCCTGAAAGGAAAAAGATGGCGCAGGTAAAACAACTGATAATAAACATATTTTTAAAAATATCTTCAACATAATTATCAAATAATTTTTCTAATAATAAAACAATTAAAATTTATATTCTGTTTTTAAGGGTCTACCCATTTACCATCTTCTTTAATTAAATCAACTAAGGCCTGAACTCCTTCATCCTCAGGTACCCTCTTGATTTCATCTCTATTTCTATAAAGCGCAATAGTTCCAACACCTTTACCTACATAACCATAGTCTGCATCTGCCATCTCTCCAGGTCCATTAACGATACAACCCATCACTGCTATATCTAGTCCTGTCAAATGGATGGTAGCTGCTCTAACTTTTGCCACAACTTCTTCTAAGTTAAATAATGTTCTACCGCAGCTAGGGCAACTAATATATTCGACCATAGTTTTTCTCAGTCCAACTGCTTGAAGAATTGAATAAGCAACCGGTATTTCCTTCTCTGGTGCCTCAGTAAGGGAAACTCGTATTGTGTCTCCAATCCCCTCTGATAATAATGTTCCGATTCCAGCAGTACTTTTTATTCTCCCATAATCTCCATCACCGGCTTCAGTTACACCCAAATGCAAAGGATAATTAAATCCCTCTTTATCCATAGTATCAGCCATCATTCTGTAAGCAGCGAGCATGACAGGAGGTCTAGAAGCCTTCATTGAAACTACAATATTGTGAAAGTCTAATGAATCACAAATTCGAATAAATTCCATGGCTGATTCAACCATCCCAAAAGGTGTATCTCCATATGCAAATAACATTCTCTCTGCTAATGATCCATGATTAACTCCTATCCTAAGTGCCTTATTTTGCTCTTTTAAAGTATTAACAATTGGTTCAAATTTCTGAATAATCTTATCTTTAGTTGCTTTTATTTCCGCGTCAGTAAATTCTGTTCTATTTGGATCAGGTCTTTCAAAAACAAATAATCCTGGATTGATACGAACTTTATCTACATGCTTAGCAACCTCTAAAGCTATTTTCATTCCATTGTGGTGAACATCCGCTACTAATGGAACTGGTTGATAAGTACTAGCTAGAAGTTTTTTTATTTCTCCAACAGCTTTTGCACTTGCAAGAGTGGGAACCGTTAATCTAACAATCTCACATCCTATTTCATGCAATCTTCTAATTGCGGCAGTTGAACCCTCAATATCCATCGTATCTTCATTAATCATCGACTGAACACGAACTGGATTATCCCCTCCTATGCCAATATCTCCAACCATTACAGGTCTAGTATCTCTACGAATAATTCTGGTGCTATAACGCTGTGAAACATTATTTTCTTTCTTATCTTTTTCCAGGGTCGCAATCATGGGTTAACAATTGAGCCTCTTTAATAAACAAGAATGACATATTTGAGGGCTATTTTAAAGTATCAATTTTTTCTTTGATTTTTAAAAAATCCGATTTAGTTAAACTCATTGGAGATCCTTCCTCTTTTGATTGATTTCTAAGTAAATAAGCTGGATGAAAAATAGGCATAACAAGTCTTCCATCCCAATTAATCCATTTACCCCTGAGAATGCTTATAGGGGACTTAATTTTCAAAATTGCTTGTAAGGCTGTAGCACCAACAAGAAGTATAATTTCTGGATTTACAAGTTTGATTTGTTGATATAACCAGGGAAGATTTTCTTGGATTTCTGTCTTTGTAGGGCGTCTATTTTTTGGAGGTCTACATTTGACCACGTTGCAAAAATAAACATCTAGGCTGATATCGATTCCTGCATTTTGAAGCAACTTATCAAGTAGCTTTCCAGACCTTCCCACAAAAGGCTCTCCTAACTCCTCCTCCTTTGCTCCCGGAGCCTCGCCAACAATCATCAACTTAGCAAAAGGGTTTCCACGTGATACAACGATTTTGCTTATGGGATTGCCTAAATTAGAAACTTCAGAAAAGTCTTTATCAGGGGCGCTATTTTTTTTCACATCAGAGCATCCAAATCTGATCCTTTTGAAAGGTACGGCACTAAAATCAAGAATTTATTACCTTCTGGATCAAGAATCCATTGCTCAGCTCCAAAGTTTGCCAATTTTGTTATGCCCATAACACTACCTCCTATTTTTAATATCTCAGAAATCCACTTTTCAATCATTTTTGATGGATCTTCAGAAGGTTCACCTTGAAAACATAATGAGGTTGAATTTCCTTTCCTTTGCCATTCATGATTCTCATTAGGTCGATAAAAATGTATTTTGGATCGATTACTTAACGAAATAAAATAATGAGAAGCGTTAAAACCTTTGCATGCCTTGTCAGAGTTGATTTTGGCATAAAATCCAGACAATTCTTTAGGGTTTTTAGAGGCAATTACAAAGTTTATGTTCATCAAAGGCATGCAAGTATCTGATTAAGTAGTAAATTTGTAATTAGATCAATTCACTTTAAAAGTGAATCTAAGAAATACATTTTGAAGTTATGCTTCGAAGATGACTGACAAATCACAGATATCTATAAGAGCTCTCTCAATAAAACCTTCTCTAACTCTTGAGATCAGCGCAAAAGCTAAGGCTTTGAAAGATGAAGGAAAAAATATTTGTAGTTTAAGCGCAGGGGAACCTGATTTTGATACCCCTGAATTTATTATCGATGCAACTCTAAAAGCATTAAAAGATGGGAAAACTCGCTATGGACCAGCCGCTGGAGATCCTGAATTAAGAGAGGCTATTGCGCAAAAACAATCAACTATTAATAAAGTGCCAACGAAAGCAGACAATGTTTTAGTAACGAATGGAGGGAAACAAGCAATATACAATTTATTTCAAGTAGTTTTAAATCCAGGAGATGAAGTCCTCATACCTTCACCTTATTGGCTTAGCTATCCTGAAATAACCCTTTTGGCTGGTGCGAAGCCAATTAAAATCAAATCTTCAACTAAAGATAATTTCAAAATTGATATCAATTCTCTAGAAGAAAAAGTAACTGAAAAAACAAGGTTATTAATTATTAACTCTCCAAGTAATCCAACTGGCTGTGTTTTAACTGAGCGAGAGATGAAAACTATTTCCGATTTTTTAAGAAGGCATCCAAGAATTTTATTAATGAGTGATGAAATTTATGAATTTCTTATTTCTCCAAATCAAGTTCATCATAGTTTCGCGAAAATCTCACCAGACTTAAAAAATAGAATTTTCACTGTCAACGGTTTTGCTAAGGCGTGGGCAATGACTGGTTGGAGGATTGGATACTTAACAGGAAATACAGAGGTAATAAAGAAAGCCATTGCTTTACAAAGTCAAAGTACAAGCAATGTATGTAGTTTTGCTCAAAAAGGAGCTATTGCAGCACTTCAAGGCTCAAAAGATTGCGTTCATGAAATGGCAGAAATTTATACCAAAAGGAGGTTATTAATAACAGACAGACTAAAAAAAATAAAACATATTTCATTTGTCCCTCCCAATGGAGCTTTCTATGTTTTCCCAGAAATTAATCTAGGGGAGATCGATTCAATAAGTTTCTGCAAATTGGCACTAGAAAAGGTTGGTCTAGCAATAGTTCCAGGGATTGCTTTCGGAGATGACAAATGCATAAGAATCTCATACGCAGCTTCAAATAAAATGATCAACGATGGAGTTGATAGGTTAGAAAGACTATTAAATGATTTTTAAATTAAAAAAAAAAAAAAAAATGAATCAAGCGCCAAGATCAATCAAGTTCACGAAAATAACTATTGCTCTTTTATCAATATTTAATTTATCTAATATTGGTTCATTAAAAGCACAGGAAATACTTCGCATTGGGGCGATACCAGATCAAAACCCAGAGCACCTGAATCGTCTATATAAAGTATTATCCTCTGAATTAAGCGAGCAGCTCAATGTTCAAGTCCGTTATAAACCAGTTACTAATTATGCTGCAGCTGTAACAGCTTTTAGGACCGGGAATTTAGATTTAGTATGGTTCGGTGCTTTAACGGGTGTACAAGCAAGACTTCAAAGCAATGGATCCAAGGTAATAGCTCAAAGAGATATTGATGAAAAATTCCATAGTATTTTTATTGCAAACAAAAAAAGTTCAATCCAAAAAATAAATAACATAAATGACTTAAAAACACTAAAAGGCAAGCGTTTTACTTTTGGCTCTGAAAGTTCAACATCAGGAAGATTGATTCCACAATATTTTTTAAACAAAGCAGGTGTTCAACTTAATGATTTCAAAGGTGCAAGCCCAGGCTTTAGTGGTAGCCACGATTCAACATTAATGCTTGTGCAAAGTGGTTCATATGAGGCAGGTGCTCTTAGCGAAGAAGTATGGAAGAGAAATCTTGATAAAGGACGCGTGGACCCCTCAAAAGTCTTTGTGATTTGGAAGACTCCTTCTTATCATAATTATCATTGGCTTGCTCAAGGAAACCTAGATAAAAAGTTCAAAAAAGGCTTTACGAAAGAGCTTACAAATGTATTTTTACGTTTCAATGAAAAGTCAAAAAAACAAAAACAAATTCTCGAATTATTTAGCGCAAAGAAATTTATAATTTCGAAAAATGAGAATTATAATAAAATAGAAAAGGTAGGTAGAAAAATTGGAAAGATTAAGTGACTAAGTTACTAGAATTAAAGAATATAAGCCATAGCAATAAAGAAAGTATTAGAGTAAAAGGTATTAATTTAACAATAAATCAAGGTGAGAAAATAGCGCTTATTGGCAAAAGTGGCTCTGGCAAAAGTACATTAATCTCGATCGCGAATGGATCACTAATCCCAAACGAAGGGGATGTAATATGGAAAGGTTCTCACATTAACAATATTTCAAATATTGAGTCGTCAAAGATAGGAACTATATGGCAGGATTTATCTTTGATAGAAGAGCTAAATGTCGCTCAGAATATAAACTGCGGTGCACTAGGTAAACACAATTTCATATGGGCTTTAAAAAATCTCCTCGGAGTATTAGATAAAGGTTTATGCCAAGAATGTCTAGCAGCAGTCTCTCTGCCAAAAACAACTATTTATTCCTATATAAATAAACTTTCTGGTGGGCAAAAGAAAAGAATAGCAATTGCACGTCTTTTAAGACAAGAACCAGAGATTCTTCTTGGAGACGAACCTTTCTCAAATTTAGACCCTCTATTATCAAAAAATATCTTAAATTTATTTATTAATCAAAAAAATTATCTTAGAATTAAAATACCTGAGACCATACTTATAAGTCTTCACCAAATTAATTTAATAAATAATTTCAATAGAGTTATTGGGTTAAAAGATGGAGAGATTGTAATAGATAGAGAAATTCATAATATCAATCAATCAGAGCTTGATTGGCTATTTTAATTCACAATGAAATTAATAAAACCAGTATCAACTTTATTAACATTAATCCCATCAATAGCGTACATTCCCATTCTCATAGAAATCATCAAAGGATTTCATATTGGGGGTCTAAATATCATATTTCTATTCATAAGCTCAGCAATAAAACCATCGTTCAATCAAGAAGTAGTTAAAAGCGCATGGGAAGGACTTCAAATAACAATTGCTACTGCTTTAACTAGCTGGGTTATAAGTATGCTTATTGGAATTCTTTTAGGTGTAATATCTACAGATTTATTTTGGAAAAGTATTCCTAAATTTTCTTCTTTAGGTAAATTCATAAAATACTCATTAGCAATTCCAAGATCAATACATGAAGTAGTCTGGGGCCTGCTATTTATACAAATTTTAGGTTTGAATATTTGGGTGGCAATTATATCTATAGTTATTCCCTATTCAGCCTTAACAGCAAGAGTAATTTCAGAGCAACTAGATAGTTTTGACATACAACCTCTAATAGCAATTAAGAAAACTGGATCCAATGCTATAAGCTCATTTATAACTATTCTACTACCAAAGTTAATACCTATCGTATCTACATATGGAAGTTACAGATTTGAATGTGCAATTAGAGGTGTAACATTACTTGGAATATTTGGATTAGGAGGTATAGGAACAGAACTATATTTAACTTTAAAATCCTTTGAGTTCAATGAAATGTGGACTTGTTTATGGATGCTTTGGTTAGTTATGATTTTATTAGAGAAATTTATAAGATATTTAAGAAGTTATTTATCTGAAAATATTAGTTTGAAAAATTCTTTCTTAATTTCAATCTCAATATTTTCACTATCTCTATTGTTAGGTATTAGTTGGCTTTATAATCTAAATTTTGAAATATTTACTCCATTAAACTTTTCGTATTTAAATTTACCTTCATTCGTAGATATAAGAAATGGATTTAATACCTTACCTCTTTTTAAACTAATCATTACAACAATTTTAATAACTTTTTTCGCCTCTGGTATTGCAATAGGGACACCTCCTCTTTTACTAGTATTATTCCCAGGTAAATTCCCTCTAAAAGTTCAAAATCTTATTTGGATCTTCTTTAGATTGATACCTCCTCCATTGACCACTATACTTATTCTTCTTTTTACTAATCCTAATATATCTGTAGCCTCATTATCACTAGGAATTACACATATGGGTGTCATGGGAAGATTACTTACAGATAATATACTAAATCAAGAAAAAAATATTTATCGAGCAATTAAAAGCAATGGTTCAAGCAAGAAATCAGCAACACTTTATGGAATATTAGCCCCCCAAAGTAATAGTTACTTAGCTTATGGAGCATATAGAAGTGACGTAATTCTAAAGGAAACAGCAATTATAGGTGCAGTCGGAGGAGTAGGATTAGGGTGGCAATTACAAGAATCACTAAGCTCATTCGATTGGGCACAAGTCATGATAATAACTGCTACTTTCTCTTTATTAACAATCACAGGAGAATTTTTATTTAACACTTCTCAAAATTATTGGTTAAAGAATTCAACCAATAATTTCATTAGTTAGTTATTTTATTCAACATATCGACTTATGAATAAATATCAGAAAAAATTAATCATAATTGGAGATAGTGGAGTTTACGGATGGGGAGATCTAGAGGGAGGGGGATGGTCTGAGAGATTAAGACAAAACTGGTTAAATTTAGATGGTGCGCCTATCATTTATTCTCTTGGAATAAGAGGAGATGGATTAGAGAAAGTTGCTATCAGATATAAGAATGAGTGGGCATCAAGGGGAGAGTTAAGGAGAAAAGTTCCTGAAGGTATTTTGCTATCAATTGGATTAAATGATACGGCTAGAATTGGAAGAAAAGATGGCAGACCCCAACTTTCCGAAGATGCTTTTAAATTTGGCTTAAAACAATTAGTAAACGAAATTAAGAATGAAGTACATATAATGGTTCTTGGATTAACACCTGTTAATGAAGACTCAATGCCTTTTGCAGAATGTCTTTGGTATTCAAATCAAGCTTGCTCTAAATATGAAAATAAGATTGAAGAAACTTGCTTAGAATTAAATGTTCCGTTTTTATCTATCCATGAGAAAATGATCAACCTATTATCATTTAAAGAATTACTCTCAACAGATGGAATACATCTAAATACTAAGGGGCATAAATGGATTTATGACCAAATTAGCGAATGGCCAGCACTGAAGAATTGGGCTGATTTAAAATAAACATTTCAAACAAACTTCAAATATAAAAAGATAGAAATAATAGCGGCTATAGATGTCTGGATAGAATTAACTAATTCATTAGTCATCCAATCAATCTTATTTTGAACTACTGCTCCAATATAACTTTCCAAAAATGTTGCTAAATAACCAGAGAAGAAGACTATCAATGCAACATCTAGTCCAGAGATGATAGATAGATTAAGCATAAAAACAGTCATGATAAAACTTCCTAACAAACCAGCCATTGAACCTTCGATACTTATTGCCCCCTCTGTTCCTGGTGATACTGACTTTAAAGTCGTAATTAGAAAAGTTCTTTTACCAAATCTTTTGCCAATTTCACTTGAAAAAGTATCGGAAAGTTTTGCACTGAAACTAGAAGCAAAACCTACCATGAATAAATTTAAAAAATTTGGCCAAAGACAACTTAATAAGGCGAGTGAGCAACCTGTTGCTGCAGACCCCCAAACATTTTCAGGGCCACGTTGACCACCTCTTGCTTCAGCAATCCCTCGGGAAGCCTTATTTTTGTATCCAATTTTTGTAACTAAAGTTCCCAACAAGAGATATACACAAACTGATATCCAACCATTCCAACCAATAGATCCTAATAAAAGTGTTCCAAGTATTCCAGCATGAATCCAACCTTTCTTAGTTAAAAATGGAAGCCTCTGTCCCACAAATATCAACAAGAAATTAATCAAAAAAGCATTAATCCAAATACCGCTTATAGAAGAGAAGTTAGCCATCGTTCCTTACCAGCATGCCTATTTCTAAACAATAGACGGTTTTATGATCAAAAATATTCAATCTTAAAGGGATGATTTAAGTCTTCTCCATGAAGTCATTAACTGACAGGCACTTACGGCAGCTGTTGATGTCCTCAAAATAGTTTCTCCCATAGATACCCCAGACAAGCCAGAGTCAAAAGCTAATGCCTCTTCATCTCTATTCCAGCCTCCTTCTGGGCCAACTACCACCCAAACTTGATTGACTTTATGAGGTGTTTCTTTTAACCAATTCACACAATCTTGCAAGTTTTGAATGCGTGTTGTGGCAAATCCTATTTGAGCTTCGGAAGGTAAATCATTTATCCAATTAGGGAATGTCAAGACCTGCATTAGTTTTGGACTCCAGAGTCTTTCAGATTGCTCAATGGCTTCATGAATAATTTTTTGAAATCTAATAATTTTTTCGTTACTACATTCTTTAACTACTGATCGTTTTGAAATTAATGGTTGAATAATGTCAACTCCTATCTCACAACTCATTTGCAAAAAGTTTTCAAACCCCTTTTTAGGAATAACTACAGCAATGCCTATTAATGGTCTCTCTCTTGGAACGACTTGAAGAGGTTTATCAAAAGCATTGGTAAGTTTTATGGCTTTTTTTTTAACAATTTTGGCATTCCAAAGATGACCTTTTCCATCAATAACCTCTAAAAGATCTTCCGACCTCATCCTCATAACCCTTGATAAATAATGTGATTCATTAGAGGTCAATATCAACTCTCCATTTGAATCGATTTCATCATTTAATCGATTTGGATTTATAAATAATCTTCTTTTCTCAGCCATAGAAAATTAATCGGTTGAAGAAAAAATTGCATCAGGATGTTCTTCTACTGGCCAATCTTGATTTACTCCTCCAATAATTAGTTCCTCTATCTTCACAACATCAACGTCCATTTGTTTTAGTACATTTATCAAAACATCAATTGCGATGAAGTCAGAAGTACCTAAATCGACCCAACATCTAGCCCAACACTCATTAAATTCAAATTCTCCAAGATTATGCATTAATGATGGAAGACTAGAGGAGATATCCTCATTTTCATAGCTCATCCAACTGACATCAGAACCCATTTCATGTGTTTGCAAATTTTCAGAATTAAATCCCCCAAGTCTGCCTAGCACATACCAAGAATCAAAAATACCATCGACGTATTCTTTCTCTCCCTTACTTGGGACATCTGAATACCTAAGCCATATCCAACAATTGAAAGGATCAACTTCACGAAATCGAACTTCCATAAACAATAGATCTTGAAAAAGAAAAACTAAAAGATATAAAACATAATCTAATGTAAATTGATAAAAGAAAATTGAAAAATCTTTATTTAATTGATCAAAGCCTCAATAAAAAAGAATGCTTAGTTTAAAAAATATTTATTACCATCCCTCAACAGCAGAGAAACCAATCCTTAGAGATTTGTGTTTAAAATCAAATACTGGAAAAATCACAATAATTAGAGGAGCCAGTGGAAGTGGAAAAACTACGTTGGTAGAAGTCATTAGCGGTCTATCGGGATATCAAAAAGGAGAGATAACATGGTTCAACAAAACTCTAAATGCACGTCAGCGCAGGTGGTTATGTGGATTGGTTTTTCAATTTCCAGAAAGATATTTTCTTGGTTTATCAATAGCTCAAGAATTACGTCTTGGACATAAAAGGTTAACGACTGATGAACAAATTTCAGCTCTCACAAAAGTGGGGTTAATCAACTTAGATTTAAAGAAGCCGCCAGAATCTCTTAGTGGAGGGCAACAACGACGACTAGCTATTGCTGTTCAACTATTAAGGAGTCCAAAAGTACTTTTATTGGACGAGCCAACAGCAGGTTTAGATTGGTCAGTGAGAAACGGAATTATAGAATTACTCGCAAAACTTAAAGACAAGCAAACTATTCTAATAGTTACTCATGAACCCGAACTTTTTAGAAATTTGAATACCGCCAATTATGAGTTAAACCATGGTCAACTTATCCCTGAGTAATTAATTCAACTAATCAATGACAGATTTACTAGTTAGAGCAACTGCTGCGAAAGGAGGAATCAGGCTAGTCGCCGTATCAACAACTGAGTCAACAAAGGAAGCAAAAGAAAGACATTCTCTTTCATATTTAACTTCTGCAATTGTAGGAAGGGCGATGAGTGCAAGCCTCTTGCTTGCAAGCTCAATGAAGGTAAATCACGGAAGGGTGACTTTAAGGGTAAGCTCAAATGGACCACTAAAGGGATTAACTATTGATGCTGGTAGAGATGGAAGTGTGAGAGGTTACGTTGGCGATCCAAGTCTTGAATTAGACCTAATTAAAAATAAAAGCAATCACTATACATTTGATTTTAAAAAAGCTACAGGTATTGGCTATCTTCACGTTATTAGAGATGATGGGAAAGGTGAGCCACACAACAGCACAGTTGAATTAATTAATGGAGGTATAGGCGAAGACATAGCTTCCTATTTATTGCATTCTGAACAAACTCCATCAGCTGTGTTTGTTGGAGAAAGAATTAATCAGGATGGAATAGTTTGCAGCGGAGGACTGTTAGCACAAATACTACCTAAAGCAGAACGAGACTATTCATTGATAGCCCTACTTGAAGATCGATGTAAAGAAATTAACTCTTTTAGTGAGTTATTAAACAAAAAAGGGACTAACCTTATTTCTCTAATTGAAGAAATTTTTCCTGATCTAGATCAATCACATTCAGATATTATTAGCACATCACAAGAAGTTCATTTTAAATGTAGATGTTCAAGAGAAAGAAGCCTATCAGCATTAAAGATATTGGGGGAAACAGAACTTCGGGAAATGATAAAGGAGGATGGGAAAGCGGAACTTACCTGTCAATTCTGCAAAAATGTTTATCTTGTTAACGAGGATGAATTGATATCTTTAATCGATTAGAGGATTAATCAAGAAAAATCACTCCTAACCAAAGTAAAAATACTGCGGGTATAGCCTCAAATCTGTCCGAAGACAATGATCCAGCGTTATCAATAAATGATTGAGCGCCACCCAAAAGTAAGGCACCAGATAGAAGTCCAATACTTAGAAGAAGAATGCACCAAAGAATAGAGGAAAAGAAAGGCCTACCTCTACGAGACTGACTAATGAATAAGCCTATTGTTGAGAATGAAAGTATTAATTCAACACTTTCAGAGGGCACAATTAAAACAAGTAAAAAAGCCAATATTGCAAGAGAAATCCTTATACTTAATTCTTGTCCAGAGGGCAACTCTAAGCTTGGTAAAAAATTAGATTTTGATGCCTCGTATGTAGGAAGATTTAAATTTTTCAACCTAGTGAGAAGAGAACCAGGTCCCATATCACCAAGTTTCTTTACTTCATTTTCTTTCTTTGAAGCAGTTATTGCCTCGTTACTTGCATTACCAAGTTGTCTTGACTTAAGACTTACCATTAGCAACGAGTCAAAAGCAGCTTCGATTTTAGCTTTAGTGATTTGGTCATCTCCAGCATCAATTAACTTTTTGTCCCTTGCTTCTTGAATAGCATCAAAACTTGCGCCCTCATTTATTCCAAGTATCAAATATGGATCTTGTGAGTTTGCATTTGATTGTGAATTAGTACCAGGATCCATAGATTTTTCAAAAAAAGATTTATGAACTCTCTTTATTAATTAGATATTAATCTAATTTAGAGAGAAACAGGATCAACACCACTGACAACCGGAGCAACTGAGTTTAATTCCATTTCAGGATGATCTTCTTTTAACTGATTTAGATTCCATTCATTTTTAAAAAGAAGTACTGGTCTAAGCCAAGCATCCTGAACCGTTTTGCAATTAAAAATTCTTCCAATCTCCTCTAAAGCCGGCCAGCCCCCTTTTACCCATCTAGCGACTTGATATCCCATTGGTTCAAGCCTGGTTTCCACTCCATATTCACTAGCAAGTCGATGTTGTACTACCTCAAGCTGAAGCTGACCAACTGCGGCCAAAATTGGATCTCTTTTGCTTTGATCTTTATCGTAAAGAATTTGGACTGCTCCCTCCTCTCTTAATTCATTGACACCTTTTCTAAAGTTCTTAAAAGCTGAAGGATTTGGATTTCTTAACCAGCTAAATATCTCGGGGCTAAAACATGGAATCCCCTCAAATTCAACTCTAGGTCCAATAAATAATGTATCTCCAATCGAAAACATCCCTGGATTATTCAAACCAATAACATCCCCAGGGTAAGCATCATCAACAACGGCCCTATCTTGACCAAAAATCTTTTGAGGCCTTGAGAGTCTGATTTGTTTACCCGTCCTAGCGTGTTGAACTGTCATATCTTTTTTGAACCTCCCACTACATACCCGCACGAAGGCAACTCTATCTCTATGTTTTGGATCCATATTTGCTTGTAATTTAAATACAAATCCACTAAATGATTCTCTTGTAGGAACGATTGGTCCATCAAAGCTATTTCGAGCAACTGGTCCCTGAGATAGCTCAAGAAAATTATCTAAAAATGGCCTAACCCCGAAGTTGGTCATTGCAGATCCAAAAAACACAGGAGTTAATTCACCAGATAATATTAATTCTTGATTTAAGTCACAACCAGCCTCATCAAGAATTTCAATCTCTTCAAGTGCTTTTTTCAATAATTCTTCTTCTACTAAATTTTTAAGCTCCGGATCATTGATTTTCAACCTTATTTCACTAGATTGCTTCCCTCTTTCCGCTCGAGAAAATAAAACAACTTCTTTAGTTGCACGCTCAACAACACCTCTAAAAAGCTCACCACTTCCTATGGGCCAATTGACTGCAAAGGTTGATAATCCTAATTCAGACTCAATTTCATCTAATAATTCCAGCGGTTCTTGGCCTGGCCTATCCATCTTATTAATGAACGTAAAAATTGGTATTTGACGCATTCTGCAAACCTCAAAAAGCTTTCTTGTTTGAGGTTCAAGTCCTTTCGCTGCATCCTCAAGCATTACAGCATTATCAGCCGCGGCAAGTGTCCTATAAGTATCTTCTGAAAAATCTTGGTGCCCAGGAGTATCTAATAAATTTATGGTCTTATCTTTATAAGCAAATTGCAACACAGTTGATGTGATTGATATGCCTCTTTGTTTTTCAAGCTCCATCCAGTCAGAAGTAACTTTTCTCTGTTCTCCTCTTGCTTTTACCGCTCCTGCTTGTTGAATAGCTCCTCCATAAAGTAATAGTTTTTCTGTCAGAGTGGTTTTCCCTGCATCAGGGTGGGAAATAATCGCAAAATTTCTTCTTTTACCAACCTCCGTACTTAAGGATATAGCTAATTCTTCTTCTAAACTTGGATCTAAATTAGTTTTGTCTTGAGGAGTTGATTTCATTATTGTTTTTGGTTGTTCAATTGTTCAGGGAAAAGATTAAATACACCCAATAATCTCAAAATAAAGCTCATCGACTTGAAAAACCTCTAATTGAGCTAACCCTGCATTGACTAACTGTTGAGATACTTCCTCAACTGTAAATGATGCCTTGAGAGATGCATAAAAATCCTTTTTTAGAATTTCAGGAGAATTTGAAAGATGTTTTTCTTTTAGCTCAAATGCTTTTTCAACAGAAGCAGGCCTTATTAAATCACGATGAATATGAATACACTTTGTTTTACCAAGTTTTTTTAATGCACCCCAAAAACAAAAAGGATCGTGAAAATGATGCAAGGCACTATTACTGACTAGGACATCCGCACTAAAAGGAAAATGTATATCACCCAAGGCTATCGAATTAATATCAATCAATTCATAAGAAAGATTCTTCGTAAGGTTGCCTGAAAGTTTGCTTTCTGCTTCATTCAACATTTCCTTTGAGCCATCAATTCCTACAACATTTACTAAAGGCCAATGTTTGGCAATTCTCTCTGCAATATTTCCTGGCCCACATGCCATATCAAAAATTAAATCATTTTTATTAAGAGTTCTTCCTGCTTTTATTAAAAATTTTTCAAGCGATTTAACAACCATAGAATCGCTCCTAGAAAAATCCGCATCCGCATAAGCCCTTACCTGAGAAGGGATTTGCATAAGTTCTGGTTCCGGTGTTCTCTTCATTACTAAAAGAAAAAATTTGTTTTTTTCTTTGGAGCCCTGTAGATGGTGTTAAAAAAACTTGCTAACGCTATACATGGCGTTACCGTAGTACTTACCCAAGGGATACAAAGATTTTGACAATCGCAACAAGCCAGCCCGAAACCAATAATTCAGCATCGGGTAAAAAAAATGTTACAACTGATTTTCCATTAACTGCACCTGCAGCTAATCCTGTCTTTTACAGAACTTATAGCAGGAAACTTCCAGCAGGTCGTGAAAGCTGGGAACAAGTAAATACACGAAACCTCGACGGTCTAAAGAAGCTTGGGGGGTTAAACGAAGCAGAAATAAATTTAATGCAAAGAATGCAACAGGAGAAAAAAGCTCTTCCCTCAGGTCGATGGCTTTGGATAGGCGGAACAGAATGGATTGAGAAAGAGAAGAATTTTTCTGGAGCTTACAATTGCACCTCAACAAATCTTGTTGATTGGCAAGCCTTCGGACTTATGATGGATTTAGCAATGATGGGTTGCGGAACGGGTGCAATAATTGAGCCTCACTTGATTAATCAACTGCCAGAGGTTACAAATACAATTAATATTAAAAATGTTTCAGATATTGGATTAACCCCTTCTGAAGAAAGGAATGAAAAGACTACATTCTCTATTAAAGATAACAATGTACTAATAAAAGTTGGTGATAGTAGACGTGGATGGGTTGATAGCTATCAAAAAATCCTTGAACTAAGCAGTGACAATAGTTTCAATTCTAAAGTTATTAATGTATCTATTGATTTAAAAGATGTAAGGCCAGCGGGTGAATCACTCAAAGGTTTCGGAGGGATGGCAAACCCTGTAAAACTTAAAGATTTATACCCTCGCATAGCAAATCTTTTAAACAAAGCCGTAGGAAGAAAACTAACTTCAATTGAATGTTGTCTACTCATAGACGAAGCAGCTGTCACAATTGTTGCTGGTAATATTAGAAGAAGTGCTGGTATGCGCCAATTTTCTTCGCAAGATACAGAAGCAGCTGGTGCTAAAGAAAATTTATGGAAGCAAGACTCCGATGGTAATTGGAGTATTGACCCAGGGAAGGATGCATTAAGGATGGCGAACCATACTCGTGTTTACCACACGAAGCCTGAATTAGAGATTCTTGTAGATGCCGTTACTAAGCAATTTCATTCAGGTGAGGGGGCTATTCAATTTGCACCAGAAGCAATTGCTCGCT
The DNA here is from genome assembly GCA_003279565.1 of Prochlorococcus sp. AG-402-C09. GTDB lineage: Bacteria > Cyanobacteriota > Cyanobacteriia > PCC-6307 > Cyanobiaceae > Prochlorococcus_B. The sequence continues at coordinate 28,069 of QCHN01000006.1, forward strand.
CAAATGCTGACATCCTTTCAACAGTAGAACTCAGGAATGAATTTATAGATATATATTGTGACCAAGGGAAAGAAGAGGCCTCTAAATGGATTCAATCAAATTACGGTCCCTTTAATGAAAAAGAACTTGTTCACAGACTCAGTAGATATGGTCTTAATCCTTGCGGAGAAATTCTAGGTTCAGATTTTCACTGTAATCTTGCAGAAATCCATCTTAATCAAATTGATCCATTAGATATAAATCAGCAAGAAGATGCTTTCAAAGCAGCAGCTTTGTCAGTTGCCTGTCTCCTTAATCATCGATTCGAAGTAGAGCGATACAGAAAAAGTCGTGAATGGGATCCCATTGTTGGTGTCAGTTTCACAGGACTTTTTGACTTTTTCGTACATGCCTTTGGGACTCCGTGGTTAAGATGGTGGGAAGATGGACGACCTGAGACAAAAGAAGGAAAGGATTTTAAACTCAAAGAAGCTACTTTTTTGAGCCGATGGAGGAAGATCGTCAACGATACAGTATTTGAATATTGTGATAGACACAATATTCGTCGTCCAAGTCGTTGTACAACAGTTCAACCTGCGGGTACAAAAAGTCTTCTAACAGGGGCTTCACCAGGTTGGCATCCTCCAAAAGCTCAGCGTTTTATTAGAAGAATTACTTTTAGGAAGAACGATCCAGTTGCATTAGCTTGCATGGATTATGGATACACAATCGTTCCTTCTCAATCAGATAAAGATGAAAATGGTAAATTACTAGACAATCCATTTGATCCAAAATGTACTGAGTGGCTAGTTGAAATACCAACTGAAGTAAGTTGGGCAAACATACCTGGTGCGGATGAAATAGATATCAATAACTTCTCAGCTCTTGCACAATTTGATTTTTATATGCAAGTTCAAACAAACTACACAGACCACAACACTTCTGCCACAATTGAATTCAGAGAAAATGAGATAGAGGGTTTAGCTAAAGCCCTTCATAGCTCAATCAAAGAAAACAAAGGTTATATTTCCGCTGCATTGCTTGCAAGATTTGATGCAAATGCAACCTTCCCCAGACTTCCTTTTGAACCTATTGACGAAGAATGTTACACAAAACTTCAAGCCGAAGTCATAAAAAGAAGAGAAGAATGTGATTTCTTTGATGCTCTTAGTCGATATGATCAAGGGGAACTTACTGAAGCGGGGCCAGCAGGCTGTGATTCTGATAAGTGCTTACTGCCTCTTGCTAAACCCTCTTAAAAAAACATCCATTAAATCTTAAGCAGCGTATAACTTCATCTCAACCGAAAAGAGTTAGTGAACTAAGAAAATAACTATACTTTCCAAAGAAGTTTTAAAGATAATTGTCCAAATGAGAAAAGTTGGCTAAGTATTAAATAGGTCTTGTGTTTCTTAAAACCTAAATGACTACGACTAATAAACCATTAAAGATAAATGGCACAAGTACTAATGATGCACTCATCGATCAACTTAGAGCTTGTCAAAACCCAGAAGAAATTCTTAAGTTTGAAAAATGGTTCAATTCAAATATCGAATCTGAAAAACTTTATAAAAGAATCTGCGAACTGCTAAAAAGCAGGAGTATATCTAGGGCCTTAGGCTCAAAGTGGCTTTTAACACTAATCGAAGATAGAGAAAATACAATAAGTAAGTTGAATATTCAATAGTTCAATAATCTTTTTTTTAATTTTACCAACCCAAAATCAACTGAATCCAAGTCTTCTCTTAGAAAGGAAATGGTCCTGCTGCCCCACTTGAAGCAGTAAAGCCTGACAAAGCCCAAATACCAAAGGAAAACAGTGCACATCCAATAAAAAACATCAAATGAGCTACATAACGGTATTTCTCTTTTTGACTAATTCCCCCCTCCATGGGAAGGTCTCCAAGGAAACGAGATTGAGGGCTCTTGTTGCTTGCCATGAGTGTTATTTACCAATGTCAGAAATTATTGCACAAAAAATATCATTGATATTTAAGCGGATAGAGAATCTATAGGTTCTGAAATTTTTAAAGGTCTCGACGATTTTTACTTAAAACTCAATCTGTAGTAAATAAAGGTTGGAATTTGTTATTTGAGCAATTTATTTAAGCTTTCAGAGGCTAATAAGGTAAAGTTGAAGGTGGAGAGTTGGTCGAGTGGTTTATGGCTCTAGTCTTGAAAACTAGCATGGGGGCAACTCCATCGGGGGTTCGAATCCCCCACTCTCCGTTCCTAAATGGGGAGTCTGGAGGTATTTAATTACACTTTTCCCCCTGGTATATTAAATAACCAAAAATACAGGGTAAATCAAGTAAAAAATTAGAAGATCTTACCAACAACTACAACAATTTTTTTCAACCTTGGGTCTTTTTGCTTCGAAAGATAGCTGAGAACTGTTGTTAACAAACAAATATCTCAATCTTCAAAACTAGCATGGGGTCAACCAAGTAGAAGTGGGGTGGGAGTCGAAAACCCCACTCTGAGTTTTCATATGGATAGTAGGGGAGCTAATAGTTTTCTCCTTCCTGGTTACTACATTTAATCAACAAAGAAAAATTTATAGTTTAAAAAAGGAAACTTCTTCTTAGAAATGGTTCAAAAAGAAATATTCTTAAAATTTATTTATTTTCAAGACTACTAAGTATAAGAAAATCAAATATCTAAACTCAACAAGAATTCTATAATACCCATGATTTTTTTATTTTTTCGTTATTGTATTTAATAATTAGGTTTTTTCGATTTTTAAGAAACTGATCCAATATCAATCTGAACAACTTAGTAAATTCCAAAAATTTATTCAATTGTTCTTTTTATGAAAATCCTGAAAGCCATACATCACTTAATCAAATCAAAATGAGAGAAGAGCGCTACCTAAAAGACAGAGAAGCTATTGTAAGAGCAGATATTTGGAAAGAAATCACCTCATCATGCAAAGGGCTGAGAACTGAGCTTGGCTATACCAATATTCAAATAGTGGAATTTTTAAAAGAAATAACAAAGACATTTGAAAGAGATCAACTTTAAATTCTACAAATTTTATTTATATCATTAATTTATTGATTATTTTTTCTTCGATCATTTCCAAACATCAAACTAATAATTTGTTTTTTATTTATTAACATCCTCAACTACTAAAGATAATTTCCATAAATTTTAATGTTCCACATAAAAATATATCAGTACCCATCAGTCTAAGTTTTTTCGAAGCAATCATTCCATCTTCTTCAAGATAACATCTGATTCATAGTACCTATTTGATAAGATTTGAATAAGAAATAATTTCCAGTTCTTTATTACTTTTAAAAAATGAATCTAAAATTGGTTATTAATATAAAAGAGAATCAGTAAATTAAGTGTTTTCTTTTAGTAAACGAGACTTCGCAAGTCTCATTTTTATAGCATTTGTCGGAATAATCCTTTTCTTTTGGGGGCTAGGGGCTTCTGGATTGATAGACGAAACACCTGCAAAATTTGCTGCTGCAGGACGTTCAATGAGTGTTTCGGGTAATTGGTTAACACCCATTTCGAATGGAATACCAAGATTTGATAAGCCACCTTTAATTTATTGGTTAATGGGATTGATTTATTCAATACCTTATCAATCCTCATGGGACCCTTTGGGTTCTTTTGCAGCTCGCTTCCCGTCAGCTATTTCTTCTCTTTTATTGATGACAATATTAGGAGAGACATTGTTGAGATGGCCTCAAAAGAAAAATATTAATCAAAGAAGAACTGCTGTTGTAACCGCACTTGCTTTTGCTCTTTCTCCTTTTGTCATGATATGGAGTCGTACAGCTGTATCAGATGCTTTACTCTGCGGGACATTTGGTTTAAGTATGCTTTTGCAATGGCGTTGTTATGTAAAACCCACGCCAAATTCCTGGATTTATGCATGGATAATTTTAGGTTTTTCAATACTTGCAAAAGGTCCAGTCGCAATTGTATTGATGATGTTTTCACTATTTCTATTTGGACTATTTCAAAATGATTTTGATCGATTAAGACGTCACATAAAGCCTGGTTATGGACTTTTAGTTGCGGTGGGTATAAGTATGCCATGGTTCATTATTGAATATATTTTAGAAGGGAATGTGTTTCTGAAAAGTTTTTTTGGTTATCACAACTTTCAGAGATACACAAGTATTGTCAATTCTCATCAAGAAGGTATATTCTTTTTTGTTTTAATGTTAATAATTGCATCCTTACCTTTTTCTCCTCTATTAATTCTAGGGGTTGTCAAAGGAGTTAAAGAGATAATAAGAAATTTTCATAAGAGGACGCTTAAACCATCTAATTCTTTATTGGTTTTCTCAATATCTTGGTTCTTAGCCGTCTTTATATTCTTTACTCTATCAGGAACTAAACTTCCAAGTTATTGGCTTCCTGCAATCCCTGCGGCTTCCATAATTATAGGACAGACCGAGAATTTTGAAATCAATCAAGGGAACAATAAAAGTCAATTATTTAATACCTGCTGGTGGTTATCTATTTTATTTCTATTTCTGATCAGTTTTGTTTTTTTATTACCAATTTTCGTCCCTAATTCATCTTTATTGAATAAAATTAATGATAATGAAATGAATAATTTATCAAACCAACTTCTAAGCAGTGGAATATTAAAAAGAGGAGGAATTTGTTTATTAATAGCTGCCCTTATGGGAATTGCTTCAAAGACATCCTTAAAAATGAATTTATTAAGCCTTCAAATCCCAATTATTTTCTTTCAATTATTAGCTATTAACCCTCTATTTGGATTGATCGATATCAATAGGCAATTGCCGCTGAGAGAAGCTTCTAAGTTTATAATTAGTTCAAGGAAACCTAATGAACCAATAGCAATGGTTGGGATAGAAAAACCATCTATTCACTTTTATACAAATGAAGTAATTTTATACGAATCAAATACAAACGTTAATGTAATTAATTTATCAGAAAGATTGTCTCTTGAAGCAAGAATAGGATGGGAACCTCAAAAGATTAGCAATCCGCAAGGTTCAAACAGTGTCTTGATTCTAATAGATAATGCTACTTCAAAATTAAATCATTGGAAGTTACTTGATCCGAAAAAATTGGGAGAATTTGGCATTTATAATTTATGGCGTGTGGATATATTAAGGTTGCAAGAAATAGCTGATAAGTTTAAAAAAGAATATAATCTAAAATCTTCTTGGGGAAAATACGACCCGGAAAGATACTAGGAATACAATATTTAAAGTTTTTCCAAACAAGAGAGGAATAATATCAGTAATTATAGTTTAATAGTTGAAAAAAGAATTTATTATTGATTTAGCCATGATTTCTGATATTTTTTGAGAACTATCTCTCTCTAACATTTCTTTATTATTTTTTTTAATTGACTTTCCTTCCTCATAACTAGTTTCTAACAAGTTAAGAATCAAATTACAGGTTGAAAGCATATACTTAACCTCTAGAACTGATCCATTAGCACAAAAAACATTAGAGCCTAATAATCTTCGTTGTGCTTCTGCAAAAGAGGCAGTAAATTGTGGGCCTTTTCCTTCTATTTGAACAATTAACTTTCCAAGTAATGCTGCTTGTTCGGTAGCAGTTCCAGCCATACTAATTAAAACATTACTGCTTTGAACAACTTTTACAAATGAATCCCTATAGATATTAACAATTGAATGATTTTTTGTTAATTTTAAAGGATGATCTTTATTAATTGGATAACACAATCTCCATCCATCCGAAGTGATTATTTTTTTTAAAGTATGGTCATCCAATAAAGAGATCAGGGCAACATCAAAACTTATATCAGTATATTCATATTTTAAATTCGAAAGATAGTCAACGACACGGAGGATTAGACATAAATTTTCTCCTACCTCGGGCATTCTGCTACCAGGCAATATTCCCAAACGCTTATTATGTTTGGGCAACCTTTCAGTCTTAGTTAGGAATGGATCCATAAAAGGGTTGCCGATGAATTCAACTTTGCCAAATAATTGATTTTTTAAATCATCCGCAGTAAGTTTATCTCTCGTATAGATTTTCAAAAATTTATTGCTAGATAAACAATTTGAACAAGGCCAAGGTAATTTTAATTTACCTTCATACTGACTTGAGTATGCTACTAAATAAGTTACAACGGGCAATCGAGTTAACCATGCCAATGTAATGGGGAGAACATCCCCAACTACAACCAATAAGTCATATTCAGATGAAATCAAAAATAAAAGATAAATTCGATTTAATAAATAAAATATCTGGCCTTGAATTATTTCAAGTAGTCGACCTTTCAGACTTGTATACCCCATTCCACCTGTACTAAATGATTTGGTCCTCCCAAGGACTTTAACCCCTGCCTTTAGGTAAGATTCACCATTACCAACCAAAGGCAAGGCCTTTACTTCATGTCCAAGCTTTTCAAATGCATTGCCCATAAGAGCTCCTGAGAGATCTTCTCCATGACCATTACTTAGAAAAAGGATTTTTGACAATTAAAACTAGATGTTTGTAAAACTATTAATTCAATATTAGGCTCAAAACAAGTAAAAGAAAGTAAAGTTAAAATTATATATTTAAATTTTCCAATTGAACATTATTTTTCTAAATTAGTCATAGACTAAAGAAAAAATACAAATTTATAGTGGTAGAAATAAATATTTCTTGTATGTTAATAAATTACAAATAAGTTAAATACTCTATAATAGGGATTAAAAATTTATAATAAGGTTTAAAAAATTATCTTCAACCTAATATGATCTCAGTCCTTAAGTACCTAAATCCATTCTCTCCTTTCAAGAGGAAAGTCATTTACACAAGTTGGGGAAGTATTGATCCCTCTGTAGATATTTTCCCTATTATTTATCTATTATTTATTTATGGTTTTATATATATTTTTCCTTATGGCAGAGACGTAGTAGGGATAAGCTGGTTCGATTGGTTTAGAAGCGAAGATGGACCTTTGGAATGGCTACAGTTTATTGGATATTTTCTAGGTTTTATTTGCTCATGTGTGATTCTTTTTAAACGTAGACGAATAGGAATTAATAAGAAATGGATAGCTTGGTTGATTTTAGCTTTAGCTTGCTTTTTTATAGCTGGAGAAGAAATCAGTTGGGGAGAACGAATAACGGGAATAGGAATAGATTCTATAAGAGAAATCAATAGTCAAGGAGAAACAAGCATACATAATATTCACTTTTTCCATCATTATCTATTAGACCCATCGTTCGAGATTTCCTGTCTATTTCTGGGTTGGATTGGATGGAGAGCTTGGCCTTCTATTGATGCCTTTCCCACAAAAAGATATAGTCTATATTTCCTATTCGTAGCATTATTTTATTTCTATTTTGATATATCGCAGGCTTCGACAATAAGCCAAATTCGTAATGATCAAGAGATTTTTGAAGTACTAATGTCGCTTGGTATATCATCTCATTGCTGGAATAAAGCTTTTCAAAAATCATAGACAAAACTTACAAATCAAAACGATTAAACTGATTAAATCGTTTAATTCTGAAAAATTTAATAAATTATCTATTATAAATTATAATCTTTTTAAATTTTATATTTTCATTAGATAGATTAAAAGTATCAAAAGATGATTCAAATAAAAAATAAATTGAGACCTAGAAAATATATTTAGGATAAAATATATGCTTCTTATGAAACATACATTTTATTAACAATCCAATGTTTCACTTGTCTTATTATTAGTGACACTATTTATCCCATCTGCGATAATACATAGCTTATTTTTAACATCATTTGCAATCAACACATCAGTAAAATCGGCACCATCAATGATAACGTTTTCGAATTTAGCATTATATGCAAAAGCACCTTCTAATATACTGTTTGAAAGGTTTGCACCGTTAAGTATAGCCGCATCCATTGTTACATCTCTCATATTTGTATTACTTAGATTAGCGTTTTCAAGCTTTGCATCAAAAAAGCTAGCACCTTGAAGATCACTTCCTGAAAAGTCAGCATCTTTCAGATCACTTAAATAGAAAGTGGCTCCTTTTAAATCCGTATTAGAGAAATCAGCGCCTATCAAGGTTTGCTTTCCATAGTCCAAAGCAGCATAAGCTGGCAAAGAATAAAAGAAAAACAGTAACGAGCTTACAAAAAGAAGAAATTGTTTAAACATAATTTTCTGATAGCTACTATTGATTATATTTTAAATCAAAATTGGGTATAAAAGTTAAATATTCAATTTAATAGATATTAGATTCAATAATATACCACTTTAATATATTTTAAAGCATAGAAAAAAAGTACAACACAAATAGGTTATTTATTTGCTCTGTATTTTTCAAATTAATCTATTCATCTTAATCCCTATATTGTATGATTTATAAAATATATAATAGAAAATCTTCCCAAGCACACTTTTCAAAGAGAGGAAAATAACGATGTAAATTAATAAAATTTTCTAACTTAATACTAAAAATTCTTATGGTTTAATATATCTTTATAAACCATAAGAAATAACTACCTAAATTCACCAAATCTTAAACATCCAATTTACCAGAAATGATTAACAAGCCATATGAAGTCATAATTGTTGGTTCTGGTGCAACCGGAGGAATGGCTGCTTTAACGATGGCCAAGGCAGGAGTAAGAGTATTAGTAATTGAAAGAGGTCCTGAACTAGAAATCAAAGAAGCAAACGGAACAGAGCCTTGCAATATTATTCGAAGACTAATAGGAGTAACAACAGGCAATTATCAAAATCAACCTCAGCATCCAGGGTTCTGGAAATCAAATCCATTATTGTTCGCAAATAAAAAAGCAAATCCTTACACACACCCTCCAAAAGCTCCATTTATGTGGACTCAAGGCAATCAAGTTGGGGGAAGAAGCCTTACCTGGGGAGGTATAACTTTAAGATTAGCCAAAGAAGATTTTGAAGCCTCAAAAGAGAAAGAATACAACCTTGAATGGCCTATTAGTTATAAAGATCTTGAGTCACATTATTCAGATATAGAGAATTTCCTGGAAATATACGGCAATAAAGATGACCTAAGTCAACTACCTAATGGTGAATATATTGGAAAAATTCCGTTCACAGAAAGTGAAGAAACTTTCGCCTCACATATAAAAGATAAATTAAATCTTCCCTTTATTCATTCCAGAGGCTTTGGCGCTAACAAAGACAAAACAAAATGGGCCAAATATAGTAGCTTAGGCAGCACATTAAAAGAAGCTTTTAGATCAGGAAAAGTAGAATTACTTTCAAATCATATTGTAGAGAAATTAGTATTAAGTAATAATAAAAAGTCTGCAAAAAGTATTGTTGTAGTTAACCAAAGAAATGGAGAAAGAAGTGAAATAGAAAGTAAATTAATCATATTATGTTCATCAACAATCCAAACAATTAGAATTCTATTAAGTTCCGAAGAAAGCAATAATCCAAATGGACTAATTGATCCCTCCCAATCACTGGGAAAAAACTTAATGGATCATATTTCAACTTGTAGGTTTTTCACTGTCCCAATCGACAAGAATTTAACTAACTATTCCAATGGGAATGATAAAAGTCTTTTAACAGGAGCGGGCAGTTTTTTTATTCCCATCGGCAGGGATAGGTCAAATAAAGATAACTTTGTTGGAGGATATGGAATTTGGGGAGGAATAGATAGATTTGAACCACCAGATTTCCTAAAAAAATACAAAGATACAAAAACGGGATTCCTTATTGGTCATGGTGAAGTGCTCCCAAATAATAAAAACACTGTTTCTCTCTCAAAAAGTACAGATCAATACGATATTTCTATTCCACACATATCTGTCGTTTGGCGTGAAAATGAAAAACGAATGGTCACAGAAATGAACAGAATGATTGAACTTATTATCAATTCTGGAAACGGAAATATTATTCCAGCAAATGAGATCCTAAATATTCCATTTGCTAAACATATCCTAAATAAATCTGTCGCTATAAAAAAGGAGGCCCCACCGCCCGGTTATTACATACATGAGGTAGGAGGAGCACCAATGGGAAAAAGTAAAGAAAAAAGCGTTGTAGACAATTGGAATCGACTATGGGAATGCAGCAATGTGTTGGTGGTTGACGGAGCTTGCTGGCCAACGTCATCATGGCAAAGCCCAACCTTAACAATGATGGCAATAACGAAAAGAGCTTGTGAGAAGGCAATTATTGACTTGAAAGGTTAAAAATATCATTTAAGTATTTCTCAGTAACAGCTCTGTCATCAGAACCATTTTGAAAAAGGAAATTTGCTATGGCTGAGCTAATGAGCTTGGATTGATCCCACTTTTCGTTTCCACTAATAAAATCCTTCATGCCAACGTATAGAGCTTCAGGCACCTCAGCTTCAAGACTTATAGACAAAAGGTCCATGTCATTTTCACAACATCGAACCTCATCGGTTTTAATTTCTTCAATACGAGTTTCAATTTGATTAAACTCCATTACTTTTTAAAAGTTCAAAACCTATGAGATAAGGATCTTAAATTTTCAATAAAACGTCAAAGATAAAGAAAAGCTATGCAAAGAAAACGAGACAGGGATAGACTCGTTTCATATCAAAGCTTCTCGAGGAAGCGACTCAAAAGGAATAGATTTACCCTTCCAAGGTCTCTAAGTGTAAATTACTATTAAAATTTCTAATAAATCCCACAAGCCCTTCACTAAAGCTAGGGTTTTAGTCTTTCATAGTGGAAAACTCTTCACTGGCTGTGGAAATCAGCTGGGGAAAAAAGCTGAAAGTAAACATTAAAAAAATGTATAAATAACTAGTCCATTGAGTCTCAGTCAAGAAAGAGACAAATGATTCTTAAATTTAAACCTATTTATTTTAGATTTAACTTTTATTTGAAGAGCGAAGCGTGACAGGTCCTAGAGGATGTTGAGCATGTGGATAAGGGAAATGTTCATGTGAATGCTCATGTGTTTTATTTTCTAAAAAACTTTCTTCATTATTTTTGCCTTTATCGACATAATCGGGGAAGATGTCTAGACAACCTTCAACATGATCATGATGACTGATCTGCTCATAACCAACTTCACTTTCAAAACCTAATAAATTAGAGCGGTATTTACATAAGGCACAATTCATAAAATTCTCTCCATTCAAGACTTCTTGAATTCTTTCCATAAAAGTATCAATAACTAAATCTTGATCAGATAAGTAACTAGCATTTAAAAACTGCACATCAGGGTTGTCATTTGAAACTCTTAAAGAATGATTTCTAACACGAGTTACCAAAACTCCAGAAAAAAGAAAATAAGGTAGAAGAATTACTCTTTTAAAACCCAATTTAAGAGCAAACCTCAAACCAGGGTCAACAAGCGGAAATGTTACTCCTGAAAAAACGGTTTCTCCCCAACCAAAACCAAATCCTTCGACAAGCATCCTTGTGATTTTACAAACATTTGAATTAGCATCTGGATCTGAAGATCCTCTCCCTGCTACGACAAGCAATGTTTTAGAAAGCGGAAAATTCTTGTTACTTTCAATTATTTCTTTGAGTCTTGCGCCTGCTGCTCCAATCATCAATGAATTTAAGCCAAGCTCTCTACCGTATTGAATAGGAAGTCCATTTTTTGCAGAGTATTTATTTAAAACTGCAGGAATATCATTTTTTGTATGTCCAGCAGCAAATAACATTGCTGGTAAAGCAATTACTCTTTCTACTCCCATATTTCTTAGTTGATCTAAGGCCTCGCTTATTATCGGACGGTTAAATTCTAGGAATCCAAATACAACTGGAATATTAGGAGGTAATCTAGATTTTATTTTTTCTACTACATTAATAAACTCTTTTACTGCTTTAGGGTCTCTACTTCCATGCCCGCATAAGACAATCCCAATATTAGAGGGATATTTATATTTGATTGAAGCGGAGGAAATCAAAATGCGTTTAGCAAAAATCTACTTTAATTGAATATATTTTTATAAAATATCAACTTAAGAAACTCATTATAGAAAAAGGAGCAAATTATTAAAGATTTAATATCACTACAAAATCAAAACTCCAAGGACAGCAACGTCCTTGGAGTTTTTGAAACTGTCAACGCAGAATTATTCCAATACCTGAAAGCATCTGAAAAAACATCCCATCCTTTTTTAGTCTCTAGTGGAGGGACTACAAGTAGAGCTGCAGCAGATAAACATTGGATTTTAGATCTAAGGAAAAACTACCAAAACATTTGTTTGGATCGAGATAAAAAGCATGTTGAAATTGAAGCTGGGGTAGCGATGGGAGAGTTATCCGATTTTTTAAAAAAGCATAAAAGAAGTTTTCCAATTGGTTTATCTGGAATGACAGGAATGGGATATATCTTGACCGGTGGAATAAGTCCACTTAGTAGAAGCAAAGGATTAGCAATTGATCAAATAATTGAAATTAAAGGTTTTTGGGGAAATGGGAAGGAGTTTCATTTGTTACGTCCAAGCACACAAAAAGGATCTATTTTTGAATGGAAAGCTCTTTGCGGAGCCGCTATATTTCTTGGCATAATCACAAAAGTAAAGCTAAAGACTCAGCCATTGAGGCCACTATTGAGTTGGACAGCAAACCTTTCATTTTCTCAGCTATCAGAATGCATTAATCAAGCCGAAAGTTGGCCTAATTCACTTAGCTTGCAATGGATTTGTGGGGATTATATTTTTGCTCATGCAATTGGTGAAGTTATAAATACTGATAATGAGGCCGTCTTGATGAACTTATTAGAAAAATTGCCATACTCTCGAAATCGAATAATTAATAAAGTCAACGATATGAATTCTTTACCAAATCTAAGCTTAGGAAATAATACAAATAAAAATTCAAATCATTCTGAAGTACTTGGGTTGCTAGGTCCTGCTTGGCAAAAGAATAATCCAAAAGTATTAAAAATCATTCAAGATTTAATAAATAAAAGACCTAACAAAAGTTGTTATATAGCTTCTCAACAATTAGGAGGTATAACACATTTAAATGATAGACATACTTCATTTATTCATCGTGAAGCTATCTGGAAACCTTGGGTTAACGGGGCTTGGGAAGCCTACGATCAATCCAAAAGAATAAGAACCCTCAAATGGATGGAGGAGACTTGGAATAGCCTAGAATTCGTTTGCCCTGGTGTGCATCTTGCTCAAATACACCCACATTTACCTTGGCATCAAAGAGAATTATCCTCAGCATTCAATGATTGGCTTCCAAAATTACAAGAACTAAAAGGCATTCATGATCCAAGAAATTTAATGCCACCTTTGAAATAGTTAAATCTTTTTATTGCGGGTAATCAAAGTCATAGCAAACAAATCAAATTGAGTTAAACACTTAGGCTTACACGTTGATAACAGAACCACAACCATTGTTGAAATAATAAGTTCCTGTGTGATCGCCATGAAGTATTTGATTTAGTCAAATCAAAATTTTCTGGCGGAGGTACGTCACCTCTTTTTTTATCTCTTTCCATCTCAGATTTCAATCGAGCAACATTATATTCTGGATGACCCAAATGCATTAATTGCCTTTGATCAGGGGTTTCAAAAATTGTATAGCCGACTTTCTCACCATGAGCCAATAATCTTAGCTTGCCTTTCTTTTCTGCTTTTTCCATTTCAATATCAGGTAAACCAGCATGTCTACTTTGAGGACAAAGGAATTCATCATCTTGTGTTCCCATGAGAGAATGGCCAGGAACAAGACTCCTCATTGGATATACACCAAAAAGCTTTTTATTAAAATTATTTTTCTCAACTCCAGCCATATATGCCATTGCGAAACCAGCCCAACATAAACCCAGAGTACTCGCACATTTTAATTTTGATTCCTCAATTAAACTTACAAATTCTTTCCAATAATTAACCTCTTCAAACGGGAGATGCTCCACAGGAGCTCCAGTAATAATCAATCCATCGAGAGGCTTTGGACACATTGCCTCCTCCCAGTGAACATATAAGTTTTTTAGATGTTCTAAATCCCATGTTTTATATGAATGGGATTTTAATCTTATCCAAATAGGTTCTATTTGAAGAGGCGACAGACCCAAAGGGTGCAATAAATTAAATTCATATTGTTTTCCTAAAGGCATAATATTTAATATCCCAATCCTAAGAGGTCTAATATCCTGTCTTTCTGCTAATTCAGGCTCAATCCATGAAATATGATTTTTTTCAATTGAGGATATTTTATGATAACTACGAGGAAGTATTAAAGCCATATCGATATAACTACTTGAGAAATTAAATTAAATTTAGAGCCTGCTCAAAGTCATCTAAAAGATCATCAATATGCTCAATTCCAACCGACACTCTTATCATAGTTGGAGTAACACCTGCGGACAACTGCTCTTCAGATGATAATTGTTGATGAGTTGTTGAAGCAGGATGTATTACTAAAGTTTTCGCATCTCCAACATTTGCTAAATGACTAGAAAGTTTCAAAGAGTTTATAAAAGTTACAGCATCATCAAAGCCACCTTTAAGAGAGAAAATCAACATTGAACCTTTTCCTCTATTGGTCATATATGTAGATGCTCTTGAAAAGTATTTATCAGTAGGCAATCCTGGATAACTAACATTATCAACTTTTGAATGCTCGTTTAACCACTTAGCCAATGAAAGAGCATTAGAGCAATGTCTTTCTATTCTTAAACTTAAAGTTTCTAATCCTTGAAGCAATAAAAACGAATTAAAAGGACTAATTGCAGGGCCCCAATCTCGTAAGCCCTCAAGCCTAGCTCTCAATGCAAAAGCAATATTTCGACCAGCAGGGACTCCAAGCATTCCACAAATATCACTACCAAATCCAAAAGCATCCCAATGAACTAAACCATGATAAGCCGCGCTGGGTTGACTCATTAAAGGGTATTTCCCATTACCCCAATCAAAAGTTCCTGCATCAACAATCACTCCTCCAAGGCTAGTGCCATGACCTCCTATCCATTTTGTGGCACTTTGAACAACTACATCTGCCCCATGCTCAATAGGACGAATTAAAGCTCCAGCAGCTCCAAGAGTGTTATCAACTATTAAAGGTATGTTTTTTGATTTGGCCAACTTCGAAAGTCCTTCAAAGTCAGGAATGTTAAATCTAGGATTTCCCATTGATTCTACATAAATTGCTTTTGTAGATGAATCAATTTGTTTCTCAAAGCTCTCTGCATCATCCCCTTCTGCAAACTTAACATTGATTCCTAAACGAGGGAATTGAACTTTAAATTGGTTATAACTACCTCCATACAAAAACGAAGTTGATACAAAACTATCTCCAGCAGTAAGGAAATTGGTAATTGCTATAAATTGCGCAGACTGTCCTGATGCTGTAGCTAAAGCAGCGACTCCTCCTTCAAGAGCCGCAATTCTTTTCTCAAAAACATCAGTTGTAGGATTCATCAAACGGGTATAAATATTTCCGAATTCCTTTAAGCCGAATAAGTTCGCACCATGATCTACATCGTTAAAAACATATGAACTTGTCTGATAAATAGGAACCGCCCTTGAATTGGTAGCAGGGTCTGGCACTTGGCCTGCATGCAATTGAAGCGTTTCAAAACGTTGGGAAGTCAAAGAATTAATTATCTCTATTTTCTTTTTAGCCACATAAGTTGAAAAATGGCTACTTAATTAATCCAATCATTAGGAGGTAAAGATTTATCCGACTCGGCTAGTGATGGCAAATTTTCTTTAATGAATGATAAAAGTTTTTCATTCACTATTTTACGAAATTCAAGAACACTGGCTTTATCAATAATTTGATAATCTTGATTGCCTTCATAATCACTATCTCGAAGAGATCGCCAACTAGCGTTTTCACCACTTGATTTGGCATTAGCCAAAGCTCCTTGGAAATCAAATTGCTTTGTAATAACTGAGTCTTCATAGATTTCCAAAGCTGTTTTGACTAAATCCTCTCTAATAGGACCAATTAATTTAGCTTTAATGGTATCTGGCAAGCCTAAGACTGGTTCAAAATAATCAATAACGCGAAGCTCTTCCTCTAGAAAAATGGGCCAAACCCCTCTCATACCATCATCTAAATTTTCTTTTGACTCAAAATGATTCATTTCATTCAAGAAAAACTGAATCCAGCAATAATATGACTTTTCTTTGAGAGGTTTTTTAACTGAAACTTTGTTTTTAGAAATTTCAGGCAATAAAGATTCTGCTTTTCTTAGAAACAACCTATCTTCTCTCTCTAAATTTATAGAGCCCCACCTTTGTCTGTAATCCCATAATTCAATATATTTATACAAATCTTCCTGATTCCAACCTAATTGTTTAAGCTCATCAGCCCTATGGGTTAATTCCTTTGCCACAAGAAAAAATAAATATCAATTTTACTTTAGTGACAAGATGGGGTATATGAAAACCCTAAACAATATTTTGTACATCTAAGACAAAAGTTTGGTTTGAAGAAATCCCAAGGTCATGAAGTAAATTTGACAAAATAGGGATTTGAGTAACGAAACTTGAAAGTAATCTGTATTGAACCTCTGCTCTATATAGATTATGAGTTTGGTATTTTATTTTGAAGTACCTATTTGATTGCAAAAAATCGTTCAAAAATCTAATAGTTAATTCAATGATTATCAAATAAATAAATTCAGGAAGGAATTCAAAACAGTAATTACCCTTTTGATTTAGTAATGAAAAATAGCCATTAAGAAAATACTTACAAGATTTAATATCAAAGAATACACCCTCTATATTTTCTGGATCACCGCCTGCCAGATTACAAATTGAACGGATACAGTCAGCTAAATCAGTAAGCAAATAACCAGAAGAGACAGTATCTAGATCAATTAAAGAAACGACATATTTTGATTTGATGTCAAAGAGAAAATTACTTAATTTAGGATCACCATGTATAACACTAAAATCTATTAATTTCCCCTCTAAAGATCGTAAAATATATTCAACATACAGTACGTGATTAGATAAACTAAAAATTAAGTTTTGAACCCTTTTATTTACTTCATAATCTAATTTGGAAAAGTTATAATCTTTAAGATTTAGAATATATTGATCTAGGTAGTACTTAGTATTATGAAAATTTTTAATACTACTTTCTAATTTTGAAGAATCCAGATCAGAACAATTTATATGAAACTTCGCGAGACCAAGACCAGTTTGATAAGCCATTATTTTATCTTCTAAAGTATCTAAGCTAAAAGTATCATCTATATATACCATCGCCCGCCAAAAATCCGAACCAAGTTGTAACCCAAAAAGGTTATTAGATCTACACTTAATCAAAGATGGAACCTCCCATCTTTGATAATCAAAATCATGACGCTTTACATTAGATTTCTTTCCAATATGATCTGTTATTAATTTATGATTAATATTAACTATCTCAGGGGATTCAAATATATCACTAAGACACTGTAAAATGAATTTAGACTTTATTCCATCAATTGAATGTTGAATTATATAGGTTTTATTTATAAGACCTGAATCTATCAAATCTATCTTTAAAACTTGACTATTATTGAAAAAGTTATGTGTAATCAGTTTTATTTTTTCAACATCCATAGAATTTAGATTATGAATTAGACCTTATTAAATTAGTTTCTATATAATCAATAACCTTATTATAGATTGTCTTTTTTTCTGATTCTAATGGATTAGACAAATCAATATCATTCAAGTCAAAAGACAATCGATCCTGTTCAGTTAATGACTTAGTTATAAAATCAATAGAAGTTTTCAAATGAAAATTATTTAGTGAATCAGATATTTTCTTACTCTTAAATGACTTAACAGATTCTTGACAATAATTAGTTAACTCACGACTCTTTGTCATAACAGTATAAATATCTTTTTTAATCCCAGGGGGTGCCATTATACACATATATAGAAGGTTTATCATTGAGGAATTGCTCAAGGGTATTGAATATTTCCTCAAGATATGTGGCCAATAATTTAAAGAATTTATCCCTTCTAAAGCCCCTCGTTTAAGACCAGATTTTTCGCACCATTCTATAAACTCATCTACTCCTTTCGGACATCTTTTAAACTCAATCATCCTCTCAGCGAGGACTTCACCAGCTTGAAAGTTCCTAGTTGGCTTACCACTTACAGGCAACATCATGCTTCCTCTGACATCAGCAACCATAGCTGTTAACTGACTAAAAGTATGATCTCTTACCTGTACGAAGTCTCCATCCTTTACGAAGGATGCATCTATACGTTGGACGCTATATCCAAGTTCAGTAATAGGAAAAGGTTGATTTGTATATAAATTCTCTCTATCAGTTCGACACATGGAAACATAGCCAGCCTGATCCAAGCATTGATCTAATAAAAGAGTTAATAAAGTTGGTAGTAATCCAGGATTATTCTTATGAAAAGCATGACCAAAACCCGCCAAAATTGAAGAAATATTTTTAGCAGCTTTTATATATTGACCTTCGACGTTATGAACACCTGCTGAAACTTGGATATTTGGGGAAATTTTATTTAATAATTTTGCGCCTAATATTGCATTCATAGCATTTGGATGGCAAAAATTAGCAGTAAAACTATCTAATGGATTCCGAAGAGCACCGTGTCGATGGAAACCAGAAAAGAAGGCTAGGTTATTTAATTTTTCGCATAAAACAAAAGATTCATTCTTTTCTTGGTCATGACAAAATGATCCAACCAGGCATGCAATTAAAACATTATCTCGATTAAGCTCCTTTCTAAGCTTAAATGCTAAGTCAACGTCACTTATTATATGTTTACTATTTGAACTTAAAACAACCAATTCACAGTTAATTATTAGATCTTCAAGAGTATTATATCGTCCGGAATTATCAACATTTGAAATCGCCATAGATTCAATTTTAGTTTTTATAGCGTTATCCATTTCTGAAAGATCAATATCAGAAAAAGCTCCAAAAAGTTCTCTACCTTCTCTAGGAGCTAGAAGAATATTTAATCCTTGATTATGCAACGCACAATTATAAGCAAGAGAGGCAGGATATAAACCAACACTATAAAATCCAACTCTTCCATTCAAAACCTCTCTAATTCTTATCGCTATAGGCTCACTTGAATAAGGTTCAGTAAAGAAGCTATTAGTTAAATTCTTTTCAAACACAGCTTGTTTGCATTCAATTACATTATATACAAAAAGAAGAAACTTTAAAAAAGAGTTTTGATAATACTGAATATATATCTATATACTTATTTGAGAATAAGTACTAACAAGAAAGAGTATATTTATTTGAGATAGAGTAAAATTATATTTAAAAGCTTCTTTTATGAAAACCCCTAAAACAAAAGAAGAGATTATCAACAAAATAGTAAATGAAGAAAACATCTTAATAGTTCAGGATCTTGACGGGGTATGTATACCACTTGTTCAAGACCCACTTACAAGAGAGATTGACAAAAAATACGTGGAGGACGTTTCAAAACTAAGAGATAAGTTTTCAGTACTAACTTGTGGTGAGCATGAAGGCAGAAGAGGCGTTAATCGTTTAGTAGAGAAGGCACTTAATTCAAGGACAAAAGCCAAAGAGAATGGTTTTTATCTACCCGGTCTTGCTGCTTGTGGAGTTGAGTTTCAAGATAGATTTAGCAATTTATCCTATCCAGGTCTCAATGATGAAGAGATTAATTTTTTGGCAAAAGTTCCAAAAATGATGCGATTAATGTTAACTAATGAATTAAAGGAATTCTTTCCAAATCTATCAAATCATGTAAGGAATAAATTAATTGATGTGGCTGTATGCGATACACGTTTTACTCCCACACTCAACTTTCATGAAATCTTTGGCTACGTAAAAAATGATTTAAAAAAAATAAAAGTTTTGCAATTAATTATGGAAAAAATAATGAATAATTTATTAGAAGATTCCAAAAGCCTTGGATTAGAAAACTCTTTTCATTTGCATTTAGTGCCAAATTTAGGTTCGAACAATGGCAGAGAAATAATGAAATATGCAACTCAAGATGAATTCGGTACAACAGATATTCAGTTTATTATTAATGGTGCCATAAAGGAGGCAGGTCTTTTATTTCTATTAAATAAACATATATCAAACAAAACTGGTGTTTATCCTTTTGGTGCAAACTTCAACGTTAGAGAAGCCCCAAAGACACTTAATAAATTAATAGACTTATGCAAAGATAAAATCCCTCTTGATCAAATGCCACTGCTAATAGGTATTGGGGATACGGTTACATCGGTAAAAGATGATAAAACTAATTCTTGGTTAAGAGGTGGAAGTGATAGAGGTTTCTTAACCTTGATCCAACGATTAGGAGAGGCGTACAAGAAAGATAATCAAGTTATTTTTGTCAATAGTTGCAATGAGCAAGTATCAAGGCCAAGAATTAATGGAAGCAATATGAAAGGCATCAGTGATCCCAATGATGATTTAAAATTCAATATGATTATCAATGATGGTCCACCGGAATATATAACGTGGTTTGAAAAATTAGCTAGCAAATTCTAGATTATTAATAAAATATTTTCACGCAAATAGATATTTTAACTATAATGTCTTATAGACATTAATCAGATATAGCGATATGAAAATAACTAGTACAAAGTTTCCAAAAATCAAAAGAGACTATCTCGATACTTTACAAATAAATATAGGTTATAAATGTAATCAAGCTTGTAGCCATTGTCACGTTGATGCAAGTCCAAGCAGGACAGAAATGATGAATGACAATATTATAAAACTTATACCAAAAGTTATAAAAGCTAATAATATTAAGCTGTTAGATATTACTGGAGGAGCTCCCGAACTTCATCCTAGATTCAAGCAACTAGTAAAAGAAGTACGTAGTCTTAATGTTGAAGTAATGGACAGATGTAATTTAACGATACTTACAGAACCAGGTCATGAAAATTTAGCAAGTTTTCTAGCCTCAAATAAAGTACAAATAACAGCATCCCTTCCTTGTTATCTCGAATTTAATGTGGACAATCAAAGGGGGAAAGGCGTTTTTGAAAAAAGTATATTAGCGCTTAAACAACTTAATTATTATGGCTATGGCATAAAAGAAAGTGGTTTGCTTTTGAACCTAGTTTACAACCCTAACTCTCCACAACTCCCTCCATCACAAAAAGAATTAGAAGATACATATAGACGAGAACTAAAAGAAAGATATGGTATTTTTTTCTCAAATTTATTTGTTTTAGCAAATATGCCAATTAATAGATACGAAAAGTATTTAAAGGTAATTGGAAAACTAAAAGAATATAATAAATTACTTGAAGATAATCATAACCCTATAAACCTTAATTCAGTAATGTGTAGATCAACTCTTAGTGTTGATTGGGAAGGCTATCTATATGATTGTGATTTCAACCAACAACTTGGAATGAGGAGAGATGGTGACATAAAGCATTTGGATGACCTATTAATTCCACTTGTCTCTTTAAAAAATAATCCTATTTCAATCGGCAATCATTGTTTTGGCTGTACCGCCGGAGCTGGTTCTAGTTGCGGGGGAGAATTAACTTAAAAACCAAAGTTTATTTATTAAGACACATCGGACATAATGCTCTTACATTTAACGATGACTCCAATAATTTAAACCCGAATTTTTTAGCTGCTTCTTTACCAGCATTAATAACTTCATTGTTTTCAAACTCTTCTGTTCTACCGCAGCGAATACAAATCAAATGATGATGATCTGGATGATCATGACTAAGCAATTCAAATCTATTTCCGCCCTCACTCAAATCAAGTTCATTAAGAAAAGCCATCTTGACTAAGAGTCTTAGAGTTCTGTAAATAGTCGCGAGAGAAACTTTCTCACCAGAAATTGTCAACTTGGAATGTACCTCCTCCGCACTGAGATGTATTCCAGAACCGATCTCTTCAAATAACGAAAGAACCTTTTTCCGCTGAGGAGTCATTCTTTTGCCATCTGAGCGAAGGCCAGATTCAAAAGGAGAAGAATGAGAACGATAGGAAGAGGGAGAAATCAATATCAGCCTTATTTTCTCAATAGTCTAGCGTAATGAGAAATGCTTGCAACACGAAAGATTGCTTAAGTATTTGAGTTATAAATGATTTCTAATTTTAATTAAATGATTTATATTTAAATTAGACAAAGAGACCTACGAAATGGATCAATTTTTAAGAAAAAATCTTGCCGAAAAGACTATTAATAATAATAGTCAAACAATCTTAGAAGATGAAACATTACTACTTATTGTAGATATGCAACAAAAACTTATAAGCAATATAAAAGGAAATCAACTATTAGTTTTTAACATACAAAAACTAATCGATACATGCAATTTGCTCAATGTTCGTATCGCTATTACGGAACAAAACCCATATAAACTTGGTATGACTTTAGAATCAATTTCAAATAATAATAAATATCCTAAATTCGAAAAGATGGAATTTAGTTGCAGCAACAATAAGAACTTTATAAAGTATATACAGAAATATGATTTTAAAAATATAATAGTTTGTGGAATTGAGAGTCATATATGTATACTCCAGACATCGATTGGTCTTTTAGAAAAAGGATTAAATATCCTAATACCTAGGGATGCTATAGGAAGTAGAAACAATATAGATAATGATACTGCTTTTTTAAGGCTCATATTGTCAGGAGCAGTTGCCTCAACAACAGAAAGTCTAATATGTGAATTATGTAAGACCTCTAGTAGAAAAGAATTTAGGGAGGTTAGTAAAATTTTAAAAAATTCATTCTCAAATTAAATAAAAAGAAATTAACTAGACAAATCATTTTTTTCAGGCAATCTAAAATAAAAGGAATCTGACATCATGGATGATTTTTATAAAAACATAGTTATTTCATTACTTACTTTTAGTATAAGTTGCATTATTTCCCTCGTAAGTCCAAAAATTCTAAAAAAGGTATTAAGGAAAATAACCTCTGCCACACAAAGCAAAACAGATGACTACATAGCTACTCTTTTAATTGAGACTATTAAGCCTTTAGGATTGATCTTAAGTTTCATTATTGCATGGAAAGTTTTACTAATTGGTGGAATAGTAGATAAGACATTAATTGGTATAAGTAAGTTTCTTTGCCTTATTTATATAGTCAGATTTGTAAATAGAGTCTTGTTAAAAATAATTCAAAGATGGGCTAGCAAAATCAATGATCAATCCATCAGCGAAATGATTCGTTCACTTAGTCCAATGGTTGGGGCATCTGTTTGGAGTCTCGGAGTTATTTTTTATCTTCAAAATATGGGTGTACAAATGGCAGCTATTTGGGCTCTATTAAGTGCAGGTGGTATAGGGGCAGGACTTGCTTTGAAGGAGCCAGTTCAAGAGTTCTTCGAATACATAACGATCCTCCTTGATAAGCCATTTCAAAGTGGACAGTTTATTCATATTGATGGAATTTGGGCAAAGGTTGAAAGTGTAGGTGTTAGATCCACTCGTTTAAGAAGTATTAACGGAGAAGCAATTGTAATGAGTAATAGCAGACTAACAAATGGAGTTATCTCAAATTATGCTGAGATGAAGAAAAGAAGACTGGTTCATAAGTTAGGAGTGGTATATGAAACTACATATGAACAAACCAAAAGCATACCTGAGATGATCAAAACTATCGTTGACAAAACTGAAAATGCGATTTTCGATCGATGTCATTTTATCGAATTCGCAAATAGTAGTCTTGATTTTGAACTTGTTTATTACATTCCCACAAGTGATTACCTTCAAGCAATGTCAGCCCAACAAGAAATTAATCTAGAAATAATGAAGAAATTCCAAAAAGAAAATATTAGCTTCGCATACCCAACACAAACAATTCATGTGAACAAATAAAGTATCTTTATCTTAGGTTCTTATCAATTATAGATCTAGTTAAATCCCATAATTTATTAGATAAATCTTCACTCTGTGCATCATTACTTATATCTGTTTTCTCAAAAACAAATTTTCCTGATGAAATGATTTTATTACTATAGTAATTGAAACCACGTTTATTATATTTAATTGAGCAAGCTAAATCACTTAGAATTAAACCTGCTTTTTTATTTGACGTAGTTATTCTTAAAATATCTCTGGCTAAAAAAGCAAATAATACTTGCCCTAATTGATTGTATTTTCTACTATACCTAAAAAAGCCTTGGCTATCTCTAGATATAACTAAGCCTGGTGCCCAAGCTATAACAGGGATTGATATGTTTTTTCTTATCAAATTGCTACTTAGCTTTTTCGCGAAAAGAATATTACATAATTTACTATCCTTATATGCTTTATCAGCATTAAACTTACTTCCATCAATCATCTCAAACCCTGCTCCTGATTCTAATCCTTCTAAAGTTCCTAAGTTAGCCTTAGATCCTACTCTCCCCCCACCACTCTTAGGATTATGAACCTCAGAAGAGGTGATAATTATTTTTGGATCATTGCTTTTATCTATCAAGGGTAAAATCTTTTGTGTCAGATAGAAATGTGATAAATGATTGACAGCAAAAGTTAATTCGATTCCCTGAGTTGACCATCTAGGTTTTTTTGACCCTGTATATTGTAGCCCCGCATTCATGATTAAAATATCAATCTTCAGTCGTCTTTTCTTAATTTCTAAACATATAGAGTCAATACTTTTCAAATCAGATAGATCCATTATAGGAGTATAAATATTCCCTTTTTTAGATAATTGAGCTGGAAATTGATTAAAAATATTAGTTAATAATTCATTTGCTCTAGAAGTACTTTTGCATGGTAAAATCATATTATGACCATAAGAAATTAACTTTAAAGCTGCTTGATAACCAATTCCTGATGACCCACCTGTTATAAAAATAGTTAAAGGTTTAAACTTTTTTGAATAATCTGATTTTTTTGCCATAGATTTGTAGTCTTAATATTTAAATGATTTTGTAATTAAAATATTTCTTACTTCAATTTTTAATAAAAAAGTCTTCATATATACTTAAAAATAAAATAAAATCATTAAGTTGATAAAAAACATTAATACTATTCATTGTTAATGCCATCACGAGCTATTGTTGATTCTATAGGCAGAGGTGATTAAAGTGAAAAATCTGGGAGGCAATCAAATAACTAAATATTATCCCAAGAATTTAACTTCCATTTTTCAACTCCAACCAAAAGGAAATGTTCCTCAAGGGGAACTATGAACACTAGTGCATTAAAAGATGCTCTAGTACTAGGTTCTGGCCCAGGTGCACTATCAATTGCAGCAGCATTGGCAAGTGAAAACTTAAATGTTGAAATCTTATCGGAACAATCCCCTAAGGAACCATGGCCCTTCACATATGGCATTTGGGGTGAAGAGGTTGACGAACTTGGTCTAAGTCATTTGCTAGAACATCGTTGGATTAACACTATTAGCTATTTTGGGGAGGGAGACAAGGATCCAAATTCCAGGAAAAATGAAGTTACGAAGCACAATAGAGATTATGGTCTTTTTGATAAAAATAAATTGCAAGCTTATTGGTTACAGCAATGCAATAAAGCCGCAATAAAATGGCATAAAGGATCAGCAATCAACTTAGAAACCAATCATTTAATCAGCACAGTTAAGACTTCCAATGGTAAAGAACTTAATGCTCGATTAGTAATTGATGCAACTGGTTACAAACCTGTTTTTATTAAAGCTCCTAACCAAGGGCCAGTAGCAGTTCAAACTTGTTATGGAATTGTAGGGGAATTCAATGCTCCTCCCGTTGAGAAAGGCCAATTTGTACTAATGGATTATCGTTGTGACCATTTGGATCCAGAAGAAAGAAAAGAAGCTCCAACATTTTTGTACGCTATGGATATGGGAGATGGAAAGTTTTTCTTAGAGGAGACATCCCTAGGCCTTTTTCCACCAGTCTCACTTGATGAGTTAAAAAGAAGACTGGAAAAAAGATTAGAGACTAGAGGTATAAAAATAAAAAGTCTTGAGCATGAAGAACACGGTTCATATCTGCCAATGAATATGCCTATCCCTGACTTAACTCAACCAGTCCTAGGTTTTGGAGGCTCAGCTGGAATGGTTCATCCCGCATCGGGATATATGGTTGGCAGCCTGTTAAGAAGAGCTCCTAAGGTTGCTAAGGCCCTTTCATTAGCAATGAAAGATCAAAAAGCATCATCAGCTTCACTTGCTAAGAAAGGCTGGCAAGTCTTATGGCCATCGGAACTTAGAAGAAAACAAGCTATTTATAAATTTGGATTAGAAAAATTGATGCGATTTGAAGAGAAGTTACTTAGAGGTTTTTTTGTAGAGTTTTTTAGTTTACCTAATAAACAATGGTATGGATTCCTTACAAATACACTTAGCCTTAAAGAATTAATATCTGCTATGTGGAAAATGTTTAGGAAATCACCTTGGTCTATCAAGCAGGGCTTAATGAACATGCATGGTAGAGAATTGAATTTATTATTTAAAGCATTACTAGTTAATAATAAATGAGAGATAAATGAGAAAAATTCTTATAAGTGGAGCAAGTAGAGGTATAGGCAAAGCAATAGCATTAAAACTACTTAAAGAAGGACATTCATTAAGCTTGGGAGTAAGAAAAAAAGAAGATTTAATCAATACTCCTTTAGATCCAAAGGTTAATAATCCAGATAATTTCTTGGTACATACCTATGATGCAACTGATCAAAATTCATCAAAAAAATGGGTAGACAGCACAGTCAAAATCTTTAAGAATATTGATACTATCATTCATTGCGCTGGAATTTTTAAAAGAACAAATTTAATATTCAATTCGAGTGAACTGAAAGATATTGAAGATCTTTGGAAAGTAAATGTGATGGGACCTTGGATATTAACAAAAGACGCCTGGAAATATTTAACAATTAATAATTCAGCACGAATTATTGTATTAGTATCGATGAGTGGAAAACGATCAAAAGGTAAACTTGCTAGCTATTCAATGAGTAAATTCGCTTTAATGAGCTTATGTCAAACCATGAGAAATGAAGGATGGGAACAAGGTATTAGAGTTACGGCTATTTGCCCAGGATCGGTAAATACAGACATGGCAAAAGAAATAAATCATTTTCCAAAAAAAGATATGACACAGGCAAATGATATTGCTTATATTTGTTCAAATTTACTTAATTTACCCAACAGTTCTGTACCTTTTGAGATCGCACTTAATTGTCAACTTGAGACAGCCATTTAGAAGAAAAAGCTTGTTTTTATTAAATTGGATTAGTAGTTTTCTTAAATGTACTCAAAACTCCCAGAATTGCCTTACGGAGATACTTATGAAAATAATTCCTATAAAAACTTCCTATAGCTTTACCTACTGAATATGTTCGTTGAATGAGACCAACTATAAAATTAAATAGCCACAAACATAGCAAAACAGTAATAGCCAAAGAAGCGATAGAATATACCTTATTTAGCTGTTCTTGTATTGGTTCTAAAAATTGAAGGTAATCAGAAATGTTCATACTCGCTAAAGGGAATTAGCTATTAAATAGCTTTATAGCCATAAATTAATAATCAAGCAAGAAATTATAAATTATATGTATATAAACAAAATAATTAGGTCAAAAAGCTATTGAGAAATGGGAAAAAGTATATAGAACATATGAAAATGAAGTCATAGAAATAGCAATCAAAAAGCCTTTCAATCTGTTAGAGAATGTCGAGAAAAGTGGGAGGTCATCAGCATCATAACCTCCAAAGTTGCCAAGAATTGTTAGTGACCACATAGGGAGAGAGGAAAATAATATTGAAAGAAAAAAACTAAATATAAACATCTTATTAATTAGAAATGAAATCAAAAAAGTTATGGATGCAAAAAATAAAGATCCATTTAACCCTATTTTTAACTCATCATTTAAGCTTTTTGGTAATTTGCTTTTACCTTCTAAGTGTTTTTTACAATTATTAACTTCTGATTCGGACAAACGAAAATAGTTAGTATCTGGAATTCTTTTTTTCTTATACAGTTTTAGTAATCTTACCTGAAATGATTTGGGATCATTAGTTTTAAAAGATGAAATTATTTCCCCTGGTTTCATTTTGCTAGCCTCACTTTTCAAATCAGTGGTACATCCGAGTTTATATAAATCACCATTTTTCATTAAATAAACAAATTCTGACATAATTTAATTTTCTTGAGAAATGAAGCGTTTGGAATATAATTTCAAAGGAATTCGTAAAGAACATACTTATGAAGCATATTATATTTACGATTTATAGGATTGACTAATCATATCTAGGCATAGAACACAAGATGATTTTAACAGGAAAGTTATGAAGCACAATGTTCTATATAGCTTTAGACGATGTCCTTTCGCCATTAGGGCTAGATGGGCTTTATTAAATACAAATCATATGGTGGAGTTAAGAGAGGTCGACCTAAAGAACAAACCTATTGAATTAATTCAAATTTCCAAGAAGGCAACTGTACCTGTATTAAAAACTAGTTTAAATAAAGTTATTGATGAGAGTTTAGACATAATGATCTGGAGTATTGAAAGATCAAATATGCATTCATTGCTTGGTAATAATAATGATAAATCACAAGAAGTCTTTAGTCTTATAGAAACAAATGATAAAATATTTAAATATCATTTAGATCGATTTAAATATGCATCCAGATTCAATTTAGAGGAATCAGAAACTCATCGATCTGCTGGCATGAAAATACTTTTATCTTTAAATAACAAATTAAAAGAATATTCAAACGAAGGAAAACCGTTGTTTCTTATTGATGCAAAAGAAAGCTTAGCTGATTGGGCTATCTGGCCATTTGTCAGGCAATTTAGAATAGCGGACATTAAAAAGTTTGATCAAAACCATGAAATCAAATATTTACGAAGTTGGTTGAATTATTTTTTTACGCATGAGAAATATCCAATAGTTATGAAAAAGAATGAACCATGGAGCAAGCAAAGTAAACCTCTTATGTTCGGACAATAAAGTAAAAAATCATTCTGAAGCCCTTCTTTTATCAATAATTCTTGATAACTCTAAAAAATAACCAGCTGTACAAAATTTACCTAGATTTCTATCTCTATTCCCTATATCGCTTCTAAACTCTGCAGTCTCAGCCATGACTAAATCCAACTGATCTTGAGGTAACTCATAGAGTTCTCTTAATTCAACTTCTTTTCCAAGTAGATGGCTTTTAAACCATTTTTCTTTTAATTCTTGAGGTGGTATATCTTTGTAAATTTGTCGGTTCATATAAAGGAGGGGAATGGTTTATTAAAACTAATATTTCTATAAATTATAACTTTAGTTAAGTGTTTTAATTGTCATGCTGAGGCATTTGTATATTTTGACTGCAAAGATATTGCTGCTATGCATAAAGACAATGAAATTAATGCACAAAATTCTGTCCACCCTTTAAGCCCAAAATTACTAATAAACAAAGGAGCTATTACAGTAATTAGGCCTCCAGAAAGAAGTGGTTGTAAAAATAATTGCTTAATAGAAAATACAGGTAACGTATTAGTAGAGTTTCTAGGATCAGCCAATCTCAAAAGTAATAGTCCACTAGCGGCAACTCCCGTTGAATTTCCAAACTCAGCTATTGCTCTTTCAAACCATTCGTCTCTAAAAAATAATCTAGAGAAAATCAACATCCCTACAAGATTCCAAATCAATCCACCAATAGCTAAAATAGTTATAGGGACCCAGTAGTTAACCAATAAAGGTAAATTCAATCCTGCCATGGCGGTAATTATGAGCAAATCTGTTGAAAGTATGCCAATCTCACGTTGAAAAAGTGATGAGACTAATTTAGTCTTTCCAGTTTTTTCTAATAAAAATCTTACTAAAAATGAACCCATCAAAGCCAATGGGAATACTGGAAAAGCTAATATCACTTGCTTACTTATATCACTCAAATAAGTAGAAGATAGCCTTAAACAATAGAGTAAAAAGATTCCAACCAATACCGCTAATCCTACAAGAGCAAAATTATATAAAAGCAACTTAAGTTGTTCAATTGGTTTAAATTCCAATTCAATGTCATTTAAATCATTTGTGAGTTCTTGTTCAGCAGGTACAAGCCATCCAAAGAACCTACCTAGAACAACCAAACCGCTCCCTAACAAAGTAGAGGCAAGTAACCCTACAGTTGCCATTGCGAAGCCCAGATCTAATCCCTCAGGGAAGCCTAACTTCATAAAACTATCTCCCATTATTGCCGCAGCTCCATGTCCTCCTTCAAAACCAACTTCGATAATGCATCCCATCAGTGGATCTACTCCTAAATAAGGAAGCAGATATGACAAAACAATTATCCCACCAACAACATATTGACCAAAACCTAGCAAAAGTCCCAACAAGGCCTGCGAAGCAACTGGTTTCCATAAAGCACTAATTCTTGGAATAGGTCTTCCTAACATTAAGGTCGCAAATACCAAAGTAAGCAAAGGAGTTGGTAATTGCATCCAAGTGTTTAGAACCCTTTCTGGTAATAATGAAAAAGGTCCATATGGACCAATTAAAAAACCTAATGCTCCAACTAAAAGAGCTATGGGAATACCAAATCTTTCCAACTTCATCGCAGAGTCCAATCTTCTACCAAGAGTTAAAAGAATTCCTATGATTCCAAGCAAACCTAGGGACAGGACTAACGTTGGGATTGCATTAATTTTATATAGGTCTTCCAAACCTAAGGGAAACAGGCTCATCTATGAACAAGCTTACGGAAGTAAATGAAAATTCCTAAAAAATAATATCCCATATGAATATTTAACATCTAAGGTAATTTTGATTCTTATCATATCTCAATCAAAACATTAACTTATCTCTAATTATTAGTAAATATAAGATCAATCTATAATTAGTAATTGATTAGATAAATATCTTAAAAAGATCAAACCAATAAGAAATCTAATTAATTCTCATTGATATGACTGAGCTATTGATAAATAGAACCCAATAAAAAAAGCCCCATGCATGTGGGGCTTTTTTTATTAAGTTAAATTTATTTAACTATTTTAATGATACTGAAGCAGTATCAAGATTACTCAAGGCACCAGTTACTCGTTTGAAATCGAATCCCATTGCCCTAAGCGCATGCCATAAGTGACCTTGAATAAAGAAGAATCCAAAGTAGTAATGAACATTAGCCAGCCAAGCACGCGAAGTATGAGCACCATTTGGAAGATCCACAGTATCTATCCAATAAGGAGAGATTCCAAATTTGAGTGCTAATGGTTCTCCGAACCATTCAACAGGGTAAACAGTGGTATTTGTTGCACTCCAGAATGCTGCTACAACTGCCATCCAGCCAATACCAGCTAGTGACCAAGAAAGAATAGCTTCTGCAGAAAGAAGCCCAGCTCCTTTGAACTTCGTATATTCTCCAACTTGCTTAGTAGCGATATGGAAAGCACCACCAGTAATTTCTAAGAAAGCCAAGAAAGCATGACCTCCCATAACATCTTCCAAACTATCAATAGTTAGGAAGTCAAACTGATGATCCCAAATATGACTCAAATTAAGGTCGTATTCAACCTGACGAATAGCACCAATAGCAGGATCGTAGATTCCATGAATTCGCGCCCATTCAACAAACCAAATACATGCAACACCAAAGAAAATCAAATGATGTCCAAGGATGAATGTCTGGTTATCTGGGTTGTCCCATTCAAGCTTGAATTTTCTGGCCTGTGGCACAGAAGATTCCTGCATGTCACTAGAGAAAAGAAGAGAGTGCATTAATCCACCTGCCCCATAAGCCATGGATCCAACTAGATGACACACAGCAACTGCAACAACCGCACTTCCACCAACAAAGGCTCCAGTTTCATCGAAACCTATACCCAAAGCTGCTAAATGAGGAAGCGCAATTAAAGGCTGATGACCCATTGGTACGGAAGGGTCAAATCGAGCCAATTCAAATAACGTGAAGGCACCAGCCCAGAAAGCAATCAAACCGGTATGAGCGGCATGAGCAGCAATAAATTTGCCTGAACGGTTGGTGACCCCTGAGTTACCAGCCCACCACCCGTAGGTGACAGCTGAATTTCCATAGGTCTGCATTAGAAGTGCTATTTTTCAAAACCGATCAGAGAATACTGCAATTTCATCGAATACTCATGCAAGAGAAAGAATCTGTAAATTTTTTTTATTATTCAAATCCCATAGCAAATAAAAAAATATCAACAAGAGCAGGTTTTAAACAAAAAAACAGACAGCCAATTAAGAGATAACAAACAAAATCAAGCTAATTGCCTAACTAAGACTTTTTAATTTAAGAATTAATTGATACATAAAAATAATTTATATCAGGCATTCGAGACCAATCAAGTCTCATAATCCATATAAATACACCCAAATATGTAATTAATATAAAAGATCAAATTAGTCTATTTATTTATAACTATTAAATAGTTAAATCCTTTTGGATAATGAATCATGAACTTCAATCGACTTAATACTCTTGAGATGGAGACAGAAGACCACTATAGAAAGAAAGCTAATGTTTATAGAACATCGCCTGAATACGGGAAAATGATTTCTCTTTATCCAATTCTCGAGACGACCATTAAAGATTGTAAAGGTGAACATCTAGTGGCCTAAGAAAATAATTCTAAAACCTCAAAATATCTAAAGTCTTTTTGTTTTTTCTTTAAGCTGCTTTTTTATCAAAAGAGGCATACTTATCTTTCCAACAATCAACAACTTTTTTACATTCACTTATAAAATAGAAAACTTTTGGCTTCCATGGTAATTGCTTAGGCTCATTAGAACTTCTCCAGTGAGCTCCTGGCCTTAAACGGCCTCTTTCTCTTAAAAGCTCTAAATATTTTACATCAACTTTTAAAACCTCACTAGCTTCTTTTTCTGATAACCAAATTGATGATTCTATCATCCTTGAAAAAGTCAATATTCTTTTTTTAACGTAAAAAGTCAGCCAAAGGAAGATCAAGCTTAAAAGTCGATATGTAAGTAATAAAAATACTACACTTAATTTTGTTTAAATCTTAGATCAAAGGATTATTTAATTTTTTTAAACCAAGGTCTAATAGTGTCTTTACTTATAGGTATTGTCAAGCCAGAATCAATAGATGGATAAGACAATTCAGTGGCTTCAACACTTTTATTATAAACTAATTTAGAAGATTCTAAATAATTTATTTCATTCCAACCTGATTCCCAATTAGACGAGTCAACTAGTTTTGACCAAGGAACTTTTACCACAACGCCCGAATCAATTACGGACATCATTAGGACCCATCTATTTAGTAACTTTCCACCATAATTTATTGCAACAAAATGAACTTGATCTTCAATGCTAAACTTTGTAGTCCAAGCTTTTACTGGAGGCCAAATCATTAATCTGTATAAGTCATAGTTTGTCTCTTAATAAATTATCTTTTAAAATTTCTTATTTAATTTAATACATATTAATATTCATTATTCTTTTCTTTTATTTTAATATATTCATCTCTGATAGATTTTAGCAAAGCCTTTTTCTTTATCATTAATTCATGCTTATCTTTAAAGTCTATTTCAAGTCTCTCTTCCTTGGTTAAGTTCATCCAACTTTTCATATCAATTTTTTTTTCAGGTTTATTCTTAATTTTTTTGTTCTTTCTTTTAAAAAAAAATTTAAAGAGCATTATCTTTTGTAAAAATTCAATTAATTAAAAGTTTAAAATCAAATTTGATTTATTTAAGCTAAAAAAAATAGCAATATTATTTTTTATGATAACACTTTATCTCCCTCACCCAACTTCCAAAGATTTAAGCCTGTATTCTCTATTTCTTGTCGATTAACAACTGATCTTGTATCAAAAACCCAAGCTGGTGATCTCATTAAAGAAGCTAAATAATTCCAATCAAGCCCAAAGAATTCGTCCCATGCAGTAAGAATTAAAACTGCATCAACATTTTTTAATGCATCTGGAATTGAATTGGCCATTTCCCAAATTCCGTGTTTGTTTAATGAAAATTTTTCGAAATCTTCCTCTATTCTCTCTGATGAGACCTTAGGGTCATATATCGATAGTCGAGCTCCTTCTTCAAGCAAATCACTGGAAATTTTTATAGCAGGAGATTCACGCGTATCATTAGTATTTGCCTTAAAAGAAAAACCTAATATTGCTATATTTTTTCCATCAACTGTACCAAAGAGCTTCTCAAGGACAATTTTATAAATTCTATATTGTTGCCAAGTATTGAGTTCCACAACTTGATTCCAGTAATTTGCAACCTCTGGCAAGCCAAAATATCCACTTAAATAAACCAAGTTCAAAATATCCTTTTTAAAGCAACTCCCTCCAAAACCTGGACCAGCACTGAGAAATTGATTCCCTATCCTCTTATCAGTTCCTATTGCTTTTGCAACTTCCTTAATATCAGCTCCGCTAGCTTCACAAAATGCTGAAATAGAATTTATGGAACTAATTCTTTGAGCTAAGAATGCATTAGCAGCTAATTTTGAAAGCTCGCTACTCCATAAATTTGTACAAATTATCTGTTCATCAGGAACCCAATTCAAATAAATATTAACAAGTGCATTTATAGCCTCAGGATCCTCTCCACCAATTAAAACTCTATCAGGGTTTTCCAAGTCATTAATTGCGGTGCCCTCTGCCAAGAACTCAGGATTTGATAAAACAGAAAAAGTTGGTGAAACTACATTTTTTTGATTCTTTCTATTTGCTGTCTTAAGTATCTCTTTTATTGCTTGCGCAGTACGTACAGGTAAAGTACTTTTTTCTATTACGATAGTGTGCCCTTTAGCATATTTAGATACTTTCCTTGCACTAGCTTCTACCCAACTAAGATCACTTGCTTGACCTGCCCCAATCCCTT
This sequence comes from Prochlorococcus sp. AG-402-C09, assembly GCA_003279565.1. GTDB lineage: Bacteria > Cyanobacteriota > Cyanobacteriia > PCC-6307 > Cyanobiaceae > Prochlorococcus_B. Next base: position 62,694 of record QCHN01000006.1, read on the forward strand.
TTGTTTTGGTTGGAGTATTAACTGATATAAAAATCATATCAGCATCAGATATTGCCTTTTCCATATCTAAACTAAAGAAGAGGTTTCTACCTCTCGTTCTTGAAATTATGCGATCTAATCCAGGTTCAAATATTGGCAATTTATTAAGATCGGAATCATTCCACGCATCAATTCTTTCTTTATTTATATCAACAACATGAATTTCTAAATCCTTGCATTTATCTGCAATAACAGACATAGTTGGACCACCAACATATCCAGCCCCAATGCAACAAATTTTTTGGATTTTAATAATGCTCATTTAAACAATCAATTTTCTAATTAATTAATTTTTTAATTAACTGATCTAGATCCTCCATTGAAAAAATATATTCCTTCCTCTCCTCATCCTTTTCATTATCTCTTAATTTCTTCATCAATAGTTGATCTTTTGATGCCTCATCATCACCTATAACTATGGCCCATTTAGCCCTACTTTTATCTGCTCGCTTGAATTGTTTAGAAAAAGATGAACCTGAATAGTCTAATTCAACAGTTAAATTAGCTGATCTTAACTGACATGTAATTTTCAAAGCAAGTTGTTCTGCTTTATTACCTCTATGAATTACATAAACATCTAGAGATTTTGAATGTAAAATTTTCTCACCAGCAAGAATTGTTAACCTTTCCATCCCAATAGCCCAACCAACAGAAGGAGTTTGAGGCCCCCCCAATTCGCTTATCAAGCTGTCATAACGTCCTCCTCCACAAACTGTTGCTTGAGAACCTAGGTGATCGCTTGTTATTTCGAAAGCTGTATGAGAATAATAATCAAGTCCTCTTACTAAATTATTATTAATTTGGTAAGGGATCTTTATATTTTCAAGTAACTCCTGTAAATAATCAAATCTAGTTTTACTTTCATTAGATAAAAAGTCATTTAAAGAAGGAGCTTCTCGTAAAAGTTCTTTTGTAGAATTGTTTTTACTATCTAAGATTCTCAAGGGATTAACATTAATTCTTTTCTGGGAATCTTCATCTAATAAATCAAATCTATGATTCAGCCAATCTTTTAACTCTTCTTTGAAAAGATTTCGGTCTTCATTACTTCCAAGACTATTAATTTCTAAAGTCAAATCGACTAGACCAACATCTTTTAAAAAGTCCCAAGCAATTGAAATAACTTCAGCGTCACTCATAGCAGAGGGCAATCCAACAAATTCAACTCCAATCTGATGAAACTGCCTTTGTCTTCCTGCTTGAGGGCGCTCGTATCGAAACATTGGTCCTCTATACCAAAGCCTTTGAGGCCCATTATTCAATAAACCATGCTGGACAATTGACCTTGCAACAGAGGCTGTTCCTTCAGGTCTCAAAGTGCAAGAACGACCTCCTCTATCATCGAAATTGTACATTTCTTTTCCCACAACATCAGTATTTTCTCCAATGCCCCTTAAGAACAATTCCGTTTGTTCAATAATTGGTGTTCTAATTTCTTTAAGCCCAGCTCGACTAAAATGGTCTAGTGCTATTGATTCGACCTTCTGCCAGCCCTGACTCTGAGCAGGTAAAAGATCTACCATTCCTCTTAAATTCTTGAAATTGGTCAAAGTAGCTTCGGCAAAATTATTTGTTGTTTGATTAATAGTAATTGTTTACCTAAACTGAAAGATAATATTTAATTCATGATTTTTGCCAAACAAACTTGGTCAGATTAAATTTGGGAAATACATTAAGCCTAATCCTCTAGTCGAGTAGCGCCTGAATATTTAACCAACCAATAATTAACTCTTCTTCTAACATTAAAAGGCATTTCATTTTGGAGTTGAATTAATTCCATCGCTCCAAGTCGTTTTAGTTCTCTTGATTCTAGACTCCACATTTTTTCCGCTTCACAAATCAAGCGAGCCCAACTTCTTGAATGCTGCCATTGCCTGAGACGCTTTTTCAATTCGTTACCGTCAGTCTTACTTTTAACAAGAGAGAACTGACCAACTATATTTTCCTTAGTAGAAATTTTTCTCATAAATCAATCATGGAGAAAACTCTAGAAAAACTTCTTCATTACTCAATACTTTAAACATATATCAAAGATTTGAAATGAGTACTTTATGAAAAATCCACTTCAAGCATGAAAGTCAACCTCCTGAACAGGGAAATCTAATTTTTCCATATCCCTACGACTCATTTTCCTAGACCAAGCACCCTTAATTGCATCATTCCACCTAAACCCAGCGTTTTTTGCTAGATGCCTTTTCTCATAAGAGATCTCAGCACGAAGAAGAACTTTTGGTTCTAGAGCTCTAATCAACAGTTCTTCAAGTTCACTACATCTTTTGAAGACCTCTGCCAGATATATGCAATCTGTCAAAGCTCTATGTAAATTCCAAACTGGTACACCATAAGCCAATGCAAGATCTCTTACTGAGGGGCGAGTCTTCAATTGTCTATCAGCTGGCCAAGTTATATCGTCCATAGAGCAAATCCATTGTTTTTCAATCTGAGGCAATTTTTTAAGACCAAACCATTTCATATCAAATTCTGCATTATGAGCAACAATCACATCTGATAAACAAACCAAAGATTCAAAATATTTAATTGCTTCAGATAGAGGTTGAGGCAATCTAGTTATTTCCGCAGGAATATTGTTTATTTTTTCTGAGTTATTGATTTCAACTGGTAAAAGGAAGGATTGCTGCGCTAATACTGCTCTACTTTTGACATTAAAAAGAATCGAGCCTACTTCAAGACAATCATCCTTTTCATTGTCAAGACCAGTAGTTTCAGTATCCAAAATCAAGATATTCTCAGGTGAATTCTCTTTCTTTGAAATTTGCAGCCGTTTTTCTGTTGATCTAGAAGAACTTTTTTCTCCTAGATCTTTCTCTTTTTTATTGGCAATTTTTTTAGTTGTTCCATAAAGCAAGTCCAGCTGTTCACTGTCTTTCTGATGATTTTGCTCTTCTTTCACATTAAAATTAATCAATAATGCTTCTATTATTATCAAAAAAGCAGGGTTGAATAAAAACTTAGAAGAACATTAAAAATAAAAGATGCTTATGTTTAATTTATAATCGTTTAATATTTTGCTTTAAAGATTAATTCTTTATCGATGAGCTCTATTAGACATATAGATAATGTTTCTTGTCAATGGCCATCTAGGCCGGTTGGCCTAATAGAACTAATTGGAGGTAGCTATATATCAATAAAGCCAGAAATTACATACAAAAGACTTATTTCTGGGCTTTTGCAAAAAAAATTTGCAGTACATTCATGGAGGTATATACCTAACTTTGACCATCAACTTCAAGCGAATCAAGCATGGAAACAATTCCGTCAATCTCGAAAAGTTCTTGAGAAAAGACTGGGCTTAATACCAAAATCAATAAGGTTGGGGCATAGTCTTGGTTGCAAATTACATTTGCTAGCACCTGATGGAGGAAGGAATTGCGATGGTTTAGTAGCTATAAGCTTTAATAATTTCAAGGCCGATAAATCTATACCTATGCTTAGAAAAATGTCTCAAAGGCTACACTTCCAAACTGAATTCAGTCCTAGTCCTGTTGAAACATTCAATATTATTAGAGAACACTATGAGCAAACAAATAATCTATTAATAAAATTTAAAAATGATAGTCTAGATCAAAATAATTTGTTGCTTAAATCATTAAACAGTAGAAATTCTGATAAGTCTGAAATCATGCGACTAGAGGGTAATCATCTGACCCCAGTGAGCGTTGGCCTAAGAGAAAAGTTACTAAAATCTAATTTACGAACATCTTCAAAATACGAAAAAATTGACTTCATAGTCGATCAAATAACAAGTTGGGAAATTTAATATTAACCTCTTAATTTATCTAGAACTGATCTATCTTCGAGAGTACTTGTATCTCCGCTTATTTCATCGCCCGAAGCCAGTGCCCTCAAAATCCTGCGCATTATTTTTCCACTTCTTGTTTTAGGAAGAGAATCAGTGAATTTAATTTCATCAGGTTTGGCAATAGGGCCTATTTCATTAACGACGTGTTTTTTTAATTGAGAATCTATATTTTTATTTGCATCTGCTCCAGTTTTCAAAGTAACAAAGGCTACTATTGATTCCCCTTTCAAGTCATCAGGTCTACCCACAACAGCTGCTTCTGAGACAAACTCATGACTAACTAATGCTGATTCTATTTCCATTGTTCCAAGCCTATGACCAGAGACATTTATAACATCATCAACTCGACCCATAACCCAGAAATAACCTTCTTCATCTTTTCGAGCGCCATCTCCAGCAAAATATATATAGCTATTGTCTGAAGGTTTTAAATACTCCCAGTAACTCTCTCTGAATCTTTTTTCATCTCCATAAACATTTCTCATCATTCCAGGCCATGGCCTTTTGACTACTAAATATCCACCCTCGTTATTAGCTACAGAATCCCCATTTGAGTTGACCACATCAGCTTCAATCCCTGGTAAAGGGAAAGTTGCTGATCCAGGCTTGGTTGGAGTCGCCCCAGGAAGAGGACTAATCATTACTCCTCCAGTTTCTGTTTGCCACCATGTATCAACTATCGGGCATCTCCCTCCCCCAATGACATCTCGATACCAGATCCAAGCCTCAGGATTAATTGGCTCTCCAACAGTTCCTAAAAGTCTCAAACTAGACAAATCGTATTGGTTAGGAATCTTTTCTCCGGCTTTCATAAAGGCCCTTATGGCGGTTGGAGCCGTATAAAAAATCGAAATTTTATGCTTCTGAATTACATCCCAAAAAGCTCCTGGACTTGATGGTCTAGGAACTCCTTCATACATAACAGTAGTTGCTCCGTTAGATAGTGGGCCGTAGACGATATAACTATGTCCAGTTATCCAACCCACATCAGCTGTGCACCAATAGACATCATTTTCACGAATATCAAAAATCCACTTAAAAGTTAAATGAGACCAAAGGTTATACCCAGCAGTTGTATGAACTACTCCCTTTGGTTTGCCTGTAGAACCAGAGGTATACAAAACAAATAAGCAATCCTCACTATCCATTTGTTCTGGCAAACATTCTTCAGGTTGACTATCAACAATTTCATGCCACCAATAATCTCGACAATCATCCATAGCAACAAGTTTTTTAGTCCTTTGAACAACTAATACTGATTCGACATTTGGACAAGCACCACCTTCCAATGCTGAGTCAACAGCATCTTTGAGAGGAATTACTTTATCTTTTCTAAAGCCACCATCGGCCGTAATTATTGCTTTCGCTTCTCCATTGATCAATCGGTCTCTGAGCGCCTCAGAAGAAAAGCCTCCAAACACGACTGAATGTGGTGCTCCGATTCTTGCACAAGCAAGCATCGCAATTGCGGCCTCGGGCACCATAGGCATATACAAAGCGACAAGATCCCCTTTACCGATACCTAAAGATTTGAGTGCATTAGCAGCTTTGCAAACTTCTTTGTGTAGTTGTTTATAAGTATATTTTTTTTGATCGCCTGGCTCGCCTTCCCAAATCAAGGCCACTTTGTCAGCTGTTGGAGTACTTAAGTGGCGATCTAAGCAGTTAAAAGAAATATTGATCTTACCGCCATCGAACCATTTAGCGAATGGTGGTTTAGACCAATCTAATACTTTATTAAAAGGTTTAAACCAATTTAATTCTTCTCTAGCTGCATCACCCCAAAACTTATCTGGATCTGATTTCGCCATCTGCGAAATTTCTAAATACTTAGAAAAAGATGAGATTCTACTGTTACTTGCAAAGTCTTCAGAAGGAGAGAAAACTCTCTGCTCCTGAAGAACAGACTCAATAGAGTTAGAATTGTCTGAATTCATGAAAGATAAAAACAACTTTTCATTTATTGCATTCAAGCTATTTCTGAGCAAAAGGCTTGAATAGTGAAACTCTTATTTAAAACAAATTCACAATGAAGAAAGATTGGAATTTTCCTAAAGCATTTTTATTTGATCTTGATGGAGTTTTAATTAATTCAGAACCCTTGCATGGACAGGCCTGGCAAGAAACCGCCGCATTTTTTGATCTAAATCTTACTCAAAATCAACTAAAACTCTTACGAGGTAGAAGAAGAATTGATTGTGCAAATGAACTGGTCAACTTGATTCCTAAGAAAGTAAGTACGGAAGACTTACTAACGATACATAAACCCATCTCAAGAAAGCTCATCCTCACTGCGCAAGCAATGACAGGTAGCGAAAGTTTGGTAAAAAGGTGTCATCAAAACAATATCCCAATGGCATTAGTAACAAGTAGCAGCAATGAATCTGTCGAGATAAAGACTGCTCCCCATAAATGGATGAATCTATTTTCCATAAGGGTTCTTGGCGATGACGAACTACTATCCAAAGGGAAACCTGCACCAGATCCATATCTTTTAGCTGCTCAAAAATTAAATATTGCTCCTCATGAATGCTGGGCTGTTGAAGATTCAATTTCTGGAGTAACTTCCGCTCTAGAAGCTGGATGTTTTGTTTTCTTTTTAAAAGAAAACAATCTTGACCATCAGAGAAAAGTATTTTTTGAAAACAATCAAAACTTAAACGAAATAAATCATCTAAAAGAAATTGAGCAAGTATTAAGTGAGTATCAAATTAATAAAGCCTGCTTATAACGAATTCAGGCAATTCAAGTAATGCTGTTTTTGATGGTGAATCTGGCAACCAAGAAATTGAATCTTTAGACTCAGAAGCAAATTTCTCTGCTAGTTCTCTTGATTTTCTGATCGCGCTTGAATCTCTTACTAAAGATAGAGCCTTCTCAAGATCATCTTTTTGAGAGAATTTACAATTAATAAGTTCGCTAAGATTTGGATTCTCCTCTAAAGCAAAAATAACAGGTGCAGTAAGGTAACCACTTTGAAGGTCGCTTGCTGCTGGTTTTCCTAATTGTTCATCATTACCAGTAAAATCAAGAATATCATCGACTACTTGAAAAGCTAATCCTAATTGTCTTCCAAAGAAATAAAGTGAGTTTAAGCTCTCTTGATCAACATCAGATAAAACACCAATAGCCTTTGAGCTATTAGCAATAAGTGAGGCTGTTTTACAGTAACTTTTTTCTAAATAACTCTCAAAGGATTGACTAGAATCAAATCTATTAAGGCCCTGTTTTATTTCACCTTCAGCAAGATCCATAATTACCCTGCTTAACAATTTAACAACATCTAAATTCTCAAGATTTGCCAAATGCCAACTCGCTTGAGCGAAGAGGAAGTCCCCTGCAAGTACAGCTATCCTAGGATCAAATCGACTATGTACAGTTTCAACACCTCTTCTGGTATCTGCTTCATCAACGACATCATCATGCACAAGGGAAGCGGTATGAATCATCTCCGTGATTTGGGCCAATTTTCTATGCTTCAAAGGGAGAGTCTTTTCAGACGTCAAAGCTCTTGAAATTAATAGGACAATTCCAGGTCTTAAACGTTTGCCTCCTGCACTAAAAAGGTGTTCCGCAGCCGCCTGCAAGATAGGGTGTCCAGCACCTATGAGGCTGCGAAGATCCAAAAGCAATGCTTCCAGATCAAGTTCTACAGGTTGAAGAATTTCCGTGACTGTGGTCATAAAACCGCTCTACCTTTTGATATTAAGAGACACAACCCTTCTTCTGCAGTGAAACGAGATTAACTTCAGGAAAAACTTTCAACCAATGCTTGGCTTTTAAAAGAAACCCTTTAGGATTTGAGGTTACATAAAACTTTGAATCAACTAAAAATGTTTTCTTTGAAAAATTGCTTATTTTTGAATCCATAGACAACTTTAATTTCAAAGAAAGGGCCTCAGAAGGGTCTATCAATTTAACATTAGATGTTAATATCTCAGTTAGCAAAGGGGTTATAAGGGGATAATGACTACAGCCAAGAATTAAAGAATCAATTTTCTGGTTTAAAAGAGGTTGTAAATATTTAATTGCAACATTTAGAAAATCATCTGAATTCATTTTATCCATTTCAATCATTGGGACAAATTCCGGACATGATTGCTCAATTACAAAAGATTTTGGCTTGTATTCTAAAATCGCATTTGTATAAGCTTTGGTTTTGACTGTGGAGGGAGTTGCGATAACACCCACCCTTGATTCTTGGATGCCTGAGGCTGCAGACCCAATCAAGTCGAAGACAGGAACATCTAAATTTTTCTTTATTACATCCAAGGCTATTGCATTAGTTGTATTACAAGCAACCAGAAATGCATCGATATTTTGATGACTAAACCAAGATGATATCTCTTCAGCAATTTGTATTATCTCATTTGTTGTCTTAGATCCATATGGAAGTCTTGCAGTATCAGCCAAATACACAAATGAAGTATTAGGACATAATTCAACAACCTTTCTTAAGACTGTGAAGCCTCCAACACCACTATCAAACAATCCAAGGCGCATTCCTAATTCGAAACTTTGAGATAATTTAGTATTCCCTTAGCAATAGCAAATGAAATTTTATCTCTGTAACCTTTTTGACGTAATAAATCAGCGTCATAAATACCAGTAACAAATCCAATCTCTACTAAAGCTGCAGGCATTGACGTTTTTCTAATCACATAAAAACGAGATCTACGAACCCCTCTATCAGGACTTTGCGGCGAAATAATTAAAATCTGTTTTTGAATATTTTTTGCTAAAGAATAACCTCTATAACCAGAGTAATAATAAGTCTCTAAGCCATTTACATCTTTTCGCTTCCCTCTAGTTGCATTTGCATGAATACTAACAAACGCATTTGCTTTTGAATTATTAGCTTTAGTAACTCTTGGTTGTAAATCTAATGTTCTCTCATAGTTCCTAGTGAGTATTGTTTTAACCCCTTTCTTTGTTAGAAACGCTGAAACACTCTTTGACACCTCTAAAACAATATCAGTCTCTCTTAACCCATTTATCCCAACGGCGCCAGGGTCTGAGCCGCCATGGCCTGGATCTATAACAACTTTATATTTTCCATATGGGACATTAGGCAAGGAAGAAATATCTAAATCTTGAATCTTTATTTTTTCATAAGTTCTTTTTATTGAGTTTCTTAAGATATTACCTTCTTCAATAGAACGAAAAGAATTACTTTCTAAACCAATAAATTTCAACTCCCAATTGTTAGGAGAAATACCAATTAATTTTAATTTTGAATGTTCTAATTCAACTGAGGGTAAAAACTCTACAACAAGCCTTGTTCTACCTTTAGAAGGCTTACCTAGTCTAATTTCCTTAACTGATCCATTGCCTTTAATAGTTCTAGGTCTGCTTAATTCTCCAGGGAAATCAATCCATACCCTTTCACCTTTACCTGAGGTTGATGATTGAAAAAAAGCATCTAATTTAGTCCCAGAAGAAGTTCTTAATTTGAGACTACCCTCACTGCTCAAAGCCCAAGCTGCAAGAGCGCTAGCAGATCTGAGTGGTAAAGGATTAAAAAGACTGGAACAAAAAACAAATCCCGTAAAAAATGCTAATTTTGACTTTAAAGATTGATCTTTAAACATCAAACAAAAAGCTCTGTTTTTCGATGTTTTAGGCTGGGCATTTGTCTTCTAATTCTCTCAACTCTTTCTTTATCAGCAGGAGCTATTGCTGCACCCTGAACCACGCCTGCATCTGCTAGGACTGTACCCCATGGATCAATAACCATCGCATGTCCATGACTTTGTCTTCTTCCATAATGGCGACCAGTTTGGGCTGGTGCAACAACATAAGCAGTATTTTCAATAGCTCTTGCTTGAAGCAAAACTTGCCAGTGATCTTTACCAGTAAAAGCAGTAAAAGCAGCAGGAATCATCAATAAATCTGCACCCTTATTGACCAAATCTCGATAAAGTTCAGGGAACCTTACGTCGTAACAAATAGATAATCCTATTTTGCAAAGGCCTGGCACATCAACGACAGGGGGGGATTGACTTCCAGAAACAATTGTTTCAGATTCTCTGTAAGTATTACCTTCAGGAAGGTCAACGTCGAACAAATGAATCTTGTCATATCTGGCAAGAGATTGACCATCCTTTCCAAATAATTCTGCTCTATTTAAAGTCCTTTCTCCATCCCCAGCGGGTACGGGGAAACCGCCTCCAAGCAAGACGACTTGATATCTTCTTGCCATTGTGACTAAAAAACTATTGCATTTTTCAAAGATTGATGATGCAATTTTTGATTTTATTTGATCCTCACCCAAAAAAGCAAAGTTTTCAGGAAGCCCAACAAGATCAGCCCCGCGCCTTGACGCCAACTCAATTTGTTCTTCCGCCGCATTGAGATTTGCCTCTATATCTGAGGTGCTTGTTAGCTGTAAGGCCGCAGCCAAAAAATCTGACACTGAGTTAAAAAAGAAAAATAATTTAAATGTTAATTTGAGCGAAGTACGCCCATCTCAGTCTGTTTTGGAATAACAGAAAGATTATCCAAGGAGGCGCAACAAGCGAAATCATCATCATGATTACCTATTCCAGCAAGTCTTTGTCCATGACTCGCAATACGTAAACATCCTTCAACATCATTCTCCCAAGTCTTCCACAATGCAATAGATGCCATCAATTCATCATTTAACACTTGAACGGACTCTAATTGATTCATTAAAAGAGAAGCCAAAGCGCCGGCGGCCAAAGAATCTTCAAGAGAATAAGAACCTTCCCATCCACTACCTACAATCCAAACTTCATTTGGATTGTCACTCTTTAATCTTTCAGCAATAGCTTTTCTATTAGGAAGTGCCATCGTGTACAAACTTTTGGATTCCCTAACACGATGAAGTGATCTTGTTCCATTAGTTGTACTCATAAAAACTCTTTTACCTCTTACATTTTCAGGTGAAACTCCTAATGGAGAATTCCCTAAGTCAAATCCATCTAATTTTTTTCCTCCTCTCTCACCTACAAGAATTTTATCCTTTTCAGAGAAAGACTTTGCCTCATTTTTAAGTTCATCAACATCTGCAAACACCTGTACTGAATCAGCACCATTTGCAAGAGCCCAAGCAATTGTTGTTGTAGCTCTAAGAACATCAATTACGACTGAAGATTCAGGAATAATTCCACTTGGTACATCTGCTGCTACAGAAAAATAAGAAAGTTTCATTTCCACAAACGCTGATAACTTGCGTCACAGTAACTAGATAATTAGGTTAATCGTGCAGACCGTCATGAAATTATTTCGTCAAGAACCTCTTACACGTGACATCAGAGATTTTCTCTCTCTTTTGGAAAACAAAGGTCAATTAAAGAGAATAAGCAGTGAAGTTGATAGTGATTTGGAAATTGCAGCAATAAGTGACCGAGTCCTAGGGATGGGAGGACCTGCTCTACTTTTTGAAAATGTAAAAAATTCATCAATGCCTGTTGCTGTAAATCTACTTGGAACTATGGAACGTGTTGTCTGGAGTATGGGATTAGAGGAACAAGAAGAATTGGAAGATTTAGGAAAAAAATTAGCACTTCTTCAGCAACCGAGACCTCCCAAAGGATTCAAAGAGACCAAAGCTTTTGCCTCAGTTGCTTGGGATCTACTTAAAGCACGTCCTGATATTGATCTCTTACCACCATGCCATCAAAAAGTAATAGGTGAAAAAGATTTGGATCTAAATTCTTTACCACTTTTGCGACCATGGCCTGAGGATGCAGGAGGTGCAATCACATTAGGCCTGGTGATAACAAAAGATCCCGAAACAGGCGTCCCAAATGTAGGCGTTTATCGGCTCCAAAGACAATCTGCCAAGAGTATGACAGTCCATTGGTTAAGTGTTAGAGGAGGAGCCAGGCATCTTCGCAAAGCTGCTGCCATGAATAAGAAACTAGAAGTTGCCGTAGCTATAGGAGTTCATCCACTTCTTGTTATGGCAGCAGCCACTCCTATTCCAGTACAGCTCAGTGAATGGCTTTTTGCAGGTTTATATGCAGGGGAGGGTGTTCGGTTAACAAAATGTAAAACCATTGATCTTCAGGTACCTAGTCACAGTGAAATAGTTTTGGAAGGAACGATATCTCCTGGAGAAGAAATGATAGATGGTCCTTTTGGGGACCATATGGGGTTCTATGGAGGAGCTGAGACCTCACCTTTGATAAGATTCCATTGCATGACCCAAAGAAAAAAACCAATATTTTTAACAACGTTCAGTGGTAGGCCTCCAAAAGAGGAGGCGATGCTGGCAATAGCCTTGAATCGAATTTATACACCAATACTTAAACAACAAATACCTGAAATTGTTGATTTCTTCCTTCCAATGGAAGCATTGAGCTACAAGTTAGCAGTCATCTCAATTGACAAGGCGTATCCCGGACAAGCTAAAAGAGCTGCAATGGCTTTTTGGAGTGCATTACCACAATTCACTTATACAAAATTTGTCGTTGTTGTCGACTCAACCATTAACGTAAGAGATCCTAGACAAGTTGTTTGGGTCTTATCCAGTCAGGTTGATCCTCAAAGAGATTTATTCATACTCGAAAACACTCCTTTTGATTCCCTTGACTTCGCAAGTGTGAATATAGGCTTAGGAGGACGATTAGCTATTGATGCAACAACAAAAATTGGTCCAGAAAAAAATCATGAGTGGGGGAAACCATTAACAAGACCTAAAGAACTTGAAGACAAAGTTGATGAAAGATGGGCGGAACTAGGATTATCCGAGCTAGAAAACACCCAACCCAGTCCAGAATTATTTGGTTACGTAATCGATGAACTAATGCGTCAAAAACAAATAAACAATTCATAAATGAGAAATAAAGCGTATCGATAAATAAAATAAATAAAATTCATTGTTTTTTAATTGAAAGTTCCCACTAAAGATCAGTCTTTGAGAAACCTTCAAAAAGGAGGTGAACTCTGTGGGAAAGTAAAAGTACCTGGAGACAAATCAATATCACATCGAGCTCTTTTATTTGGTGCTATTGCTGAAGGGAAAACAATAATTGAGGGCCTTTTACCTGCAGAAGATCCTGTAAGTACTGCTGAATGCTTGAGGTCAATGGGTGTAAAGATTACTCCAATCAAAAAAGGAGAAACTATTGTAGTTAATGGCGTTGGTTTAAATGGTCTTCAAGAACCTCAAGATATTTTGAATTGTGGAAATTCAGGAACAACCATGAGATTAATAATGGGATTATTAGCTGGTCAAGAAGGTCATCATTTCATACTTACAGGAGATAAATCACTTCGAAATAGGCCAATGAAAAGAGTCGGACAACCATTAAAAATGATGGGGGGCAAAATTTCTGGGAGATCTGGCGGAGACCTCGCTCCTTTATCAATTATTGGGAGTAAATTAAGGGGTGCCGTAATTGGTACGCCAGTGGCCAGTGCTCAGATAAAATCTGCAATCCTGCTTGCTGCTCTTAAAGCAGAAGGTTCAACGACTGTTATAGAACCGGCCAGATCAAGAGACCATAGCGAGAGAATGTTAAAAGCCTTTGGAGCCAATCTAGAAGTAGGTGGCGAAATGGGTAGACATATAACTATTTCTCCGGGGAGAAATCTAAAAGGTCAATCAATTATTGTTCCCGGTGACATTAGTTCCGCTGCCTTTTGGCTAGTTGCAGCCAGCATTATACCTGGATCAGAACTCATTATTGAAAATGTTGGGCTGAATCCAACAAGAACTGGAATACTTGATGTCTTAGGAACAATGGAAGCAAATATCAACGTAACAAACAAAAGAGATGTGGCCGGTGAACCTGTAGGAGATATTGAAGTTTATTACAAAGAAAACTTGAAACCATTCTCACTTAATAGTGAAATAATGCCTAGAATAGTAGACGAGGTTCCTATATTGTCTGTTGCAGCCTGTTTTTGTAAAGGTATCAGTCACATAAAAGGAGCAAGTGAATTGAGAGTCAAAGAAACTGATCGTTTAGCCGTAATGGCCAGACAATTGAAAAGAATGGGAGCCAAAGTAGATGAACACCAAGATGGACTAACTATTTATGGAGGGAATAATTTAAAAGGATGCGAACTAGATAGCGAAGGTGATCACCGTATTGCTATGAGCCTAGCTATTGCATCAATAATGGCTACTTCTAATTCGACATTAAGACATAGCGAAGCGGCAGCAATCTCATACCCAGATTTTTGGAGTGATCTCAAAAGACTTCAACAAAAAAATTAACTCTTCTTAGCATTGGATGATTTTAAAATACATACGACAAAAGATGGGAGTTTAAGTCTTTATAGTTTGAGACATGAAGAAGGATTTCATGACAAGGGCGGAGCACTTAAGGAATCAATTACTAAATATCTCTTGCCAGCTCAATTAGAACAATTTTATAGCACTAAAAAAATAATTATTTTAGATGTTTGTATGGGGTTGGGGTATAACACAGGATGTATTCTCGAAAAGTTATTTCAAAGCAATATACAAGTTGAATGGCATGGGCTTGAGATTGATAAAAGGCCTCTAAATCTTGCTCTTAATGAAAAAATATTTCAGAAAACTTGGTCTCCAAAAGTATTGAATTTTTTTAATGGCATAAGCAAGTCAGGGAAATGGACTGAAGGTTTTCACGAAGGAAATATTCACTGGGGAGATGCAAGACAAAAGATTTATGAAATACGAGATTCTCTAAGGTTTGATTTAATTCTTCTTGATCCTTTTTCTCCACAAAAATGTCCCGAACTATGGAGTGAGGAATTTATCTCTTTGTTGACAGAAAGGCTATCTGTCGAAGGCCGCTTGATTACATATTCAACTGCAGCCTCCATTAGAGCGAGTTTTAAAAGAGCTGGTTTAAAAATCTATTCAATAGTCCCTTCAATCGAAGACCAAAACAAATGGAGTTTAGGGACAGTCGCTATGAAAAAGGGAATAGAACAAAATTTTATTTCAGAAAATTGTCAGTTTAAAGAATTAAGCACTAGAGAAATAGAACACCTTGCTACGCGTTCATCAATTCCTTACAGAGATCCAACTGGGGAAGGGAAATCTAAAGAAATTATTTCAACAAGAAAAAGAGAGCAATCTAAAAGTCAATTAATAAACACTTCATCATGGAGAAAACGATGGAATAGTGCGCAATCGCAATAAAGCAATTAGATTTCTTCAAAAAAGTACTCTAATGCTTGCCATCGCAATTTTAGCGGCTGGAAAAGGTACGCGAATGAAAAGTAAGCTGCCTAAGGTTCTTCACTCTTTGGCAGGAAAATCACTTATCGATAGGGTTTTATCCAGTACACAAGGTCTCAAGCCGAGCCGTAGATTAATAGTTGTAGGACATCAAGCAAACTTAGTAGAGGGCTCTCTGAAAAATCATCAAGACTTAGATTTTGTTCTTCAACAACCTCAAAATGGAACAGGACATGCGATCCAGCAATTAAGTTCTAGATTAAAAGGATTTAATGGAGAACTTTTAGTATTAAATGGCGACGTGCCACTGCTAAAAGAGGAAACTCTGAGTTCACTTTTAAAATTCCACAAAGAATCAAACGCAAGTGTAACTTTTTTATCTGCAAGTTTAGATTCTCCAACAGGGTATGGGCGAGTATTTACAGATGAGTCGGGACTAGTAAAAAGAATAATAGAAGAGAAAGATTGCAATAAAGAACAGCGAAAAAATAAATTAATAAATGCTGGTATATATTGTTTTAATTGGCAACAATTATCAGATGTTTTAGATTTATTATCTAATCAAAATAGTCAAAATGAAATTTATCTAACAGATACTATAAGTTTACTCAAAAAAGCATTACATTTTAAGGTAGATAATCCATTTGAGATTAAGGGAATCAATGATAGGTTTCAACTTTCTGAATGTGAACATTACATCCAAGAAAAGCTTAAATCCTTATGGATGAGCAAGGGAGTTTCATTTATTGATCCTATTAGTTGTTCGCTGAGTGAGGATTCGAACTTTGGTATAGATGTAATTATTGAGCCACAAACTCATCTTCGTGGAAAATGCGATATTGGCAATGGATGTCATCTAGGACCAGGTAGTGTCATAACAAATTCAACACTTGCGGAAAATGTAATAGCCAATAATTCATTTATCAATGAAGCAACGATTGGGAGTGATACATCAATTGGTCCATTTGCTCACATAAGGCCAGAATCAAACATAAATAAAAATTCTAAAATAGGAAACTTTGTAGAAATAAAAAAAAGTTTTATTGGTGAAGGAACCAAAATCAATCATTTAAGTTATGTTGGTGATTCAGCTCTAGGGAGAAATATTAATATTGGAGCAGGTACAATTACAGCTAATTTTGATGGAAAAAATAAACATAGAACAATTATTGATGATTATTCAAAAACCGGTGCAAATTCAGTCCTAGTTGCACCCATCAAGATTGGATCACATGTAACCATTGGTGCAGGCTCAACAATAAGTAAAGATATTCCTGATAAAAGTTTAGTAGTTGAAAGATCAAAAGTAATTATTAGAACTAAGATTGATTAACTTCATCAGCGAATTTGTTGCTGTAAATAAGGTAATACTTTTTCCAACTCCAACTTACGACTACCTTTTATTAAAATATTATCTCCTGGCAAGAGCCATGACAATAGTGATATAGCGGCATCTCTGGGTGTTCTTACTACATCATGATTGGGTAATTCTTTGATTATCTTTCTTATAATATTAGATTCCTCCCCGCAAGACACAAACACAATTCCACTAAGACCTAATTCGACAGCTCTTTTAAGAACTCTCTGATGAAGTGAAGTACTCTCAGAACCCAACTCAAGCATCGTACCTAAAACGGCAAAATGTCTACCAGGCTTGCTTACCAATAACTCTAAAGATGCAATAACAGATTCTGGAGATGCATTGTAAGTCTCATCTAAAACTAAATATTGTCCACAATCAACCAATCTATTTCTTCCCATTGGCATATTTATTTTTAATTTATCAAGATTCTTTATTGATAGTCCTAATTCTGTTGCGACTGTCAATGCTATAAGAAAATTCATAGCATTATGTCTTCCTTCAAGAGGTAATTTAAATTTGCTTCCTTCAAAAAACATGAAATTATTTTGCATATCAATTTGAGAAATATAATCTGGTTCAATATTTTTAGAAGCAAAATGCTCATCATTCCAACCGAACCAATTCAGGGGTAAGCCCTCTATCGCAACACGAACAATGCGACCTGACCATTTTTCTAATAAAGCTTTTTCTAAGAGGTTGTCACCAAAAGGAATAATCACAACTCCATCAGATCTTAAGTTTGAGGTAATTTCCGACTTGGCTTTTGCAATATTTTCTCTACTACCAAGAATACCAATATGAGCTTGTCCTACATTTGTAATTACAGCAATATCAGGTTCAGCGACACGAGAGAGGCGTTCAATTTGACCGAAGCCACGCATACCCATTTCAAGAACAAATGCAGCATCTGTTTCCACCCCCCTAAGGAGAGTTTTTGGAACACCGATATCATTATTTTCATTCCCTCTGCTTGAGACAATTTCACCAAGAGGAGACAGTATTGCCCGAATTAATTCTCTTGTAGTTGTTTTACCAACAGAACCAGTAACAGCAATTACAGGAAGATTCAAATTTCTCCGATGAAGCAATGCGATCTGTTGATAAGCGTACAGAGTATCTGGAACCAACCAGTAAAGCAGGTCAGTTGGCACAAGACCATTAAATTGTTGAGAAACTATTGCTGCCTGTATACCAATATCAAAAGCCATTTCCAAGTAATCATGACCATCAAATGTATTGCCTACTAAAGGGATAAAGAAATCACCCTTTTCAATTATCCTCGAATCAGTAGAGATACGACCAACAGGTAAATCAAGGTCAATTTCCTTTTGATTAATTGGCTTCCCCCATAGTTTAATTAAGTCCTTAAAAGTAATATTCATACAAATATTTGAACAGAAGCAACGTAATCTAAATAATAAAAAATCCTATAATTTTATTTTTTTCCCTTTCCTTGAAGGATCTGCTTCTTGCCCATAAGAAAATTTTTCAACCTCTGCGGCATCAGGAGAAGGTTCCTTAATTCCACAAACATCTTTATACATCAATTCATATTCCTTCGCAGATCTATCCCAACTATATCTATTTGACATTGCTCTAACTTGCAACTCTTTCCAACTTTTTTGATGTCTATATGCTTCCCAAGAACGAACCAATGCTGTATAGAAGTCAATCGGTTCATACCTATCAAAGCAAAATCCGGAACCTGTTTCATTCATAGGATTATAAGGCTCTACTGTATCAACTAAACCGCCTACTTTCCTAACGATTGGAATAGCACCATAACGCATAGCTAATAATTGACTTATTCCACATGGCTCAAAACGACTAGGCATTAGGAATGCATCAGCGCCTCCATAAATGAGCCTAGATAAGGCATCATCGTAAGTAAGAAAAACAGAAAAGCGACCAGGGTACTCAATTGCGAGTTGCCATAAAGATGATTCTAAATAGCGATCTCCTGTACCAAGAACAACGACCTGGGAGTCAGTATAAGAAAGAAGTCTATTTGCTACTTGAAGTAAAAGATCAATACCTTTTTGATCAACAAGCCTACCAACCATTCCCATTAGATATTTATCTGGATTCACTTCAAGTCCCATTCTTTCTTGAAGGACTCTTTTATTAATTGCTCTACCAGAAATATTATCTACACTAAATTTCGCTGGTAATGAGTTATCCGTTGCTGGATTCCACTCATCTAAATCAACTCCATTTAATATTCCACGCAATTTCCCAGAAATATAATTTAAAAGTCCCTCTAATTTTTCTCCATATTCAGATGTTCGAATTTCCCTTGAATAAGTAGGAGATACTGCATTCACTCTATCGGCATATAACATTGCTGATGCCATGGTGTGATCACCATGCATGTACCATGGGCACCAAGTTATTTGATCAAGTTTCCATCTCCATGGGCCTTGATACTTGAGATTATGAATAGTAAATACCGTGCTGATTTCTGGGTCTTGATGCATCCAAACTGGAATCATTCCAGTATGCCAATCATGACAATGGAGGACTTGCGGTTTCCATGAGTTCCATGCAAATTCAGAAACTGCACTAGCAAAAAAAGTAAATCTCCAATCTTCATCTTCTCCTCCGTAAATACGCTCAGAATCAAAACATGGATGGCCAACCAAATAAATTGTCAACCCATTAGAAGGGTGCCTTGTTTCAAAAACAGCGAAGTCAACACCCATAGTGTTGCCTCGAAAAATAGGCTCAGGAGCAATATCCATCAAGGTCCATAGTTTTCCATACCCTGGGATTATTAATCGAACATCATGTCCAAGTTTTTTAAGAGCAGGAGGTAATGAACCAACAACATCACCCATACCTCCAACCTTTATCATTGGGGCGCATTCAGCAGCAGCAAACAGTATTCGCATTTAATTCATGAAAAAGAAAGATTTATTTTTTGGATAAACCAAATAAACTCATGGAAGCCATTTTGATTCGGAGAAATCAGGATCCCTTTTCTCCATGAAAGCATTTCTTCCCTCCTTTGACTCATCAGTCGTATAAAAAAGATGTGTTGCCTGGCCAGCAAGCTCTTGGATACCTGCTAATCCATCAGTATCCGCATTAAAAGAAAATTTCAAACATTTGATAGCGGTTGGACTGTTTTGAAGTATTTCTCTAGCCCATTTAACCCCTTCTGACTCGAGCAAATTAATTGGTGAGATAGCATTTATTAGACCCATATCTAATGCCTCCTTGGCTCCATATTTCCTGCATAGGAACCAAATTTCTCTGGCCTTCTTTTGACCTACAACCCTTGCTAAATAACTTGAACCAAATCCTGCGTCAAAGCTCCCAACTTTCGGTCCTGTTTGTCCGAATATTGCATCATCTGAAGCCAAACTTAAATCACAAATTAAATGTAAAACATGTCCTCCCCCTATTGCAAAACCAGGGACAAGAGCAATAACTACTTTAGGAAGGCTCCTAATTATACGTTGCAAATCAAGTACATTTAAACGAGGGATTCCATCATCACCAAGGTATCCTCCACTCCCGCGAATACCCTGATCTCCACCAGAACAAAAAGCGAACTTTCCATCTTTGGAAGGTCCTACCCCTGTAAATAAAACCACTCCAATCTTTGGGTCTTCTCTTATTCTGATAAATGCATCACAAAGTTCTGAAATTGTTTGAGGTCGAAAAGCATTTCTTTTCTCAGGACGATTTATCGCAACGCGAGCAATCCCTTCTGAACTTATGTCAAGCAGGATATCTTTGTATTCACCGACAGCAATCCATGAGGTGGTAATTTCACCGGGGAGAACTCTTCTAGAGATATCTTTAGGAGTAGAAGTTTTTAAATTCATTGATTAATTAAATTAATTAAAACTTGATAAATTCTCAGATAATGTTCTTTTCAGGTCATCACGTAAACTTACTCTCAATTTATGATCTTCAACGGAGTTAGTACAAACTCTTATTAATACATTTGTTGATAAAGAAAAACCCCATTCAATTGCTTGTTCTAAATCATCCAAGCACGCAACTTGCTTATATTTCAATCCATAGGCTTTAGCAAGTGTAAGAGGACAAACTTGCTGAGGCATAAGAAAAATTTCTTTAAAATCACCTTCTTGAATTCTATCTATGTTTAATTGATTAAAGATACCGCCACCTCCATTATCAATCATGATTACGATTAGACTAATATTCTTATCCTTTGAAAATAGCCAACCATTTGTATCATGAAGAAGGGCTAAGTCACCTGTTACCAATATCATTCTTCCAAAAATTATTGATAACCCCATACCCATTGAGAGTGTCCCATCAATCCCTGATGCCCCTCTAAATCCAAAGCACCTTCTTTTGAAAGCCCCCTCTCCCGAATAACTTAACCAATCTCTTATGGGACTACTTGAAGCGAGCATCACCGGGATAGAAGTTGGCAGCAAGCGAGGAAGCCATCTAGCTAAAGCAGGTTCAGTAATTAATCCATATCTGAATAACCTTTTATCAAGCCAATCATGGATAAATAGATCATATTTTATGAGCTCTTTAGTCAACTTTTGACTAACAATTTTATTATCTATTGATGATTTTGTGGTAAGGCCCTCAAGCAATTTATTAACCCAATAAGAAAACCCTTCACTAAATTGAGTTGAACTGCCTATTGGATCAAGATTTCGACAATCTCCTTCAGTAATAAGTAATTGAACTTTTCCAGGTTTACTAAGCCAAGTTTGTAATTCTCTACTTGGTGGGATTGGACCCAAGCGTAAAACTTGAATCTCTTTGATTTTTTCAAACAAACCTGTTGTGAATAAAAGATCCCAGTGATTTATTAAACCCTCTTGATCATTTTCAACACCAGAAAGTGGATCAGCAAAAATTGGCCATCCAGTTAATTTTTGCCATTTCTTCAATGCTTTCCTGAAAGAAATAAGTTGTTTTGCTTTTCCTCGCCATGGGCCAACAATAATTATCCCTAAAGAGAATGGATCTAATTTTGGTAGTTTTAAAGATGGAAAAACGTTAACACTCTCAATCTTTCTTGAAGTAATTTTATCCTTTAAAAACCCTTCAAAGGTCCAGCCATCAAAAACTTTTTTCTGGTCGATTTCGCAAGGATGCAAAGGCTCTTCATAAGCAAGATTAATATGAACTGGGCCAGGCTTATCAGTAGACATTTTATATGCTTTTTCTACTAAAAGTGTTAGCTTCTCTTTAGAAATTAAATGAATTCCTTCTTTTGGGGATTCATCAAAATATCTACAAACAGATGTCAGAAAATCCTGCTGATTAACTGCTTGATTCGCTCCACATTCTTTTAATCGAAGAGGTCTATCTGCAGTTAAAAACAAAATAGGATGACATGATCTATCTGCCTCAACAGCTGCAGGCAAAAGATTTGCAACAGCACTTCCAGAAGTTGTAATAACAGCACTTACTTGTCCACTTGCAGCACTGATTCCCAAAGCAAGGAATGCAGCCGACCTTTCGTCAATTGATGTTATGAGAGTTAATTCTTTTCTTCTTGAGAGACTTGCTGCTGCCAAGGCAAGAGGGCCTGATCTACTACCAGGGCAAAGGACAAAATATTTCACTCCTTTTGCTACAAGCGTATTAAGGAGCTCTAAACTAATAAAAAAATTGTATCGTGCTAATGAAATTGCCAAAAGTACAACTACTTCGATTTTTGTAAAAAGCTTTGCAACGAGAAATTAAAACAAAGAAAATTCATGGCATCCACTGGATCAAAAAAGAATCAAAACCAAAATAGTTGGAAAGGATTATTACTTTGGATATTAATTGCACTTTTATTAAGATGGCAAGCAGTTGAACCTAGATGGATTCCCTCTGGATCAATGATCCCAACCTTGCAAATTCAAGACCGAATATTGATAGAAAAAATTACCCCAAGAATTAATCAGAAACTTAATAAACATCTAAATTTAAATACGATTGTTATATTCAAACCTCCAAAAATTCTTACAGAAGCTGGCTACAGTGATGGTTCAGCTTTAATAAAAAGAGTCGTTGGATTACCTGGAGACCAAATAGAAGTTACAAATGGAAAACTATACAGAAATGAAAAAGAAATAAATGAACCTTGGATTCAAGAACCTATTCAATATGAAATGAAGGCAATAAATGTACCCGACAATTCACTATGGGTGTTAGGAGACAACAGGAATAACAGTTTAGACTCTCATATATGGGGAGCTCTCCCAGAAAAAAATCTGATCGGGACTGCGCTTGCAAGGTACTGGCCACTAAAAAAAATAGGACCTATTCGGTTCCCATAACCTAAATTAAATTTTATTAGAGTACATTTTGCGATAATGTAGATTTAAATGAAAAAAGCTGGATGTTTAATCCTGAATTTTTAGCTACAGACAATAATGAAGGTCATGATACAAACGCTCTAATTCAGTACTTACAAGATCAACCTGCAGACGTTCTACAAAGAGTTGCGAAATCTGCCAGTCCAGAAATTCAAGAGATAATTAGGCACAACGTACAAGGTTTACTTGGAATGCTTCCTGGAGAGCAATTTGAGGTAAAAGTAACCTCTAGCAAGGATAACTTGGCAAGTTTATTAGCCTCTGCAATGATGACAGGCTATTTCTTAAGACAAATGGAACAAAGGAAACAGCTAGAGGAAACACTATTATCTGATGAAGAGATGTCAGTAGACCCAGATAAAATTTAATCACTAAATTTTTTCAGAGGGTCTCTAGGTACTACGCCGATTTTTAATAATTTTTGATCTAACCAGCTTAAGAATCCAAAATCACCCTTACTTGTAGCCCAATCTGATTTGTTAATTTTATTTTTTAACGCTGTTACTTCATTTTTTGAAAATCTAACTTTCCCGCTGTAATGAGCTGAAATTAACCAAGACATACCTTGCAAAGATTCAACTTTATTTAACCAAGTTATTAAAGCTTTTTGTCCTCTAGGGAAAACCAACCTTTCTATTACAGGAGCAATTTGTATCAGAGGATTGTTTTTTCCAACAAGTTTTTTAGCAGACAACTCCCAGCCTTTCTGCCAAGAAAAAGGATATATGCCAAAATGTGCTCTTTTATTTCTTAAATTTGGTTTAAAAGCGTTTCCGAAAATTTCTTTTATTTTTGGTATCTCCAACTTTTCAGGTCTTAAGTAGGAAGCAAAAAGAACCAAACGAAGCCATCCTTTTCTTCTCGCAATTGGCGTATCAATTAGATCTTCAGACCCCTTCTCTCTTGAATGAAACAATAAAGGCGTAGGATCTAAATCAAAGAGCTCAGGAGGAGTCTCCTCAATACCCACAAGTGCATCAGTAACCAACAAAGATTTTGATGGTTTATGAAAACAAGATATTTCTTGAAATCGTCCTAATCCAATATCAATTGGTCCCAATGGAATCCAATCTAAATAATCACTATGAGGGAATCCATCAGCTAATAAAATATTTGTTCTTTTAGACGGAATTCCCAACCAATCAAAAGGCAATTGAAATGGGAAACTCCATTGACCCGGGCAAACCCATATTTTTGAATAAGGAAAAGCCCTAGCCAATGCAGGTAGAGCAATTTTATGTTCCAAACCAGAGGCCGTTGGTAAAACAATAGTTTTTACAGGACCAATTTTTGTCACAAGTATCTCGATGTCACTCAGCAATTCTTCCGTCGGGGGAAGAGGGTTAATTATCATCAATTCATTCTTTACTCTTACAACTAATAACCTCACAGGGACAGCAACATAATAAATTCCCTGAAGTTGTTCAAAACTCCAAATCTGATTTGGAACTAATTCCCTGAATATTGTCCTTTTTCTGCCATAAGGATAGAGCGGTAAAAGTGGCCACCAACTCCATTTCTGTTCAGAAGCTAGGTTACTCATAGTTTTAATAAATTAATCATTTTTTATTAGGGATTGGTTTTTAAATATTCCATATCTTGGAGCGAATAAAAATGCTATTAGAAATATTAATGTTTGAACTAAAACGATAGATCCACCTGTTTCAATATCGGACCAATAACTTATATAGACACCTAAAACACTTGAAAATGAGCTGCTAATAACTGCTAATAAAGTCATTTGATCAAAACGATCAGTTAACAAGTATGCTGTAGCACCAGGCGTAATAAGCATTGCTACTACGAGGATAATGCCAACAGTTTGCAAACCAACTACCGCTGATAGAGATAATAAAGTTAATAATAAATAATGAAGTATACCTGTATTAATTCCTATAGATCTTGCATGCTTAGCATCAAAACAATAAAGCATTAAATCTTTTCTAAATATAAGCAAAATAGATATAACAATAAACGAAATTATTAAAGTCTGGTTAACATCTGAACGAGAGATCCCCAGAGGACTTCCAAAAAGTATTTGCATTAGATCAATATTACTTTTTATTTTTGAAACCAGTACAAGGCCTAATGCAAAAAAGCCAGTAAAAACAAGTCCTATTACTGTATCTTCTTTAATTCTAGATTTCTGCTTAACAAATCCAATCAAAGCAACTGAACCAACTCCAAAAACAAAAGCACCTAAGGAAAAAGGGAGCCCTAATGCATAAGCAACAACCACCCCTGGCATAACCGCATGGGAAACTGCGTCACCCATTAATGCCCAACCTTTTAAGGTCATATAACAAGATAAAAGTCCACAAACACCTCCCACTAATGCGCTAACCATTAAAGCTCTTCTCATGAAGTCATGAGTTAATGGATCCAATAGCCAATCAATTGGCGTAATGGAAATTAGAAATTCACTCATTTACAAAATCTTTACTTGAAGTCGGCCCCGATAAAGGATTTGGTGGAATTCCTCCAAATGTTTTATTTAGATTTTCCGAAGTAAAAACTTCCGAGGTTTCACCATAAGCAAGAACAGTCTTATTGATAAGAACAACAAAATCACAAAAATCTCTAACATGATTCAAATCATGAGTAGAGATCAAAATAGTGTGTCCTTCTTGTCGAAACTGAAGAAATAGCTCAGCCATAAGCTTTTCAGTAGGTACATCAACTCCCGAAAAAGGCTCGTCTAAAAGAAGTACTGATGCCCGCTGAGCAATTGCTCTTGCAAGAAAAGCTCTTTTGCGTTGTCCTCCTGATAAAGATCCTATTGGTCTCTCTCTGAGATCCAAAAGATCAACTCTTTCAAGGGCATGAACAACGGCTCTTCTATCAGATTCTCTTGGTATTCGGAAAATATTCATAGCGCCATATCTGCCCATCATCACAACATCCCAAACGCTCACGGGGAATGAATAATCTATCCCTTCGTTTTGTGGAACATATGCAACCGATTGCTCCTTCTGCGCTTGATTAACCTTTATACCATTGATCCTGATTTTTCCCCTTGAAGGTCTAACAAAACCCATCAGAGCCTTGAAAAAAGTTGATTTTCCTGCACCATTCATCCCCACAAGACCACATATAGATCCAGCCTTTAAATTTAAACTTGCGTCATAGAGAGCAACTGTACCGTTGTAGTCAACACAAACTTGATCTGCCTCAATACGCATAAAATCTTTCTCATGGCTTTTAAAAATCGGGTTCATTATTTTTTCACTTCTGAAATGGATAGGCCCTTAATAATCAATCGAACATTGTGCCTTAGTAACTCTATATAGGTAGGAGCAGGACCATTTAGATCTGAGAGAGAATCAACGTAGAAAGTTCCACCAAAAACAGCTCCACTTGATTTCGCAACTTCCATTTGTGCTTCTGCACTCACAGTACTTTCGCAAAAAATTGTTGGGACTTCATTTTCTTTGATTTTTTTTATTAGATTCACCATTCTCCTTGGGGTTACTTGACTTTCAGCATTAACTGGCCACAAATATGCCTCTTTCATTCCGTAATCACGGGCCAGATAAGTAAAGGCTCCTTCACATGTCACCAAAAATCTTCTTTCTTTAGGAATAGAGGATAAAGAATCTCTTAGCTCTTTATCAAGCGATTCAAGTTTAGCTTTATAGGTTGAAGCGTTAGATGAATATTCAAGAGCTCCATCAGGATCGATTTTAATAAAAGCATCGACTATTTTATCTACATAATTCATAGCTCTTTTGGGTGACATCCAGGCATGAGGATTTGGCCTGCCTGCATAAGCATCACCATCTATCAATAATGGCTTTATCCCCTCAGTTAATTTCACCTTGGGGACATCACCCGTACTACTCATAAATTTCGAAAACCATGCTTCAAGACCTAAACCATTTTCAATAATCAGTTTTGCTCCTTTAGTTTTTACAATATCACTAGGTGTAAATTGATAACTATGGATTTCTGCCCCTGGTTTCGTTATTGATTCAACTAGAAGTCTATCCCCAGCAACATTTCTAGCAAGATCCGCCAAAATTGTAAAAGTAGTTAAAACAAAAGGCCTCTCATAGCTTGGTCCATAAGTTTTTTTATTTACACATCCTGTCAAGAATAAAATATTTAAAGCAAGTAGAAGAGATAAACTAAGTATCTTATTTTTCTTATAAATATACTCAGTAAAAATCTTTTTATTAAACATATATTTGAAATTAGAAAATATTAATGTCTTATCTAAATATAAGTCAAAGACATACCATAAGAACAGTTATAAACTTAAACTGATTTAAATTTGTAATTAATAGATTGAGACTGAATCCATTCTTTTGATTGCTTTAAAAAAGCCACCCAATCAACTCTTTCAAGTTCAGCAGCTTTTGATACTAGTTGAGGAGCTTGTTGCTTAATAAGTTCTAAATCAGGTTGAGTTACTCCATTATTGAGAGCCATCCAATCAGCCATCGATCTTCCAACCACTCTGGTTAAATAAGCAGCACTCAAGGCCTGAATTGTTCCAGCAGCAACCCAAGAGGAGCCGTCAAGCTTTGCCAAACTCAACAACGACTGTCCACTCCATTCGACAACTCCTTGAGCGATTGCAGCCATTGCTAGTTGTCTTGAGACTGCCTCAAGTAATTCTGGCTTCATTTTGGAAGACCATATTTTCGACATTTCTTTGATCATCAAGCCATTAACAACTGCAACTGCAAGCAAATCAGTTGAGGCGACAGGGGAGGCGAAAACGATACCAGCAACTATCCACTGAGATCTTGTTTGAATAACCTTGAATTTTTCTCTTCTTAATTTTTCTAAATCTTTTTGCCAAGAAGTATGCAATCGAGACAAAAGTCTTTGCTTGGTAATGTCTGTATTCTTCTTTGGATTTTCAAGAAGTTTCTTAATTGGAGAAAGAACCGTTGCCATTTCTGTTTGAGATCCATCCCATTTCAATACTCTGTTAGTCCATCTATCAGGTAATTGAGCCTCCAATGCGTTTCGCTCATTAGACCAATCAGTAGATTCTTTACTTGCAACCATTAGCCAGGCTGGTTGATCTGTAGGGATATTTTTAATCCACAAAAGATCAGCTGCGCTCATTGGAAGTGCCAAAGAATAAACAATAAAATCTTGTTCTTGGATTAAATCTGGCAAAACCCAATTTCGATCTCTTACCGGAAGAGCTGGTGGAAAAGAAACTTTTATTTGATTTTTTATTCCTAAAACTTTTTCCAATTGCTCTTTATCAGGCAATTTTACGCCTTTTGTTTTCAAGAAACCAATGCTTTGATCTTCGCTTCTATCAATAATTTTTTGCAAGGAATTTATTCTTTCTTTTTTTCTTTCACTTTGCTCTCCATCCTCAAGTAAGTACTCAAAATTCTCTAAAACGTCATGACATCTTCTTACCCATCCTTGAACAGTTGAGGGAGCATCAAATGAAACCTTCCCTGGTTTTAAAAAATAAAAAATACAACCAAGTCCTAATAGCAATCCAAGTCCACCCCCAGGAATATGGGCCACATCACTCAAAACCCACTGACCTGTGATAGTTAGCCCAATAAAAAGACTAATTTTCGGAATCGAAAAAGAAGGAAAGGAGAGAGGAGATTTTGTTAATGAATGATTTTCCACGATTTCAATAAATACAGTTTCTTCTTAGCTAACTTTCATTTTAAAGCAAATTTTCCCTTAATAACCGCAAAGAAAGAAGGTTTTACGTTTTTAAGAAGAAAAATTTATGCCTAAAGAAATCAAATCATTCCGCTGGAATCAATATCCTTAGATGTGAAAGTGCTAATCAAGATATTCAAATATGTCGCAAAAGTACCGGCTATGCGTCACACTTGCCCCTATTGGCAAATATGTTCATGGGTGACTCTTACACCAATAATCAGTCAGGTGGTGGCGATTTCCAAAACCAAAGACAAAATGGTCGTAATAACTTTAGAGGTGGCCGAGGTCCTAACAATAGAGAGGGAGGCTTTCGTATTCGCTTAAGTGATAATGAAATGCGAGCAGTCAGATCATTACAAGAAGCCTTTAATCTTCGATCTACTGTCGCTGTTCTAGGTTTCGCAGTAAGAACTCTTGCGCAAATGCTTGAAGATGGAAGTCTTGAAAATTTAGTCAATGAATATAGGTCTCAAGCGCCTGCCAATGACCAAAGAAGAGGCAGGGGTAACAGCGGAAACTATAACGGTGAAAATAACAACTCAGTCAACACAAAGCCCAACCCTTTTGCAAGGCCAGAAAAACCAGTTAAAGAGCAAGAGGTCGCTGATACTGATCAGGAGAAAAATGTTAGTCAAGATCCTGAAGAAAAAGATAATGATCAAGCAACAGCAGCAAGTTCAAATGAAGTTGATTCCACAGATACAAGCGAGCAAGGATAAGTGAATCAGAAGCGAGTCTTATCTGGTGTTCAACCCACAGGAGATGTTCATATTGGTAACTGGCTTGGAGCAATAAGAAATTGGGTTGAATTACAAGAAAATTACGAAACTTTTGTTTGCGTTGTTGATCTTCATGCGATAACCACTCCGCATGACCCAAAATCTCTTCATCAAAATTCTCTATCTACAGCGGCTTTGTATATCGCTTGTGGGATGAATCCTGATAAATGCTCAATATTCATTCAAAGTCAGATAAGCGCCCATAGCGAGCTTTGCTGGATATTAAATTGCTTAACTCCTTTAAACTGGATGGAGAGAATGATTCAGTTTAAGGAAAAGTCAATTAAACAAGGCGACAATGTATCTATTGGATTATTAGATTATCCAGTCCTTATGGCAGCGGATATTCTTCTCTATGACGCTGATTTGGTTCCTGTTGGAGAAGATCAAAAGCAGCATCTAGAGCTTGCGAGAGATATTGCTTCTCAAAGAGTTAATTCAAAATTCGGAACAAAAGAGAATCCAATACTTAAAGTTCCAAATCCCTTAATTTTGAAAGAGTGTTCCAAAGTCATGAGCCTGACAGACGGAACAAAGAAAATGAGTAAAAGCGACCCAAATGAAAATAGTAGGATTACTCTATTAGACAATCCAGAAGTAATTACTAAAAAAATAAAACGTGCAAAAACCGACTCAGAATTAGGACTAGAATTTGGAAATCCCTCAAGACCTGAAGCTGATAATCTTTTAACAATTTATTCAATAATTTCTGGCCTAGGGAGAGAAAAAGCAGCAGAGTATTGTGCAGAAATGGGCTGGGGTAAATTCAAACCAGAATTTACAGAGGCAATGATTAACGTTCTCAAACCTATTCAAGAAAAGTATAAAGAACTAATGAATGATCCAGAAGAGTTAAAAAGAATACTAAATAAAGGCAAACTTACTGCCGAGGAGGTTTCTAAGTTAACATTAAATAGAGTCAAAGAAGCTCTAGGATTTTATTCAAATTTGTAGAAAATTATGCCAATAATTACATTACCTGATGGAACTGAAAAAAAATATGATTCCGCTGTCACAATTGACCAAATAGCATCAGAAATTGGTCCTGGTTTAGCAAAAGCAGCGCTAGCGGGGAGAGTGAATGGAGAATTAATTGATACTTGTATTCCTATAACTCAAAATTCTCATATACAGATTATTACATCTAAAGATGATGAAGGACTAGAAATTATTAGACATTCATTCGCTCATCTTCTTGGACATGCTGTAAAGCAATTATACCCCGAAGCAAAAATGGCAATAGGGCCGGTAATTGAAGATGGTTTTTATTATGATATTTCTTATAAAGATACCTTTACTCCTGATGATCTTCTCAAAATTGAGAAAAGGATGAAAGATTTAGTTAACAGAGATTATAATGTAGATGTTGAAATAGTTAGTCCAGAGAAAGCAACGGAAGTTTTTACTGATAGAGGTGAAATTTTCAAGCTAGATATAGTTAAAAATATCCCTGAGAATGAAATCATAAAGTTATACAAACATCAAGAATATATTGATATGTGCAGAGGTCCTCATGTGCCAAATACAAGGCATCTAAGAGTATTTAAGCTAATGAAAGTATCTGGGGCTTATTGGCGCGGAGACTCTAATAATGAAATGCTACAAAGAATATATGGAACAGCTTGGAAAAGCTCTAAAGAATTAAAAGAATATATCTCTAGAATTGAAGAAGCTGAGAAAAGAGATCATAGAAAATTAGGGAAAAAGTATTCACTTTTTCACTCACAAGAAGAAGCACCCGGTATGGTTTTTTGGCACCCTAAAGGGTGGACTATTTATAGAGTTTTAGAAGATTTTATTCGGGAAACGATTACAAAATATGATTATCAAGAAGTTAAATCTCCGCAAGTAGTAGATAGAAGTCTTTGGGAGAAATCAGGCCATTGGGATAAATTTAAAGAAGATATGTTTACTACAACTTCAGAGAACAGGGAATATGCAATAAAGCCTATGAATTGTCCATGCCACATACAAATATTCAATCAAGGTTTAAAAAGCTATCGAGATCTTCCTATTAGACTTTCTGAATTTGGTTCTTGTCATCGCAATGAGCCTTCTGGTGCACTGCATGGCTTAATGAGGGTAAGAAATTTTGTTCAAGATGATGCACACATATTTTGTACCGATGAACAAATCCAAGAAGAAGTCCAAAATTTTATTGATTTGGTATTTGAGGTTTATAAAACCTTTGGCTTTGATTCAATTCTTATTAAGCTCTCAACAAGACCAGAGAAAAGGGTTGGGAGTGATGATATCTGGGACAAATCAGAAAAAGCCTTATCTGAGGCACTTGATTCAAAAGGATTAGACTGGTCGCTACTCCCTGGAGAAGGCGCCTTCTATGGTCCAAAAATTGAATTCTCATTAAAAGATTGTCTCAACAGAGTATGGCAGTGCGGAACAATTCAAGTAGATTTCTCCATGCCTCAAAGGCTCAATGCCAGTTATATCGATATTACAGGAAGGAAACAAACACCTGTAATGCTTCACAGAGCTATTTTAGGTTCATTTGAGAGATTTATTGGGATATTAATTGAGAATTATTCAGGAAATTTTCCTACATGGTTATCACCTGTTCAAATAATGATTATGGGCATAACTGATAGAAATAATGAAGCATGTTTTAGTGCTAAAGATAAATTAGTTGACTTTGGCTTCAGAACTGAAATTGATATTAGAAATGAAAAAGTCGGTTTTAAAATACGAGAACATACTATGCAAAGAATACCTTTCTTGATAATTATTGGAGATAAGGAAGAAGAGAATAATGAAATCTCAGTAAGGACAAGAGAAGGTAAAGATCTTGGAAATATGAGTATAGACAAGTTTAAATTAATAATTGACGAATCAATTAGCAAAAAAGGTATACAAGTTAATCAATCCTAAATCCAAAACGATTTTAATAACTAATGAATTTACTTGCTGGAGACCTTGGAGGGACAAAAACTATATTAGCTGTTTATTCAAACAAGAACTATCCAAAAAAATTATTTGAAAAATACTATATTTCTTCAGAATGGGAATCTTTTTACTCAATATTTGAAGATTTTTTTAAACATTTACCAGATCATATATCACTCCCTGAATATGGGTGTATTGGAGTAGCAGGCCCAATAAAAGACCAGAAAGTTACGATTACAAATCTAGGCTGGGATATAGAAACAGAAGAATTATCTCAGCTTTCAAAAATAAATAATATTGAATTAATAAATGATTTCTCAGTTTTAATATATGGGATTCCATTTTTCAAAAATGACCAATATGAAGTAATCCAAGGAACATTAAATTCTGAGACCAAAACCAACCAAGAATTAGTTGCAATTATCGGAGCTGGTACTGGTTTAGGAATGTCCAGAGGATTAATTACACCTAAAAACATTTTTATATTTCCTAGTGAAGGAGGTCATCGGGAATTTTCCCCAAGAACAGAAAACGAATGGGAATTAGTCAAATGGCTAAAAAAGAAGCTAACTATTCAAAGAGTATCGATTGAAAGAATAGTCAGTGGGACAGGCCTTGGAATGATTGCGAGATGGAAATTGGATGATCCATTAAATGAAAACCACCCACTTCAGGAAACTTTAAAAAAAATGGATAGTGGCAAATCAGCTTTCACAGATTTACCCGCACTTGTTTGGGAAAAAGCAAATAACGGAGACAAATTAATGGCTGAAGCTTTGCAATTATGGCTAAATGCTTATGGATCTGCAGCTGGAGACCTTGCTTTACAAGAACTTTGCTCTTCAGGCTTATGGATTTCGGGTGGAACAGCAGCAAAAAACCTCGATGGAATAAACTCATCTAACTTCCTTAATGCATTTAGTAACAAGGGTCGCTTTCAATCTTATTTAAAGGAAATCCCATTGATTGTTCTTAAAGATCCAGAGGCGACATTATTCAGTTCAGCTTGCAGAGCACGCTTAAGTGCCGAATCAAATGGGAGACTTAGCTAAAGGATAAAAACATGGGGCCGCCAAAAATAGGACAAACTGTCGTAGTAGAAGTTCCTTCTACTACAGCCAATATTGGTCCAGGGTTTGATTGCCTTGGTGCAGCACTGGATCTTTCCAATCAGTTCACTATTAAAAGAATTGAGGGTAATGCTGAAAGGTTTGAATTAATAATGGAAAGTACTGAAGGCAATCATTTAAGAGGCGGTCCTGAAAACCTTTTCTATCGAGCCGCCCAGAGAGTTTGGAGAACTGCAGGTGTAGAGCCTGTTGCTCTTGAAGCAAGAGTAAAATTAGCTGTACCTCCTGCAAGAGGGCTTGGAAGCAGTGCTACTGCAATTGTGGCAGGATTAGTTGGAGCAAATGCACTTGCTGGATATCCTTTGCCTAAGGAAAAATTATTGGAGCTAGCAATAGATATAGAAGGTCATCCAGACAATGTTGTTCCTTCATTAATAGGAGGTCTTTGCGTAACAGCTAAAACTGCCAGCGACCGATGGCGCGTAGTCCGCTGTGATTGGGATCAATCAATAAAAGCAGTAGTTGCAATACCATCTATTCGCCTTAGCACAAGCGAAGCAAGACGTGTCATGCCAGAGAACATTCCAGTAAATGATGCAGTAATCAATTTAGGGGCTCTTACGCTTCTGCTTCAAGGATTAAGGACTGGAAATGAGGATCTAATTGCAGATGGGATGCACGACAAGCTTCATGAACCATACAGATGGGGATTGATCAAAGGTGGGTTAGAGGTAAGAGAAGCTGCAAAGGCTGCCGGAGCTTTAGGATGTGCAATTAGTGGAGCAGGACCAAGCATTCTTGCATTGTGCAAAGCGACGAAAGGCCGAGAAGTCAGTGTCGCAATGGTCAAAGCCTGGGAAGCTGCTGGTGTAGCAAGTCGTGCTCCTTTAATGAGCCTCCAACTCAGAGGTAGCGAATGTATTTCAAACACCTTTGGGTAGTTCTACTCATGAAAACGAACAAAAACTGATAGCTTTATGGCTGACTTGCCCCAAATTATGGATGCCAATCTGCCTATGAGTATTGATTCTCAGACAGTATTTCCATGGCTTTCACTCATTGTGCTCCTACCCATAGTTGGAGCATTAATAATGCCTTTTCTCCCAACGCAAGAAAGTAAAAACTCTAATCTCCCAAGAAATATAGCCCTAGTTATTTTATTAACCGATTTTCTAATAATTGTATTGGCTTTTGCCAATTTGTTTGATCCAAGTAGCGAAAGTCTGCAGTTGGTTGAAAGACTTCAGTGGCTTCCTTCCATAGGACTCGAATGGTCATTAGGTGTAGATGGTATATCTGCACCACTAGTAGTTCTAAGCGGGCTAATAACTTTTTTGTCCGCAGCTGCAAGTTGGAAAGTTAAACAAAAAACAAGGCTTTACTTTGCTTTATTACTGATTCAAGCTTCAGCCCAAGCTTTAGTTTTCCTATCACAAGATTTCTTACTATTCTTTTTAGCTTGGGAGCTTGAACTTGTTCCTGTCTATTTATTGATTGCTATTTGGGGAGGGAAAAGAAAACTATATGCAGCAACAAAATTCATCCTTTATACAGCTCTAGCTTCCCTTTTAATATTAATTAGTGGGCTTGCTTTAGCTCTTTCTGGAGATCAATTTACCTTTAATTTAAGTGAAATCGCAGCCAAATCTTTTACTGGTAATTTTGGGATATTTTGTTATTTAGGTTTTTTAATTGGTTTCGGAGTAAAGCTTCCTATCTTTCCACTTCATACCTGGCTACCCGATGCTCATGGGGAGGCAAATGCACCGGTTTCAATGCTATTAGCTGGTGTTTTATTAAAAATGGGAGGTTACGCTCTCATAAGATTTAACGTCCAAATATTACCGGACACTCATTTAATACTCGCCCCAGCTTTAATCATCATTGGGATAGTAAATATTATTTATGGCGCTCTAAATGCTTTTGCTCAAGACAATGTAAAAAGGCGCATAGCCTGCAGTTCTGTAAGTCATATGGGTTTTGTTCTTGTTGGAATTGGTGCAGTTAATGCACTTGGTATCAGTGGAGCGATGCTCCAAATGATTAGCCATGGACTGATTGCTGCCGCAATGTTTTTTGTTACTGGAAGTTTTTATGAAAGAACCAATACTCTTTCAATCCCGAATATGGGTGGTCTTGCAAAGGCGTTGCCAATTACTTTTGCATTCTTCTTAGCCAGTTCTTTAGCATCACTTGCCTTACCAGGGATGAGTGGGTTTATAAGTGAAATAACAGTTTTTCTTGGCATCACTAGTCAAGAAGGATTCACTTCGTTATTTAGAGCAATAACAATCCTATTAGCAGCTATTGGACTGGTCTTAACTCCTATCTACCTTCTTTCAATGTGTAGAAGAGTATTCTTTGGCCCAAGGATACCTGCTTTATCGATTGTCAAAGAAATGGATGCGAGAGAGCTTTCAATAGGTTTAAGCCTCTTAGTTCCTACATTAGTAATAGGTTTTTGGCCAAGGATAGCTATTGATTTGTATGAGGTATCAACAAATGCTCTCGCACAATCATTAATTACCAATAACCTTGTACCAATCAGTTAGTTTTTGATCCTAAAAAATGACTTCAATTAAGCCAACAGCACTATTAAAAGGTGAAGGTCTTCCTGATTACGATAAAATCACCCCTAACGAGATCACCGAAAATATACCCAAACTGATAAAAGAACTAAATGAAGAATTAAATAAACTAGAAGAACAACTCGAAAAACAATTACCAACCAAAAGCTCTCTAAGTTGGGAAGATGTAATGCCTCATCTTTACGATATAGGTGAAAAGCTCAGATGGAGCTGGGGAGTTGTCAGTCATCTGAATGCTGTATGCAATTCCACTGAACTACGTGAGGTACATTCAAGTCAGCAACCGACAATCGTCAGATTTAGTAATCAGCTTGCTCAAAACGAAGTCATTTTCAAGGCACTCTCAAATTTGAAAGAGCATGGAAACATAAAAGATGAAACACAAATCAGAATAATTGAGACAGAACTAATAACGATGAAAAACAAAGGAATTGGTCTAGAAGCTAAAGAAAAAGCACTATTTAATTCTCGCAGTGAGCGATTAGCTGAATTATCAACTACTTTTAGTAACAATGTATTAGATGCAACTAAGAATTGGAGTCTTTTATTAAAAAACAAGTCAGAAGTCGAGGGGCTTCCTGAAAGAGCACTTGAGACATTGGCTCTTGCGGCAAAGGAGTCTGGTGACAAAGATGAAGAAGGCAATGATCCATCACCATCAAATGGTCCATGGAGAGTTGGCTTAGATATGCCTAGGTACATTCCTTTTCAAACTTATGCAAAAGATAGACGTCTCAGAGAAAAAGTTTATAGAGCCTTTGTAAGTAGAGCTAGCGATGGAGAAATTAGTAACAAAAAAATAATTGAAGAAATTTTAGATCTCAGAAACAAACAGGCAAAACTATTGGGATATAAAAACTGGTGTGAAATTAGTTTAGCCACAAAGATGGCGGACAATGAAAATGCTGTTGAGATGTTACTCGAAGAATTACGAATGGCTGCAATGCCTCATGCTGAAAAAGAAGTGGTACATCTACGTGAGTGTGCTAAAAGAAATGGAGAAAACAAAGATTTTGAGCTATCTCCATGGGATGTAAGTTTTTGGGCTGAAGTTTTACGCAAAGAGAAATACGATCTTGACCAAGAGAAACTCAGACCATGGTTTCCTTTAGATCAAGTTCTTAATGGTCTATTCAATTTGTGCAAAAGACTTTTTGAAATTGATATTGAAGAAGCAAGTAATACCGCTCCTTCATGGCATAAAGATGTCCGTTTCTTCAATGTTAAAAATTTAGATGGCCAGAAAATTGCTGCTTTCTATCTAGATCCTTTCAGTCGTCCTGCGACAAAAAGAGGAGGTGCCTGGATGGATGAATGTTTGTGCCGAAATCAAAAAACGAAAAATGATATTGTTCTCCCAGTAGCCTATTTAGTCTGTAATCAAACGCCTCCTATTGCGGACAAACCCAGTCTGATGAGTTTCGAAGAAGTAGAAACTCTCTTCCATGAATTTGGTCATGGACTACAACATATGCTGACGACTGTAAATTATCCTCAAGCAGCCGGTATTAATAACGTTGAATGGGATGCAGTCGAATTAGCAAGCCAATTCATGGAAAATTGGTGCCTAGAGGATCAAACAATTTCTGAAATAGCAATCCATTGGAAGACGAAAGAGCCATTACCAGAATCAGAAATCAATAAATTGAGACTAAGCAGAACATTTAATTCTGGGCTTGCGACTTTAAGGCAAATACATTTTGCTCTTACTGATCTAAAACTCCATAGTCAGTGGAATGAAGAATTAGAAATTTCCCCAGATGAGTTACGACGAGAAATCGCAAAAACCACAACCGTGTTGGATCCTATTCCAGAAGATCAATTTCTCTGTGCCTTCAGTCATATTTTTGCTGGTGGCTATGCTGCTGGATACTACTCTTATAAATGGGCTGAGGTACTCAGCTCTGATGCCTTTGCCGCATTTGAAGAGGCAGGCCTTGCTAATCATGATGAAGTCCGAAAGATTGGTAAAAAATATCGCGATTCAATTCTTAGTCTTGGTGGTAGTCGATCACCCAACAAAGTTTTCAAACAATTTAGAGGACGCCTTCCCTCTACTGAAGCTCTAATAAGACATAGCGGTCTTAATTAGCTATTATTAAAAATCTTTTTGGCTAAAATATCTAGAGAACTTGAGTTTGTTATCAATTGTTTATGTGTCAACACAGGTAAGTGATAGGAATCACCAATAGAAAGTTTTGCTTGCCAGCCTGGGAATGACATCAAGTCCCATTTTGTAAAAAAGCTAGTACATTCAACATTTTCTAAGGAGGTCAAGTCATTATTTAACTGAGATAATAAACTACTTCCTCTTTTCATCTCTGCAATACCTGGCATCAAAAACGAAGGGATCATTTGAGCAGTATAAGTACCAAAATGAGGCGAACCAATACTAAAAAAACGTTTGGTTCTTAAAAAACCATCATGATTTTGCAACCAAAACCTACTAATTAATCCACCCATTGAAAAACCAACAATATCAATTTCGATTTTAGGGCCCACTAATTCCTCAATCTTAGAATCAAGA
This sequence comes from Prochlorococcus sp. AG-402-C09, assembly GCA_003279565.1. Classification (GTDB taxonomy): domain Bacteria; phylum Cyanobacteriota; class Cyanobacteriia; order PCC-6307; family Cyanobiaceae; genus Prochlorococcus_B. Next base: position 100,893 of record QCHN01000006.1, read on the forward strand.
TCTCGAGCTAAACATCTAAGGGATGTTTTCCCATATTTGTGTGGTAGATGTGGTCTGTGCAATTCATAATCATCTTCTTTTATTTTTTTTATTAATTTTTCAAATAATTTGGGATTGTTCCACAAACCATGAACAAGAAAAATTGGTCTTTTATTTGTATCCAATTAATTAAGAGGAAATGAGAAATTCCTTTTTTTTTCTATTAGAACACTTCCAGTAAATCCATCTATTGGTGGCGAACATTTTGTCAGCAGAATATGAATTGGAACTGGTCCATATAGAGACTCAAGAAGATTCAAAATTTGATCGCTAAAATATTCAATCGTTAAGCATTTTATTTCAAATGAAAGTTTTTTAACTGCTTTAATTGCTACGCTGTAGTCTATTGATTTATCTAACTGATCAAGCGTGGATGCCTCGTCCAAATCCAACCAAAAGCTGATGTCAAGAAGAAAACTTTGACCATGTATTCGCTCACTTTCTAAAACACCTACATGGGCCCATAGATTTATATCTTTAATATGAATTACACTTAAATTATTAAATTGACTCATAATGGTAGATCAACATGAGAAAAGTTTCTATCTCCAGAAGCGAAATCCTTAACGAGGTCACCATCACCTCTTAGATAATAGCGATAGGTAACTAAGCCTTCCAGTCCAACTGGTCCTCTTGGTGGAAGAGTCTGAGTACTTATCCCAACTTCAGATCCAAATCCATATCGGAAACCATCCGCAAAACGAGTAGAGCAATTATGATAAACGCCTGCACTATCAACTGAACTTAAAAATTTTTCAGCAACTTCTTTATCATCAGTAACTATCGCCTCCGTATGACGAGAGCTATATTTACGAATATGTTCTATAGCTTCATCTACATTACGCACAATTTTTATTGAAAGAATTAAATCAAGATATTCTGTAGACCAGTCTGCCTCATCAGCCTTATTTTTCACACCTAAAGATTGACTTTTTGAATCTCCCTTAAGAGTAACTCCTGCACTAGAAAAAATTGGCAAGCCTTTTTTTAAAAACATCTCGGCAACATCTTCATGAATTAATAATGTCTCAATTGCATTACAAGCAGCAGGATATTGAATCTTACTATCTAAAGCTATACTTATAGCTTTAGTAATATCTATAGAATTATCTACATATAGATGACAAATCCCATCAGCATGCCCTAAGACAGGGATACGTGTATTTTCTTGAATAAATTGGACTAACTCATTGCTACCTCTGGGTATTATCAAATTGACAAACCGATCCAAACGAAGCAAACCTAAGCTTTCTTGACGTGTAGTGAGCAAAGACAACGCTCCTGAGCCCACATTTGATTTGCTTAACCCCTTATCAAGAGAATCCATTATTGCTTGATTGGTGGCTTTTGCTTCACTTCCTCCTTTTAATAAAGCTCCATTACCCGAACGAACAGCAAGAGATGCTATTTGTATTAATGCATCTGGTCTCGATTCAAATATCACTCCTAAAACTCCTAATGGAACTGTCACTCTCTCAAGAATAAGATTTTCATCCAATTTCCTATGAAGCTGTCTCTTACCAATTGGATCTGCAAGATTAGAAACTTTAAGAACTCCGTCAATACATCCTTTGAGTTTAGTTTTTGTTAACTGAAGTCTTGCTAAAAGTGATTTATTCAACCCTTCTTTTTCTGATCTTTCAAGATCTTGAATATTTGCTTTTAAAATTTCATCAACATTATCATTTAACGCATTTGCCATTTCAGTCAAAGCCTCACACCTTTGTTTATTAGTGGATTGACCAAGCAAAATAGAAGCATCTTTTGCACTCTCTGCTACTTTTATTAGCTGAGGCGTGGGTTCAGGAACTGAAAAGTTTGTACTCATTTGATTTAGATCAACTATTTAATCAAAGATAAGTTGTCACTATCTTTAAAATATTCCTTTGATAGCTTGACGGCAAGGCAACGAAATAACTCGTTGCCTTGATTACGACAACAAATCGTTTGATAGCAAATCAAGCTTTAAAAAGAAAATAAAAACCTATCTAACTGAGCATTTTTTATTAAGTCATTTTTATTCAACTATTCATTTATTTAATATCTAAAAAAGAGTTGAAGCTGACTTTGCCAATTCCCATCTTTGTCAAAAGAGCCCAGTAGACCTACATTAGGATTCATTTGAAAAGTAATATTTCCTTTTGGTGGAATATCTTGTCGATTAGGAGCAGCCTGAACTGAAAAATTAAATTTATCATTAAGATCAACTCCTATTTCAGTTACCCATGCCTGTTGCCCTGTCAGATTTACATCCTCCTGATCATTACTTGAAGAACTACTTTCACTAGCTTCATCCTCCAAATCTGATCCATTTATATATGCAGGATACAAAGACAATTGCAGCCTATCACTTAAAAACCCATTGATATTGCCTTGAAGATACGAAGCAAAAGATCTATTCAAAAAACTAGCAAGCACATCTCCATTTCCACCACTACTTATTAGATTAGCAAGAGAATTACCTCCAATAAGTCCTAACAACTCAACTCTTCCCAAAGAGGGACTACTTCTTAATTGAAAATTTTCACTAATCCGATCAGCAGGTCCGGAAGCAGTCACTTCGACATTTACAAAACGAGATCCTCCAATACCAAATGATGCCATCCCATTAGAGGAGAAATTACTGACATCTCTAACATTGTCTGGGACACGGCTTTTTAAAGTCACATCAACATATGGAACCAATCCCATAGAAGGTACAAATACGGCTACATTAGGTTCACTTTGATCTAAATTAAAAGTAGTCGTAAAGAGATTAACGTAGCCACTAACAAGTTTAATGACTCCACTAACTTCGAGTGTCTCGTCAAAAGCACCATTCAAGAAAAGAAATCCATCTGTTTCAAAGCTTGCCAATGGTTGAGAAACCAATCTTAATGTAGGGCCAAGTACGAGCTTAAAATTATCAAAGCTAATGGATTCCAATCCATTAGGAAAACCACCACTCACTATTCGACTCGCTGGAGCATTTTCATCTTGAATAAATAAAACCAAAGGTTCCCTCTGGCTCCAATTTTGTTCAGGGAATTTACGAATACTTTTAACCTTTGAGTCTGTAGGGCGATCAGATTTATCAGATTTATCCTTGTCGGGATTATTAGCTCTTTTAGCAAAAATAGAGCCCTCTGAAACAAACAATTCGCCTGCCAATCTAGGCTTAATAATCGATCCATTAACAATAATCTTCGATGAGGCTTTGATATCAGTGAATGCTGTTTTGATACGTGTTTTTTCTATAGAAAGAACCAATGGTTCAATTTCACTTAATTTAGAATCAAATAACGAAATTCCTCCTTTACTGTTAATGACACCGTTTTGCCCAATATTTGCTATGAGTTTACGAACTTCAAGTCTATTAAAATCAAAAACTATTGTACTATTCAAATTATTTATTTCTCTATTTTGAAAAAGTAGATCACTATTTTTTAAAACAAAAAAACCATTTGCAACAGGTCTTGCAGGTGTTCCACTAATTAGCAAGCTCAGATCAGCAGTACCCGAAGTCCAAGTGACACTTCCTTTTGTTAGACCTGTCAAAAATACCAAGCCATCTCCATGACTTTCGACTTTTAGATCAATAGGATAAGAATTATTTAATGGATAGATTCCGCTTAATTCAACAGGATATATCGAAGATTGATCCCTTAGAGCTATATCAAATTCAAGATAATTATCTTTAAAGAAAATATTTCCTTTATCTAAAACAATATTCCTGTCATCAATTAATGTGTCCTTAATAATTAAATCTGCAGTTACCTTTTTGGTTCCATTAGCTAAACTATATTTACCGTTTAAACCAAAATATCCATTAACAGCTGAAGGGATAGGTGCAACTAAAGATAATAATGAAAAATTAAAATCAAGTAGAGAAAATTTTCCATCACCTGAACCTAGATTTCCATTGAAAGTTGCTTTAAAAGGTCTTATATCTTTAGAATTAATGATCTTCAATTTATTAGTCCAAACCTTACCAAAGGCTTTTGCTTCTAACTTTAAATCAGATAGACTTGGACCAATTAATTTAACATCCCCATTGATATTTCCGTTAAGCTCATAAGGATTAATAACGCTCTGATTATTTATCTTTGAAATCTCTTCTCTATATGAATACTTAGACTTAGTTAAAGCTTCTAACTGACTATCTATAGAATTATTGGGGTAACCAATTATCAATTTTTCTAAATCTTCAGCTTTACCCATTGCATCTGAATACTTAAACCCCAGTTTTGGGATCTCTAACGCTGTAGCAGCAATCCAAGTGGAGCTAACATTATTTATCTGAGCTGATAACGAGAATTCAGATCCCTTATTAATATCAAATTTAATCTTTCCATTTTTAGATGGTATTAATTTACCAGTTAAATTAGTCTCAGAATCTTTAATTTGACCTTTAATAGTTCCCTGTTTTAACTTAAAACCTAATAATCTAAAATAATCTAAATTCAACTCACCATTAATTAATAATGGGTCAAGAGAAAATATACCTTTACCTGAAACTTCTCCAAAGATTCTTTTAAAACTTTTTTCAGGTGGGAAAGCAACCTCTACTCGATCTAAACTGAATTTATTAGCATCCCACTCAAAAGCATTATTTTTAGGATTCAAATTTATTTTACCGCCTAATCTATTTAGGATTAAATCATTAAAATTACCATCTTTATTGAAGTTAATTTGAAGATCACCAGGGATAGCAGACCCTTCTGATTTCATTTTCAAACTACCCCATTTATTTTGCTTTGGAACTCTATTAAAAGTACCTCTCCATTCCTCCCTTAAACGTATTCCATTGACTTGTGGATTATCTAAAGAAAGATTAATAGTAGAGTTTAATGAAGATAGAGGCCCATTAAAATACCCATTTGTACTTAATTTCCCAGATAAGGATGCATTTAATATTGGATTTAATGCACCTAAAGGGAAAGAATCTAAATCTAAGTTAGCATTTAAATCTCCAGGTATAAAGCGTCTATCAACAATTGAAATTGGTAATTTAAATTTCAACGTAAAAGGTTTATGATCAAAATCTTTGACTTTTATATAAGTAAAAGATTTTATATAAGTATTATCTTTTTTATAAAATGGAATTTCAGCTGAGGTAGAGATATCCCAATAACCATATTTCCAATTTGAATCTGTTATCTTTAACCTTTTATTATCACATTTTATTCTTGACTTATCGGTAGACAGGATATCACTTAGAAGTCCTCCTCTGAAGCTTAAATTATTTGCAATTAAATCACCTTTACATTTTAAAAAGCCTTTTTCTATACCTAAATTAATTTTACCATTAATATTTCCCTTTGAAATTGTACTTGAACTATCTCCTAAAATCCCCTGAAGGAAGCCAAGTCTAAGTTTATTAATTCTTACTTTACTTTGAAACTCTAATCCATCCCAGTAGCCCTTCCCAGAAAGATAGAGACTTCCCTGGTTTTTAGAATGTAAATTAATAGCACCATAAATTTTTTTCTTAGCAAGGTTTAGAGCAATATTTCCTTTAGCAAATAATATCTTTTCCCCAGGATTAAATATAATTTTAGTTGACCCTTTCAGATTAAATCTTAGATGAAGGTTATTTGACTTAGGATTATCAGACGAGGGTAAGACCCAAAAAGAACCTTCATTATTTTTGTTTAGTATGATTTCTGTTCCCTTTGGATTAAATATTGCAACAGGTTGCCAATTTAATAAACTTGCAATAGGTGCAAATTTAATGGTTAAAGTTGAGATATTAACCGATGAAGAATCTTTATCACCAGGAAGCAACTTCGTTCGTCCCAAAGCAGCACCCCATGGCCTAAGCCCCCTATAAGCACCTATTTTTAAAGGATGACCTAAAGAATCAGATAATGTTTTTTCTATTTGAGGTGAAAAGCGGCTTATAGTTCTGCCTACCAAGAGATCTGCTCCACTCCAAATCAAAACACCACCCAACGCCACAAAGGTTCCAGCAAGTCCCCACCGCTTAAATTTTTTAGAACTCCACTCATCTCCCATGAAACATTATTCTCAAACTTGGGGAGCCAACAAACTATAAAGAATCAATTCAGGAGAAACCAGCCTATGTCTATGATTGAAGTTATCAAAGAAGTAACAATCTGGCTAGCTTGGGGAGGCTCAGGACTTGGTCTCTTGACTGTTTTGGCTTATTTATTTAACTGGGGAATTAAATTCCGTCTGACTGGGACAACAATTTTCACACTTTTACTGTCTGCCAGTTGCTGGGCCTTCGAGCAAAGTTATACACCTCCTTTTAATGTGGAAGGTTACAAATATGCTCCTATTGTTTACGACAACGGATTTGATTTAGTTGTTGCTCAAGCATCAAACGATTTTCCTGAAGAGGCGATCAAACCAACATTGTTACAAATAGCTGGCAATTTGAAAGGAGGAGGAAGAAACGGTGCCCAAGTCAAGGTAAGGATAAGAAAGATAGAATCGGATGGGAATGGAATAAGTAAACCAATTGTTCTTGGTGAAATAATAAATGATTTAAAAGAATCAAAGATAATAGAATTACCAGATAGGAATTATCCTCCAAGTGAAGATTTAACGAACGAGGTTTATTTTGATGAAAATACCTCATTAGAGACATATGAATAAAAAGTTATTCTTGAAAAATCTTCCTAAAAGCTTTTATCAAGAAGAAAAGATACTCTTATCAAATGATATAAAAACTTGGAATTCTTTATTATCAATTAGTGACGAAGAAATTAATAATCTAATTTATGGAAGCCTGGGTAGTATTCGCAATCTAAAAAGACTTAAATGCATAGCATATTTCATATGCACTTTAGATATTGAACTTAACGAAGCAGCCTTGCTAATGCACTCAGGATTGATTTCTAACAAGGCACTTTCTCGACTTAGTCCTCAAGAGCTAGTTCAAAAGACTGGACGTTTTGAAAGAATTTTAAGAACAGGACGAATTCCATTAATAGATCTAAGCAAAGCCAATGTTTTAATAGAGAAAGCTAAAAAAACCATTATTTAAATTTACCCAAGAACAATTTGGTAATAGAATAAAAATAAACTAGGTAAACTTGAACAAATGAATAGTTTACTAATCACTTTTATATTTACATCATTTGCAATTAATCAAGCTGCAATAGCTCAATCTAGACTTCTTGAAGGTGTAAAAAGGAATCCTGATGAAGCACAGTCCATTTGCGAAAGTTTCAAAGAACTAAATAAAGAAAATATTTCAGCTGGTTCAAAAAAATCTATTCAGAAAATTTCAATTCAAAAGAATATAAGCGAAGTTGATGCTGAGATCCTTTCGATGTACGTAAGAGGTCTTCATTGCCCAGAAACTTTTTAAAGCAAATAATGAATTCAATAAAATACAGGGACGAAGACTTACGACTTAGAGACGGAATATTACTAAGATCTCGCATCTGGTTACCTCAGGGGAAGGGACCATGGCCTGTCTTACTTATGCGTCAGCCATACAAAAGAGAAATTGCCTCTACAATCACATACGCTCATCCCTCTTGGTGGGCTAGCAAGGGTTATCTCGTTGTCATACAAGATGTACGAGGACAAGGTGAATCTGAAGGTGAATTTTCAGGTTTTAGTCAAGAAGCTTCAGACACGAGTCAAACTCACAATTGGATTCGGTCCTTACCTGAGTGCAATGGCCTACTAGGCACATACGGTTTTTCATATCAAGGATTAACACAGCTCATTGCAGATGAGGGTACTCCTCCACCTGATTGCATTATTCCTGCAATGACAGGCCTTTCAGAGGAAGAACATTGGAGTTGTGAAGGAGGAGCGTTTTGGTGGCATTTGGGAATTGGATGGGGTTTGCAATTAGCCGCTCAAAAAGCACAAAGAGAGAGGAATTGGAAAGCTTGGCATGAAATCCGAGAAAATCTTGAATCGAAAAAATATTTATTTAACGGTCATGGCTTACTTAAAAAGAATGACCCAGGAGGGCTTGCATATAATTGGCTAAATCTTTCGTCAAGAAAAACACCTCAATGGAAAACCCATGAAGCATTAGATAGCTGGTTAAAAAAACCTTTGCTTTTAATTGGGGGTTGGTGGGATCCTCATTTGAAAGGGATTTTAGATATTTTTGAGAAATCTAAAAAGGCAGGAGGCAATCCTAAATTACTAATTGGTCCTGCTACCCATCTTCAATGGTGGGAGGGTGCACAAAAAACCCAGTTAGATTTTTTTGATTCTCATTTAAAAGAAAAAAACAAAGAGATTCATTTCCCTCAAATCAATCTTTGGAATCTAACCACTAAAAATTGGGAGCTTTCAGTTCAAAATAAAACGCCAATATGGAATCTTCGTAGCGAAGGTTTAGCCTCAATAAGTCATATTGAAGGATGCCTAGTACCCAATTCTGATTTAGTAGCAAATAGTGAAGTGAATTTAGTTCACGATCCATGGAGACCCGTACCAGCCATCGGGGGACATCTCAGTGATACCGCTGGAGAAGCAAACAGATTTAAGCTTGATATTAGACCTGATGTCGCAGTATTTACATCAGACCCTATTTTGGAGGATCTTAGACTTGAGGGTATTCCAACTCTTTTTTTAGAGACTAAGTGCGACAGGGAAAGTTTTGATCTGTTCGTTGCATTATCAATAATTCCTCGTGAAGTCGAAAATACTGCCACTCAACTTTCAACTGGTGTACTCAGAATTAGCAATTGTAATCAAGGGATAAAAAGCGCTAAACGAATCAAACTTCAACCTGTTCTCGCAACATTTAAAGAAGGTGATCGTTTAAGAATTTCAATCTCAGGATCTGGATGGCCAGCAATTGGAATAAATCCTGGACAAAGTCAATATTTATGTGAAGGGCCCAGTCCTCACTGCTTAGTGACTACAATTTCACTCTTACTTTCAAATTCAAAACTTAAATTTGAGTCACTTATTTCCTCTTAGGGGTTCAATATTGACTTGCATAGGATTAAGCTGACTTGCTATTTCAGCAATAACTCATGTCCGCATCTATTCTTCTAGATTCTCTGAGAGATGACGGACAAAGACTTTCTCAATGCAGACATGAAAGTCCATTTTCTATTCTTGGTCCTCAACCGTTTAAAGATAAATGGATAATTCGAATATGGATGCCTGAGGCAAGTGCCGTTGAACTAATAACACAAGAAACGAAAATTCAGCTACAAAATCCTAACCATGAATGGATATTTGAAGGGGTTTTAGGGAAAGATCCTGGCACTGACTATCAAATAAAAGTAAATAGAGGAGGAATTGAACATGTTCAACATGATCCTTGGAGCTTTCGAAAAGAGTGGATGGGTGAAATTGATAGACATCTTTTCGCAGAGGGAAATCACCATCACATATGGCGCAAGATGGGGGCTCACCTCACTGAAATTGATAAAAAGCAAGGAGTTATGTTTTGCTTATGGGCGCCTAATGCAAAAAGCGTTTCCGTTATTGGTGATCTCAATTCATGGGATGGTCGACATCATCCTATGCAAAAACGACTAGGAGGAATTTGGGAACTCTTCATCCCTGGTTTAAGTGAAGGAGATTTATACAAATATGAAATCAGGACAAAAGAAGGACATTGCTACGAAAAAGCCGACCCTTATGGTTTTCAACATGAAGTAAGACCTGCAAAAAGCTCAGTCATATCAAAAATCGATTCATTTAAATGGAATGATCAGTCTTGGATATCCAAGCGTGACAATAGAGATCCTTTAGAACAGCCGATATCGGTTTATGAAATGCATTTAGGGAGCTGGATGCATGCTCCCTCAGACGATCCATTTATCAACTCAAACGGAGAACATAGAGCCCCCGTTCCAGCAGCAGACATGAAGCCTGGTTCAAGATTGCTTACATACAATGAGCTGGCAAATAAAGTTATTCCCTATGTCAAAGAAAGAGGCTTCACTCATATCGAGCTTATGCCAATTTCAGAGCACCCTTTTGATGGCTCATGGGGGTATCAAGTTACTGGTTGGTATGCGCCTACAAGTAGATATGGATCACCAGATGAGTTTCGTGCCTTCGTTGATTCATGCCATAAAGAGGGCATAGGAATCATTCTCGATTGGGTTCCAGGCCACTTCCCTAAAGATCAGCATGGACTTGCTTATTTCGATGGCAGCCATCTATACGAGCATTCAGATCCGAGAATTGGGGAACACAAAGAATGGGGAACATTAATTTTCAATTACAGTCGAAATGAAGTTCGTAATTTTTTGGTTGCAAATCTAATTTTCTGGTTTGATCAATTTCATATAGATGGAATACGTGTTGATGCAGTTGCATCAATGCTTTACAAAGACTATCTTCGCCCGGAGGGTGAATGGATACCTAATGAAGATGGAGGGAATGAAAATTTTGAAGCAGTTAGATTTCTACAACAGGCTAATCACGTTCTTTTTCAACATTTTCCCGGGGCACTCTCTATTGCCGAAGAATCAACCACATGGACAGGTGTAACCAAACCAACTGACATGGATGGACTTGGTTTCAATCTCAAATGGAACATGGGTTGGATGCACGATATGCTCGATTATTTTGAAATTGACCCATGGTTTAGACAATTCAATCAAAACAACATTACTTTCTCAATTTGTTATAACTTTACCGAAAACTTTATGCTTGCTTTAAGCCATGATGAAGTTGTTCACGGAAAAAGTCATCTCCTACATAAGATGCCAGGTGATGACTGGCAAAAGTATGCTAATACACGAGCCTTACTTGCATATATGTGGACACATCCAGGTAAAAAAACAATATTTATGGGAATGGAATTTGGGCAGCGTCAAGAATGGAATGTTTGGGATGATTTGCAATGGGATCTCTTAAATTATGAGCCTCATAAGGGGATACAGAAATTAGTAGATGATTTGAATACGTTATACAAAAAAGAACCTGCTTTATGGAGAAATGATTTTGACGAATATGGATTCCAGTGGATTGATTGCGATGATAATAAAAATTCAGTAATCAGTTTTATGAGAAGAGAAAAAACTGATGGCGAGTGGCTAGTAATAATCGCAAACTTTACACCTCAAAACCACTCTAATTACAGAGTAGGTGTTCCTGTTGATGGATTCTATGAAGAAATTTTCAATACAGATGCGAGTCAATATGGGGGTTCAAATCTAGGTAATATGGGAGGAAAATCAACAGATTTGTACAACATACATGGCTATGAAAATTCTATAGATCTTTGCCTTCCTCCTCTTAGTGTTCTCGTTCTAAAGCATAAATCGAAGAAGAATTAAGCTTACTCGAATAGAAATGTTTCAACCTTGACTCATAACCTAATTTCAACTGTCGTCTGGATGTAAAAATTCAAAAGGTATAACGAACTTTTGCAGAGAACCTATTTCATGATTTTCAAGTTACTGATTCATGTAAGTTTTTCGATTAAAAGGACAAAATAATGAACGAAACTACTCCCTTACTACTTCGTGCCGCTCGCGGAGAGAATGTTGAAAGGCCGCCAGTTTGGATGATGCGCCAAGCGGGAAGATACATGAAGGTATATCGCGACCTACGTGATAACCATCCAAGTTTCAGGGAAAGATCCGAAAATCCCGATCTTTCTTATGAAATTTCAATGCAACCTTTCAAAGCTTTTCAACCAGATGGTGTAATACTTTTTTCAGATATCTTGACTCCTCTTCCTGGAATGGGAATTAACTTTGACATCGTTGAAAGTAAAGGGCCCTTGATAAATGACCCAATAAGAAGCCTTAAGCAAGTTAAAGACCTTAAGCCCCTGCAACCAGAAGAAAGCATGTCTTTTGTTGGTGAAGTCCTTGGGAGGCTAAGGGAAAGCGTTGGGAATAAAGCTGCAGTTCTCGGGTTTGTAGGCGCTCCCTGGACTCTTGCTGCATATGTTGTAGAAGGGAAAAGCAGCAAAAACTATGCAGTTATTAAGGCAATGGCATTCCAAGAGCCAGAACTACTGCATCAACTTTTAAATCACTTTGCAGAATCAATTGCGAACTATTTGTCCTATCAAATTGAATCTGGGGCCCAAGTAGTTCAAATGTTTGATTCATGGGCTGGACAATTAAGTCCACAAGATTATGACGAGTTTGCCGCTCCATATCAACAAAAGGTAGTCAATTTAGTAAAAGAAAAACATCCAGATACACCTATGATTTTATATATCTCTGGCAGTGCTGGAGTTCTTGAAAGGATGGGGAAAACTGGCGTAGATATAGTCTCTTTAGATTGGACTGTTGACATGGCGGATGGACTAAAAAGGCTCCCTCAATCAGTAGGAGTTCAAGGAAATGTTGATCCAGGACTTTTGTTTGGTACTCCTGATGCGATTAGATCAAGAATTGTTGATGTCGTCAAAAAAGCTAAAGGTAGAAAACATATTCTTAACCTTGGTCATGGAATACTTCCTGGGACGCCAGAAGAAAATGCAAAAGTATTTTTCGAGGCTGGTAAAAATGTCAATGAACTTATAAAAGTTTCATCTTGAAAAACGAAATAATTCTGATCACTGGTGCAAGCGGATGTGTTGGACAATACATAGTAAATTGGCTAATTGAAAACTCAAGTTCAGAATTATTTTTATTTGTTAGAGATCCAAAAAAAATAACTTCAATAAATTTAGAAAGTCCAAGGATTAAACTTTTAGTAGGAGATTTGAGACAATCAAATAAGTTCAAAAAAGAACTTTCAGAAGTCAACAGAGTTATTCATACTGCAACTGCTTGGGGTGACCCTAAAAGAGCGCAAGAAGTAAATATTGATGCGGTAAAAAATTTGTTCAATTTACTAAACCCTTCCAATATCAAACAAATTATTTATTTCTCAACTGCAAGTGTTCTTGATAGAAACCTAAATTTGTTACCGGAAGCTTTTACCTATGGAACAGAGTACATACAAACGAAAGCACAATGCCTCAGAGAGCTTGAATCTCATCAGCTCGCAACTAAGATAATAGCTGTTTTCCCCACACTAGTTTTTGGCGGTCGATTAGACGGTAAAAGTAAATTTCCAACTAGTTATCTTACCAAAGGCCTTAGAGATGCATTGAAATGGATATGGCTAGCAAGATGGATAAAATTATTCTCAAGATTTCATTTTATTCACGCAGCAGATATTGCTTTCATTTGCGGGCATCTAGCCACCTCTAATTTCAAACCGGAACAATCTGTTTCTAGCCCTAAAATAAGAAAATTCGTTTTAGGGCAACCTTATATAAGTATCGATGTCGTAATTCAGACGCTTCTAAGGTGGAAAGGAATGAGTAAAGTCCCTCAAATCCCTCTTTGGAATTGGCTTGTTGAACTTTTAACTATATTACTCCCAATTCAAATTACAAACTGGGATAGATTTAGTCTTAGACAAAAACACTTTATACATGAGCCAGTAACCTCTCCTGAAACCTTTGGGGGTATCAGCTATGCCAAAACTCTAAGTCAAGTTTTACATAATTCTGGTTTAACTAAACACTAAAATGGCAAACAGAAGCTAAAGTAGTAAGATTCAAAAAAGAGAAGAATTAATTTCATGATTCGTTCTATTTCAACAGCTTTATTTGCTTTCTTTGCATTCCTTATAATTGGCGTTTCCAATGTGAATGCTTCAACTGTTGAAGTTAAGCTTGGCACCGATGCGGGAATGCTTGCTTTTGAACCAAGCACCTTAAACATAAGCGCTGGGGACACCGTAAAGTTTGTAAACAACAAACTTGCTCCTCATAATGCCGTTTTTGACGGAAATGATGATCTAAGTCATCCAGATTTAGCTTTTGCTCCAGGTGAGTCTTGGGAGAGAACTTTTAGCACAGCTGGCACATACGACTTTTACTGCGAGCCTCATAGGGGCGCAGGCATGGTTGGGAAAATCGTAGTCAACTAAATTCCAAAGAATTTATTAAAGATGGGGCCTACCCCATCTTTTTTTTTGAAAAAATATATTTAACATTTCAAACAAAAGCTTGGAGCAGAAATTTTTTGGAAGAGAAACTATTGCAATTTTAAACATCAAAGGATTTATTCTTAGTTGCGAAGAGTATTTATTCCAAATCAGATGGGAGTATTTAATTTTGAGAAAGCTGCAAATCAATATAAATAAAAGGTATAAAGTAGTTAATTTAGATATTAAAAATTCAACTAATTAGTTCCAAAAACTTAAAGGGAGCTAACCGATTTATTTTATCAAGTAAAAAGGTCGGTTTTCTTATATTTATACAATCAACAAACTTGAATAGTATAAAAGAGGAATTATTTTTATAGATGAAGGTGAATCCTGATGATTTTACCAACATTGCTTGGCAAGCGATCATTGATGCAAAAGAATTAGCATTAACTGAAAAACATCAGACTTTAGAAACAGAACATCTTTTTTGTTCTCTTCTAAAGAAAAATGAAATCGCAATAAAAGTAATAGAAAGATCGGGCGGGAAAATAGAAACTCTACTTAAAGAAATAGAAGAATTTATAAAGAACCAACCAAAAATGCTGAAGGCTCAAGAATCAATTTTCTTTGGCAAAAACATAACTTATTCAATTTCGAGAGCAAAAAATATTAAACAATCATTCAAAGATGATTTTATCTCAAGCGAACATTTAGTGATTTCCCTATTTGATGACGAGAGAGTTTGTCATAAATTATTCAAACAAAATCAAATTAACAAAAACAGCCTTCTTGAGGCTATAAATGCTATCAGAGGTGACAAAAAAGTGACCCAAAAAAATGCTGAAAATAGCTACGAAGCACTGCAAAAGTACGGCCTAGACCTTACTTCTGCTGCCAGAGATGGGAAATTAGATCCTGTAATTGGAAGAGATGAGGAAATCCGAAGAACTATTCAAATACTTAGCCGTAGAACTAAAAATAATCCCGTATTAATTGGGGAAGCTGGAGTAGGTAAAACAGCAATTATTGAAGGTTTAGCACAAAGAATTATCAACGGAGATGTTCCTACATCCCTTGAAGACCGTCAACTAATTTCCTTAGACATGGGGGCACTAATAGCAGGTGCAAAATTCCGTGGTGAATTTGAAGAGAGACTGAAGTCAGTTCTAAAAAATGTCACAGACTCAGAAGGAAAAATAATTTTGTTCATCGATGAAATACATACTGTTGTCGGAGCAGGAGCTAGTGGTGGTGCAATGGACGCTAGCAATCTCCTAAAACCAATGCTTGCCAGAGGCGAACTGAGATGTATTGGAGCAACGACTATCAATGAACATAGAGAATATTTCGAGAAAGATCCTGCGCTAGAAAGAAGATTTCAGCAAATACTTGTAAAACAACCCTCAGTCCAAGATACGATTTCGATCTTACGTGGACTAAAAGAAAGATATGAAGTCCATCATGGTGTTCGTATCTCTGATAATGCTCTAATAGCTTCGGCGATATTGAGTGATAGGTATATACCCGAGAGATTTTTACCTGATAAAGCCATTGATCTAATAGATGAATCAGCCTCACGTTTAAAGATGGAAATAACATCAAAACCAGAAGAAATTGATGAGATTGATAGAAAAATCATCCAACTTGAGATGGAGAAATTATCTTTGGAAGGTGAGTCAGATACTTCAAGTAAAGAGAGGCTAGAATTAATTACTAAAGAACTAACCTTGTTAACAAAAAATCAAATTGAAGTAAACAAGAAATGGGAACAAGAAAAAGAGTCCATCGAAGAAATTTCAACACTTAAAGAAGAAATAGAGAAAGTACAACTAGAAATAGAGAAAGCAAAGAGGAATTATGACCTCAACAGGGCTGCTGAACTTGAATACGGCACCCTTGTGAATTATCAACAAAATTTAAAATCTAAAGAACTTAATTTAAAAAACTCCTCTCAAAATGCAGAGAAATCACTTTTGAGAGAGGAGGTTATAGCCGATGATGTGGCTGAAATAATTGCGAAGTGGACATCTATCCCAGTTAAAAGACTTGCTCAAACTGAAATTGAAAAATTACTCAATCTTGAATCTGAGCTTCATAAAAAAGTTATTGGTCAAAATAAAGCCGTCCAATCCATATCCTCTGCCATACAAAGATCAAGAACAGGACTTAGTGATCCAAATAAACCAATAGCTAGTTTTTTATTTTTAGGACCGACAGGCGTCGGTAAAACTGAATTATCCAAGGCTTTGGCTTCTCAACTTTTTGATAGTGAAAATGCCCTAATTAGAATAGACATGTCTGAATATATGGAAAAACACTCTATAAGTCGCTTAATTGGTGCTCCTCCTGGTTACGTTGGTTATGAAGCAGGTGGACAATTAACAGAAGCAATCAGAAGAAAACCTTATTGCGTTTTGCTCTTCGATGAAATTGAAAAAGCACATAAAGATGTTTTCAATGTATTACTACAGATACTTGACGAAGGCCGAGTAACTGATGGACAAGGGAGAACAACAAATTTCAAAAACACTATTATTATTCTCACCAGTAATTTAGGAAGCGAATTAATCTCAGAAAATGATTTAACTAATAATCCGTCGACAAATATAGATCAACTTATTAATCAAGAACTGAAATCAAATTTCAGGCCTGAGTTCCTAAACAGGCTTGATGAAATAATTAATTTCGAACCACTTAAAAAAGAAACTCTAATTAAAGTAGTCGATTTACAATTAAACCGTTTAAGAGAAAGGTTAGAAGCCAAAGGAATCGAGCTTGAAGTTGATGATAATGTACTATCTTTGATAACTGAAATTGGATATAACCCAAGCTATGGTGCTAGGCCATT
The DNA here is from genome assembly GCA_003279565.1 of Prochlorococcus sp. AG-402-C09. Classification (GTDB taxonomy): domain Bacteria; phylum Cyanobacteriota; class Cyanobacteriia; order PCC-6307; family Cyanobiaceae; genus Prochlorococcus_B. The sequence goes on from QCHN01000006.1 coordinate 117,619, forward strand.
AAAAAGAGTTATTCAAAAAGAATTAGAAAGTGAAATAGCAAAATATATTCTTAAAGGCAAATATAAAGAAGGGAGCACTATAAAGATAGAAAATAAAGAATCAAAATTAACTTTCAACTAAAAAAACCGAAAACGTTAATTGTATTTCAACAAGAAGTCTTACTGTATTAAGGATTGAACCACTCAGGGAAGAAGGTATAACTAGCGGAATTAACATCATTTTCATGTGCTATTGCTTTCCAACAACAAGATCTTGCTTTATCTCTTGAAAATAATAAATCATTGGCCCATCCCCACACTAATTCAGCAGTTGATTCCATACCAACATTGTTCATAACTCTAAGATCTAGTACTTCTTTAGAGTGAAGGTCTTTCCATGTTTTAAGAAGAGGATCATCATAATTGACTAGAAAAGTATGATCAAAATGATCTTTTAACTGCTCTTCCAAAGGTCTCAGACTTGAGAAATCGACAACGAAGCCATTTTCATCAAGTTTTTTTGAAGCGAAACAAAAGGTAAAGCTTCGACTGTATCCATGAACATAACGACAATGTCCTTTATGTTTCCATTGACGGTGAGAGCATGGAAAGTCTTTAAAATGCTTTGAGCAATTAAATGGAATATCTTTAATCGTCATAAAAAGATGAATAAAAAACCAATAGAGGATTAAATTTAAATAATTAGAGTTAAAAAGCCTAGTTGGCTTAATTAAAAATGCTTTTTATAGATAATCTTCATTTTGATCAAAACGGCTTGATCCCAGCCATAGCGCAAGATTGGGTCGATGGCTCAATTTTAATGATGGCATGGATGAACAAAGAATCCATAACAAAAACATTAGAATCTGGTGAAGTTCACTATTGGAGTCGTTCAAGGAAAGAACTTTGGCACAAAGGAAAAACGAGCGGACATTTTCAAAAATTGAAGGGAATTAGGACTGATTGCGATTCAGATACAATACTTTTATCAATTGAGCAAATTGGTTCAATCGCATGTCATACAGGAAAAAGAAGTTGTTTTTTTAAAGATTTAGAAACAAATAAAGACGTTCTTTACCCTCCATCTGATGCTTGTAGTGAATTATTCAAAGTCATAGAGAGTCGTAAGAGTAATCCTGAAGAGGGAAGCTATACAAATGCTCTTCTCAAGGAAGGCGATAATAAAATCCTAAAGAAGATAGGCGAAGAAACAGCTGAATTTATTATGGCTTGTAAAGATAAAAATCCTATTTCAGTTGCTAATGAGGCGGCAGATCTACTTTTCCATATGCAAGTTTCTTTAGCCCATCAAAACGTTCCCTGGGAAGACGTTCTGAAAATTTTAGTAAAAAGAAGAGGCGCTCCAAGAAGGAATCAATAGCAAAAGAACCAAAACTTATATTATTTTTAACTTATAAATAAGTTTCTTTGGTAGAGAAACAAAGGGTTAAATTAATAAAAAGTCTTGAAAGAGAAAAAAAGCAAATCAACCGATTTTCTTAGATCTTTAGTAAATTATCGTTTACCTAAAATCAGGAGTAGTGCTTAAAAATAATTTTTCTAGACTAAAAAATCTTTAAAACGTTTTATAGATCAAGAAACTACTTTAAAAATGCCATTGTCATCATTGGGTTTTGAGATATTTTTATTAAAAAAATAAATTTTTAAACGCATCTTAAATGTGCCAAGTGAAAAATATAAAAACCTTCTTTTTGCTTAATTGACCTTGTGAAGGCTTTAAGAATAGATAAAGGATAAATAATAAATTCCGAACACTTTATTACGCCTATTGAAAGTAAACAATTTCTCTCTAGGTTATTAATACAAGGAGGAATAAATAGTGAGTTCATTAAGCGACTTTCTTGGAGAAATAGGAAGACACGAATTGCTCACACCAGAGCAAGAACTCACAATGGGTAGAGAAGTGCAAGCAATGGTTGCACTTAATGAACGCTGCCAACAAGCAGGAGGTAATGGGCCAGCGTGCGAATATTCAAGCGCGGAAAAGAAAAAACTTAAATCAGGTGAGCGTGCCAAGAATCAAATGATCACAGCAAATCTGAGGCTTGTTGTGAATCTGGCCAAACGCTATCAAGGTAAAGGTCTTGACCTTCTTGATTTAATTCAAGAAGGTACCTTAGGATTAACAAGAGCTGTTGAGAAATACGATCCCAAAAGAGGTCATCGATTTTCAACTTACGCTTACTGGTGGATTAGGCAAGGATTAAATAGAGCGCTTTCAACACAAAGTAGAACTATAAGAATTCCTGTAAACATAAATGAAAAGCTAACAAAACTTCGTGCTGCCAAGTCTCGACTAATGCAAGAACTTGGAGTTCATCCCTCAACCAACCAAATAGCAATACAAATGAAAATTCCTTTAGAGGAAGTAGAAGAATTACTTGCATGCGAATTGAGAAGTATCACAGTAAGTTTGCAAGGTGCAGTCAAATCAAAAGCAGATCCATCAGAGCTTGTCGATATTCTTCCAAGTGAGGAAGTTCCTCCTATGGAACTAGCCGAATTAGCAGAAAGAAGTGCTTCTGCTTGGTCATTATTGGATAAATCAAATCTCACACCTAAGGAGAGGACCATATTAAGTCTTCGATTTGGCCTAGATGGATCTAATGAATGGAGGACCTTAGCTGAAGTAGCAAGACAAATGAATTGCAGCAGGGAATATTGCAGACAAGTAGTTCAACGCGCTTTAAGGAAATTGAGAAAGACAGGGATTCAAAGTGGTCTTTTAGAGACAAGTATTTAATTGTGGTTAGTTCAAGAAACTCAGACAAAGAAGTATTTGAGGCTGAAGTACTTGAAAGTTCCGTTATCGACGAGGGCGTACTTAAAAAGATCTTATTAAGAGCAGGCAGAGTCATTGCAAAGCCTGCTTTAGAAGGATTTGAACTCATCCTTGATAACTCAACTCCTCCCCAAGTAAGAATATCCATAATGGGAGCACTTACTTATTTAATTGTTCCTGTTGATTTAATTCCCGACTTCATTCCTGCATCAGGTTTTAGCGATGATCTTGTGGCTCTAACCGCTGTAATTAGTCTTTGGCAACATCACATAACTCCAGAGATAAAGTTCAGAGCAAAATCTAAGCTAGATAAATGGTTTCCTCTATGAACAAAGAGCGCTGGTCAAAAGACATAGAAGAAGATCTTATACTTCTTATCAAAGATTGGTTGAAGCAGACTGGAAGAACACAATCAGAACTTTGCCAAACTCTTAATCTCCCTTCAACAAGAATGCCAACTTTAATTGAATCTTTAAAAAAAGATTTTAACTCTGGTGGAATTCCAAAAATTGCTTGTCGACTTTGTGAAGTTGAAGAGTTATTGACAAACGGTGAAGAAGGGAAAACAAAGAAGAGCGTTGAATTAAATTCTTCTGGACAACTTGATCTTCTTGACGAAATTTGTGAGGATCTTTCAAAAATTAATTTCAATAAATAAGTTTTATAATTTTATGAAAAAAAATTCAAATTTTTTTTTCATACGATTAAGAGGGTTTTTTCTAATCAGTTTTTGTTGCACATTTTTTTATTTAAATTTGCCGAAAGAGCTAAATGCTATTGAAGCAGATTTAGGGGAAAGTCTTTTTAAACACAACTGTGCAGGATGTCACATTAATGGCGGGAACATAATCAGAAGATCAAAGAATTTAAAGATTTCATCATTAAATCGTAATGGAATTGACAATCCAGAAGCTATAGCGAAGATAGCAAGACAAGGGGTAGGAATAATGAGTGGTTATGAAGATGAGCTAGGAGATAATGGCGATCAAATTGTAGCTAATTGGGTCTGGGAGCAAGCTCAAAAAGCTTGGGTCCAGGAGTAAATCTCGAAATTAGTCCATATTCCCTCTCTCCAGTAAACGTCCTCTTTGATAAGACTTCTTATATATTCAATGTCTCCAGATTTAAATATCCCAAAAACATATCTATTACATTTTGTCGGTCCTAAAGTTTTTAAAATACCTTTTTCCTTAAGTAATGAGAGCCTTTGAAGATGCTCTTCCCTAAAAGGTGTTCTCTTTAGTAGAGCATCTTCACAGTAAGACCCCCAAAGGACAAATTGATCCATGGTTTTCAAGTTAAATAAAGACAATATTTCTCAAGATAAAACATAGAAAAGAATTCAATATTCAGCTTGATCTGTTGCTATTTAAAAAAATATTAATTAGTTGCGGCTCTTAGTTCTTTACAAAAAGAACCAGCTTCCTCAACTTTCATTTCGATCGAGGCATTAGCAATTCTTTTAACTAAAGCACTACCAACAATTGCGCCATCAGCCCCCCATTCTCTAACTTGTTGAATATGTTTTACCTCCGAAATTCCAAATCCCACAGCAATTGGACTAGAGGAAGAATCTTTTAGTTGTTGCACAAGAGATCCTACATTATCCTCTAATGACGACCTTTCTCCAGTTACCCCAGTAACACTTACAAGATAAGTAAATCCATTAGAAGTCTCTGCGATTTTTTTCATGCGATCCTTTGGGGTTGTAGGAGCAACAAGTAAAACCAAATCAATTTCTTTAGATTCAGCAATAACAGAAAGTTTTTCTGCTTCCTCTAAAGGCAGGTCTGGTACCACAAGTCCTGATACACCTACTTTCGAGGCTTGTAAGCAAAATTCTTCCAGACCTTTATTAATAAGTGGGTTTGAGTAAGTAAATAAAATTATTGGTATTGTCAATTGATCTCTCAATTCAGACAACATTTTAAAAACCCTGTCAGGAGATGTTCCTACAGAGAGAGCTCGAGAAGCTGCTAATTGAATAATCGGTCCATCTGCTAAAGGATCGCTGTATGGAATGCCTAGCTCAATCATGTCAGCACCATTTGCCTGAAGTTCTAGCAAAATCTTTGCTGTAGTTTCCAAATCAGGGTCACCTGCCATAAGGAAAGGCATTAATGCAATTCTTTTCTCCTTTTTTATTTTGGAAAAAGACCTACTGATATTTGTACTTTTCAATGTCCTAAGCCTTGGGTATCTATCTTTTTTATCATTTTTGTATGCCTAAGAGTAAAAAATTATTGAGATTTAGTAATTAAAACTTAAGTTTGTTCAATACTTTCTTTCTCAATGGTTTTTAGTAATTCAATTTTTTCTTCATCTGTCATGGCCTCAAACTTTTCTCTAATTTTTTCATCAGTCAATTTTTCATATGCCTCTCTGTATCTTTTACGTTGCTCCATAAAAGTCATATTCCCAGAAAAAACCCTGAAAAGGTAAGAAGCAGTCCATGCAAAAATAATTAAAATTAATATTGACTGTGCAGCAATACCAGCTGATATTGATTCAAATCCAAGCAACTGAAACACTTCATATCCCAAGCCGCCTAAAACAAAAACAACCAAACCTATTTGAAAAACCTGTGCTCTTGTCAAAGTTCAACACTCCTCTTTCCCATTCATTCTTAAATTAAGAAACGGTGCAAACAAAACCATCCCTGGAAAGAAAAGAAACACAAGCCCATAAATAAAAAGGCGTTCTAACTTTCCCATAACATTCCAACGATTATTCATCCAATAAAAAAGAAATAAAGGAACTACAAATAAATAGATCCCTCCCAATACAGCATAAGCAGATAATGTAATTATTGGATTAAAAGCTCCCATTAATCCAAAAGGTATTAAACACACAATTGAGATAAAAAACATCATGGGAGTGGGGGGACTTGAACCCCCACGGCCAAAAAGCGGCCAACAGATTTTAAGTCTGGTGCGTCTACCAATTCCGCCACACTCCCCAGTGATAGCAAGGGTTATAAGAATGCTAGAGATTCAATCCTAAGCCATTTACATATTAGCGTAAACGTATGTGCTTAAATCAGTACTCTTAAGAATATCTAGAGTTAAATAATTATTGGAGGGTCATTCACCAATCTCACTAAACATCCTCTATTGCCCAGGCAAGAGTTTCTCCCGAATGAAATGGTTTTACAAAATCATTGGGATCACCATCTAGTCCAACGTCAATCATTTGAGGTACGTAAATATCTTTTTTAACCAAAGTTATTCTCTCTGTGTTTAAAGGTAATCCATAAAAAGTTGCTCCATTAATACTTGAAAAAGCCTCAAACCTATCTATGGCATTTTCCTCTTCGAAAACTTTTAAGTAGCTTGCTAAAGCGAAAGGGGCATTAAAGATTCCTGCACATCCACATGAGCTTTCCTTAAATCTACGAGGATGAGGTGCTGAATCAGTTCCAAGGAAAAAGCAAGATTTACCGCTGGTGGCCGCTTGTCTTAGGGCAATACGATGAATTTCGCGTTTAGCTGTGGGTAAGCAATAAAAATCACTCCTTAACCCACCATTAAACATTGCGTTTCGATTGATGTGTAGATGATGAGGCGTAATTGTAGCTGCTATATCAAACTCACTGTTTTCTACAAAGTCAATTGCATCAATGGTCGTGATGTGTTCTAAAACTACTTTAAGTGATGAAAATCTTCGTAATAATGGTTCAAGGTGACGCTCAATAAAAACAGCTTCTCTATCAAATATATCAACATTGAAATCAGTCACTTCTCCATGAATCAATAATGGCATACCAATTGTTTCCATCGTCTCAAATAAATTGTCGATTTTACTTATATCTGTAACCCCGTAAGAGGAATTAGTTGTCACATTAGCGGGATAGAGCTTTGCTCCATGAAAGACACCTTCTCTAAAGCCTCTCTCTAATACCTCCGCAGGCATATCATCTGTAAGATATGCTGTCATTAATGGAGTAAAAGAAGCACCTTCAGGGGTAGACTGGATAATTCTTTTTTTATACTCTTGTGCTTGGCTTAAAGTAGTTATTGGCGGATCAAGATTAGGCATGATGATTGCACGGCAAAATACATCTGCTGTATGACTTAAAACACCTTTAAGAATCTTTCCATCTCTCAAATGCAGATGCCAATCATCCGGCCTTAATAATGAGATTTGATTAACAGAAGCAATCACAGGATTAAAGCTTTTTCAATGTATATCTTATGCAACCTTGATCTATAAGTCTTCAAGTATCAATAAAGGGCTAAGATATTAGGATAATACCAAATGGAAATAATATAAATTAATTCACAAATTTAGTTTCTCAATAAATTACTCAATTATGCCATCAATATTATTGTCATTTTTAGAGCTTATTACTGGGATACTTTTACTTTTTAGCGGTGGGGAGTTCTTTATTCAAGGGTCTGTAGCTTTAGCCTTAATCCTTGGGATCCCTCAACTAGTTATTGGTTTAACAATAGTATCTCTCGGGACAAGTGCACCTGAACTATTTGTGAGTGTTAACTCCTCCCTCACTGGATCAGATAGCCTAGCTTTGAGCAACATTGTTGGCAGCAATATTTTCAATGTGATGGTAGTTCTAGGAGGAAGTGCACTTTTACGACCTTTAAGAGTTGAAAGTCGTCTTGTAAGGAGAGACATTCCTCTTCTTTTAGCAGTCTCAACTGCCGTTTGGGGGATGGCCGCTTCAGCGCTGATAACTTGGCAATTTGGAGTAGCTTTGATAGTTGCGCTAATAATAAATACCACTTGGGAAATTCGCACCGCGAGAGAGGAGCCTCAAAGAACCCAAGAAGCAGAGCCAGAAATCAATATAGAAAAAGACTCAACAAGTTTATTAAATGCAGGCGTGAAATTATTAGGTGGTATTTTCTTGCTAACACTTGGATCACGGCTATTAATAGAGGGCGCATCTACAATTGCAGGATTATTAGGGGTAAGCGAAGCCATAATTGGGTTAACGATAGTTTCTCTGGGCACCTCTTTACCTGAGTTAATCACTTCATTAGTGGCTGCTATTCGTGGTCAAACTGATCTAGCAATAGGCAACGTAATTGGAAGTTGTTTATTAAATCAATTACTAGTTTTAGGTAGCTGTTCTGTTTTATCTGGAGGCCGTGGTTTAGTGGTTGAGAATTTACTTATAACTAAGGATATTCCTATCATGGTAATTACTACACTTGCATGCATGCCAATTTTTTGGACAAAAGGAATAATAAGTAGAGGAGAAGGTGGAGTTTTATTAGGATTGTATATGCTTTACATTGCAGACAAAATAATACCTCTAACTCTACCAACGTTACATTCAGCATTCAAAGAATTAGTTTTTATAGCTATATCATTAGCAATAATAATAATTATATATAAAACAATTGCTTACTGGTTAAGGCTAAGAAAGAGTTCTAATAACTAATGCCTTTATATAAATCATCTCATTGTTACAAATTCCTCAGCTATTGTAGGATGCAATGCCATTGTATTATCAAAATCAGATTTTTTAGCTCCTAGCACTAGTGAGATTGATGCCATCTGAATAATCTCAGATGCATTATCACCAATCATATGACATCCCAAAACATTATTACTATTTTTATCAACTATTAGCTTTAAAATACATTTAGAGCCAGTCTTTGGCAATGATTTAGATAAGGGTCTAAACATTGATCTATATACTTTAATATTATCTTTACCCATCGACTGGATGGCTTTCTCTTCAGTCATTCCCACAGAAGCTATTTCAGGCTGACTAAATACAGCATAAGGAACAAAATCATAGTTAACCCTATGATCTGATTCGCCATAATTTCTATCGGCAAACTTTCTACCCTCATCAATTGCGACAGGTGTCAAGTTGATCCTGTCAGTTACATCTCCAATAGCAAAGATATTAGAAATATTTGTTTTACTTTCACTATCAACTTTAATTTTATTCTCAAGAATTTCCACACCCGCTTGTTCTAACTTCAATCCCTCTAAAAATGGCTCTCTACCAGTAGCGAAAAGCAATCCATCCGAGTAAAACTCTTTAGCTGTATTTGTTTTTATAATTAAAGCTCCCGGAGTTCCTTTTAGTGAAGAAATATTCTCACCAAATTTTATATTAATTCCTTGATTTTTCATTGCCTCGGTTAATGCTGAAGAAAGTTCAAAGTCAAATCCTCTTAAAATCCGATCACCTCGAACTAATTGAGTAACCTCAACACCTAAACCGTGCAATATGCATGCAAATTCGCAAGCAATATAACCTGCACCCACAATTGTAATTTCTTTCGGAAAGCTTTTAAGAAGAAACATATCATCACTTGTCCAACCTAAAGATGCCCCCTCGATACTTGGTCTTTTAGGTCTACCTCCAACTGCAATCAAAATTCTTTCTCCATAAAGTTCATTTAAAGTCTCTCCATTTATTCGATTTTTAATTGCGATACAATTTGAATTTTTAAACTCACCCCACCCTTTAAAAAGCTCAACATTAGCCTTATTTAGAAAATTTTCGTGTAATTCATTCAGCCTTTGCACTTCCTTTCGAACATTAGCTAATAAAGTCTCTGAATTGATCTTTAAATTATCAAAATCAAAACCATAAGATGGTGCAGACAAAAAACTCTCTAAGAGAGAAGAGCCACAAACTAATAATTTTTTAGGGACACAACCTCTTATTACACAAGTTCCTCCTACAAGATCGCCTTCCACGATCGCTACAGATGCTCCATAACTGGCTGCTTTCTTTGCAGCAGCTAATCCACCGGATCCTGCACCAATGACAATTAAATCAAAAGACCTTTTCAATTTTGCAACCTAGTATTATTTCTCTATTCTCGTTGAAATAAATGAATCCAACCAGAAATGCAATGAGTTGGGAAGAATTAGCAATATATACAGCTGACCCCATTGATCAAATCAATGGGGTCAACAACCCATATTCCTCACTTCGTCTTTTTAATAAAAATGAGTCCGATGCAATTGTTACTCTTTACAGAGACAATCATGCTTGGTGTCCTTATTGCCAAAAAGTTTGGATTTGGTTAGAGCTTAAAAAAATTCCTTACCGGATTAAAAAAGTCACAATGCGTTGCTACGGAGACAAGGAAAGATGGTATTTAAAAAAAGTGCCGTCAGGAATGCTCCCTGCAATAGAAATTGAAAATCATGTAATCACAGAAAGTGATGAGATCCTATTTGTGTTAGAAGAAATTTATGGTCCTTTAGGTCAATCTCTAAATGAGAAGAAAGTCTTAGAGCATAGGAGGCTTGAAAGAGAATTATTTTCATCATGGTGTAACTGGTTATGTCGCAACTCTCTTTTCCAAGCCCAAGAAGAACAAAAGAAAGAGAATTTCAAAAATGTTGCCAAAAAATTTGAAAAAGAAATAGAAAAAAATGCTTCGGGATGGCTCTCACCAATCTCTACAAAAAATGGTGCAAAGCCTGGATCAGCAGATGTGATTTTTATTCCATATGTTGAAAGGATGAATGCCTCTTTGGCTTATTACAAAGGATATTCACTTAGAGAAGAGCACCCTTTTATAAATACATGGCTTAAAAATCTAGAAAAACTTGAGGAATATAGAGGAACTCAAGGAGATTTTCACACTCATGCTCATGATTTACCTCCTCAAATGGGAGGTTGCTTTACTTATTCAAATGCAAACCAACAATTATTTGCAAAAAAAATTGATACTGGTTCTGGATTAGGACAATTAGAACTAGTAGATTTCAAATTTGATCAAAAATCGGAACAAAAATTTGAAGCATTAGCTTTAGAAAGAGTCATTAAACATAAAGAGAGAATCATTGCTGTTAGCCCAATGAAAAATAAATTATTTGATCAGCCATTGAGAGCAGCCTTAACTTCTATGATTACAAAAAAAGATTGCCGTCCAGAGAAGAATAGTGCCTCTGCACTACGCTACCTCCGAGATAGAATTTCAGTACCAAGAGATATGCCTTTATTGTCAGGAAGATTGTTTAGGCAAGCTCTTGAAAACACCGCAAATATTGATAGTAATGATTCAGGGCCTGCTATACCTATAAGAAATAGGCTAGATCAAAATCCTATACATTTTAATTAAAAAACTTAGATCTCTCTCTCTTTCACATCCAAAATTCAACGACGTTTTCGTGAATCAATTTGAAGAAGATCCTTAACCTTTTGAACTTGACTGGCCAGTTGTGGCTCACTTGAAAGCTTCTTTTCTACTTGTTCAATGGCATACATAACTGTTGTATGATCTTTCCCCCCAAAAGATTCTCCGATACGAGGAAGACTTAAATCAGTACCATGACGCATTAAATACATACCAACCTGTCTTGCTTGACTGACAGGTCTACGTCTACTTGGACTTCGCATTTCCTCCTCTGTTACTCCAAAGACCTCAGCTACTTTTTCCAAGACTTGCTTAGGTTTAACTTCAACTCCTTGTCCAGTAGGATCAAGCATAGGTGCTACTGATTCAACTGTCATTGGCAACCCAGTAATAGAGGCAAATGCCACAGCTCGAGTAAACGCTCCCTCCAACTCTCTAATATTC
>QCHN01000007.1 GCA_003279565.1 Prochlorococcus sp. AG-402-C09
AAGGTCTTCAAACATATACGCTTACCTCCTTAGAGAGTTGAATAAGCTACTCTCGCTTAGAGTGATTGAATTGATTAAAAAGAATAAAAACAAACTTTTTTTACTATTATTGTATTTATCTTAATAGATACTGAATATAAATAAAGCAATAGTTTTGATAAAATTTAAAATTCATTACTCCGTACTACCTTTTCGCGTTTTATTTGCAAAAAATCTAAATAGAACCTTCCCTATTGCAGCAATTAAATTTCCTTCTAATTCATTAAAAATATCCATATTATATTTAAAAGATCTATTAGCCTCTTCTACAATTGAATCTGCTGTCTCTTGATCAATCGGAAGATTATCTAAAGTATTTCTATAATTAACTTTAAATTCTTTTTCATCTTTGATTTTCTCAAAAATATAAAAGCTAAGTCCCTCATCTCCAGGTAGATTCATCGCTTTTTTAGTGATGGTTTTCAAAAGCTGCCCCCCAGACAAGTCGCCTATATATCTGCTGTAATGATGCCCAATTAAAAGCTCAGGCTTATCTTTGGCGATTTCTCTAATTCTTGCTTCATACTCAAAAGCTGGCTTAGAGGGTTTTAACAATTCAGACCAATTACTACCAAAATAAAATGACAAATCTTGTTCCAATTTTTCCTTACGAAAGAGCTCTTTAAATCCAATTGGAGAAATTATTGGATGAGAATTTTCACAAAGTTTTTCTATCTCTTCCTCCATCGCAGAGTAAACAAAATACAAATCAGCTAATAAGTTTCTGTAAGAGGACTTATCAACCACTCCTTTAAGGAAACAACTTATAAAACCTGTATTTTCAGCCATCGTATGAGACTTTTTAGTCCCTTCACGAAGTTGCCTAGCTAAGGCTACTGCCATGAGTTCAAAATCATTTAATCAAAACTTACCACTTAGACATAAGCTCAACATTAGATCAATTAATCGCTGAATAAAAATTATGGCAAATTTTGAAAAGCTCATTGCACCATCAGAGGGCCAAAGAATTACTTTTGTTGATGGAAACCCAGTAGTACCAGACCATCCAATCATTCCATTTATCAGAGGTGACGGAACAGGGATAGATATTTGGCCAGCTACACAATTAGTAATCGATAAAGCTATTGAAAAAGCTTATGGAAAAAATCGATCCATTGAATGGTTCAAAATCTATGCAGGTGATGAAGCTTGCGACTTATATGGAACTTATCAATACTTACCAAACGATACTCTCGAGGCGATACGAACTTTCGGGATAGCAATCAAAGGACCTTTAACTACCCCTGTAGGTGGAGGGATTAGATCTTTAAACGTATCTCTAAGACAGATTTTTGACCTATATTCATGCGTTAGACCTTGCAAATATTACGAAGGGACACCAAGCCCTCATAAAAAGCCGCAAGATTTAGATGTAATTGTCTACAGAGAAAATACTGAAGATATTTATATGGGTATTGAATGGGAATCTGATGATCCTGAATGCATCAAATTAATTAATCAACTCAATCATGAAATAATTCCAGCCAGTCAAAAACTAAAAAACAGGAAGATTCCGAGTGGAGCAGGAATTGGAATTAAACCAGTTAGCAAAAGTGGTAGTCAAAGACATATAAGACGTGCAATTAAACATGCACTCACCCTTGAGGGGAGCAAAAGGCATGTGACTTTAGTTCACAAGGGAAATATCATGAAATTTACTGAAGGAGCTTTCAGGGATTGGGGGTACGAATTAGCAACCACGGAGTTTAGGAATGAATGCGTAACCGAGAGAGAAAGTTGGATTTTAGATAATGTAGAAAAAAATCCTTGTATCTCCCATGAGGAGAATGCTGAATTAATTGATCCAGGTTATTCATCTTTAACACAAGAGAAAAAGAAAGCTATTTGTGATGAGGTTTGTTCAGTTCTTAAAACCATTGGAACTAGTCATGGCAGTGGAAAATGGAAGAATATGGTGATGGTTGATGACCGAATAGCAGATAGTATTTTCCAACAAATTCAAACTCGTCCTCAAGAGTATTCCATACTCGCAACTCTCAATCTCAATGGTGATTACATATCAGATGCTGCCGCTGCAATTGTTGGTGGCCTGGGTATGGCACCAGGTGCAAACATTGGAGATAAAGCAGCTATTTTCGAAGCCACCCATGGAACAGCTCCAAAGCATGCAGGCTTGGATAGAATAAATCCTGGTTCAGTAATACTAAGCGGAGTAATGATGCTGGAATATTTAGGTTGGAATGAAGCAGCAAAATTAATTACAAATGGATTAAGCAAATCTATTTCAGATAAACAAGTTACTTACGACCTTGCGAGATTAATGGAACCAAGGGTAGATCCTCTTAGTTGTAGTGATTTTGCTAAATCAATTGTTAAAAGATTTTAACCAAATATTATTTAGAATCTTTCAGAAATTAAGAATGATACTCCATCAATCTAAATGATTCTAGAAGTGTTTTTTCATTACCTAGATTCCCTGGAAAAGTAACCACTGGCAAATTATTTTGATCAGAATTATTCTGTACTATAGACAATCCTGGTAATATTTGACCTTTTAAAATTACTTGATTGAAATTTAATCCTCTTTGAAGTAAAAGTTGTGTTGTAATACCTCCTTTGCTAATGATATATCCCAACTTATTAGTTATTTTCCCAACTAAGATTGCCATAAACTCAGCTAGTTCAAGTCCAAACTTCATTCTTATAGAGTGAGATGAAAATTTCATTTCTTCTCTAGTTGTATATAAAACAGGTATTTTTTTTGCTTTGTAAATATTGTCTATTCTCGATAATAAATTATTCTCCAACTCTAAAATCAGCTTTTTACAATCTTCTAAAGCAAAAATATCAGCTAATTCGCTAACATGTATTTCCAAGCCCTCACAAGAATTATCTTTCAATAAAACCTCTAATTGATTTGTAGCTAATTTCACATGGGAACCAACAATTATCAAACCTGGCTTATATTTAAACTCATTATTTTTAGATTTTAAAGATACTAAATCTGCAGTGCTTTTAGGGTTAGGTGGCAATCCAGACAAAGAATTAATAAAGCTTGCTGCTGTTCTGAAAAGAAATCTTTTTTCTTTAGAAACTGCTTTAATCGCCCTAGCTAGTGTTTCTAAATGATGTGGTAATTTGGCATCCACGACTACTGAAATATTATTTTCTAATTGAGAAAAAAAGCTTACAAGGGATACGAAACCATCTTCGTGATTAAAAGCCATTTCTAATTTTTCAATGTCTACGTGCAAGATATTCTTAGCCTCAATTTTTCCAAAACTTTTTTCTTCAATCCATTTAGCTAAATTACTAGTAGAAAAACCAAAAATATGATCACGACCAAAATCAGTTTTATGGACAGGTATCCCATTTAGATAATGAATACCTTTCTCAGTTGTTCTTCCACCTTCCAAAAAAGCTGGGATGTGAAATGTGGCATGAAATGGTCCTAATTCTTCCGCAAGAATTGCAGGTTCTAAAACGCCATGACCCCTAAGTGTTGAATCACCTCTACTAATATAAAAATAATCATCTTTGGAATATCCTTGTCTTAAAAAAAAATTCTTAATAGATGAGCATATTTCTTTGGTTTTTTTAACAGCCAAAACAGACGATAAAGATCTTGTGTTCGCAAGTATAAATATCAAAGGCGAAGGCTGCTGAAAAGCTTTCTCTAGGGTTTGTTCATCCCAATCTAATAATAATGGGCATCCATAAACAGTTTGGGATCCAGTTGGATCATCATCAAAAATAATTATTTTCATAAAAAATTAATCTCTTATTTAATCAAAGATTTATTCGAATCTCTCCCAACTTTCAGGAACTTGAATATAAGATTTATTCAAATCAGCAACTGACCCACACCCCAATAGTTTCATGGTTCTCACTATATCTGTTTGAAGAATTTCTATAGCTCTGGCAACGCCTTTACCTCCTGCAGCAGCAAGTCCATAGGCATATGCTCTACCTATCAAAACTCCTTTCGCGCCAAGACATAATGCTTTCACAACATCACTACCCCTGCGAATACCTCCATCTAGCATCACATCTATTTTTCCATCAACTGCACCTAAAATTTCGGGCAAAACACGGATCGTGGGAGCGACGCTATCAAGTTGCCTGGCTCCATGATTAGAAATAACGATTGCATCAGCGCCTAGCTCTAGCGCTTTTTTTGCGTCATCACCAATATGTATACCCTTAACAATAATTTTTCCACCCCATGCCTCGCGTATCCATTTTAAATCCTCCCAAGTAACAACTGATTGTTCTAAAGCAGGACCAATTGCCGTATACCCCATAGGGCCATCATCCAATTGAACATTCGGAAAACTCATTAGACCTCCATCGCTTAACCATTGAGTTAACCAGCATGGTTTTACTAATATTTGTGGAATATAAGGAAGCATCTCAAAAGGATTCCTGGACAAAAGCTGTTGAGTTCCTGCTCGCATATCTCTTTCCCTCAAGCCAGATACAGGCGTATCAATCGTTACAACTATTGCTGAAAATCCTGCTTTTTTAGCTCTAGCAATTGTTTTCAATGCGACTTCTTTACCACCAAGCAAATAAAGCTGATACCAAGCTGGTCCTTTTGTAGCAGCTTTAACATCTTCTAACAAACAACCTGAAAGAGTCGACAAGGTATATCCAGTTCCAGCTTTCCCTGCCTCTCTAGCTGCAACAACTTCTCCTTGAGGATAGAACATTCTGCTACTGCCTACTGGTCCCAATAAGAAAGGAAGTTGAAATTGCTGATCTAAAACAGATATTCCAAGATCACACGATGGAACAGAGACTGCACATCTAGGCCTAAATAAGATTTCATTATATGCACTGCAATTTTGAGAAAGTGTTTGTTCTCTATCTGCACCACTATCTATATAGTTAAAAACCATTGCCGGCAGACGATTTTTAGCTCTAGACCTGAGGTCATCAATATTAAGTACTCCTGGCGAGGAAACATCTGCTCCTAACATTATTCATCACAAATTCATGAATAATGAATCTATAATATATTGATCATAGATGCAAAAACTAACAAAATATTGAAATATTTGTCATACGAAAAACCATAAATTGAATTAAATTACTTACAAAGTATAGATCTCAAAACCCGAAATAACTAAAAAGAATTATGCTTCAAAGTGGTAAATAAGTTTATATATTCTTGTGGTTTAATTTCCAGTTTTCTATCTCCAGTCACCAGTGAATTCCTTGGGCTAGTCCAAGGCTCAAGGCAAACCATTTGCCTGGGAGGGTCAGTCCATATAACTGTTGTATCCATTGGCTCTTGATGAATTAACTCAATTACATTCCTAGATAAAGTATCGAAAAGTTTAACCGAGCAAGAAGGATAAGATAGAAAATCTACTCCTTTATCTAAAATTCTTATTTGGTCAGAGACATTAGTAACTTTCATATTAGTTTGATCAATGCATTTATCAGGTAAACCATGTATCTTTATTTTTTGTGTATTTGAAACTTTAAAATATGGGTGCAAGCCAAAACTGAAAGGCATAGAATATTGATTTTGATTATAGATTTCAACAGATATTTCAAGACTTTTTTCTCTCAAGCGAACATCCATCAGAAGAGTAAAGAAGAAAGGAAAATAAGAACGTGAATCATTAGTATCACAAAGTTTAAGCCTTATTCCTAATTGATCTTTTAATAAATCTATTGACCAAGGCAAATCTCTCGCAAATCCATGCTGTTTTAAGAAATACTTCTTACCACCAATTAAATAGCCTTCAGACAAATCACCACATATGGGGAAAAGGATAGGTATCCCTCCTCTGACACTTTTATCTTTATCTAGAAAACGCTCTAAATCAAAGTACAAAAGTTCTTTGCCTTCACTTCGCCATTCAGTAATTAATCCTCCTTGTTCAGGGACAATTCTTATTGACGAATCGAATTCAGGATTTGAATATTCCCAATGAGGATAAGGATGTGCCTTTTTCTCAAAACTGACGGTCATCGATCAGAGCTGATTAATCCATTCCAAAAGAGCGGAATTAACCTGATCGGGCACTTCATCATGTGGACAATGCCCAGCATCTAAAACAACTTCTTTTGTATTTTCAGGAGTGTGTTTTTCATAAGTAGCCCTTTTACCAGGTGCATTCATCCAAGGATCTCTATTACCCCAAAGCAATAGCAATGGTGCCTTCAGCTGGGCAAACAACTCATCAAGCGGCCTTCCCTGAGGTCCTGCGGGATCAAAAACACTTTTAAAGACGTTAAAGGCACCAGCATCCAAAGATGGTTTTCGGATAGCTTCTACTAGTTCATCATCAACGTTTGATGTATTGATATAAACTTGATTTAAAGTTCTTTTAATTGTTGAGGGCTGTCTAAGGTTTTCAAAGATTATTCTTTGTAATAGAGCATTTTTCAGAAAAATACCAGCAACAGTTTTTCTTGCAGTAGCCCAAAATCCTGTAGTTGTTTTTTTGTCTTCACTGAAATACCCAGCAGCATTTAATAAAACCACTCCTGCCGCCTCAGGTCCCAAAGCAGCTCCACTGGCTAGCGCCGCATATCCCCCAAGAGAGTTACCTACAAGTATTGTTGGTCTACCGATATTTTCTTTAACGTAAGCAACTATTTGGTCTTTCCACAGTGAACCGCCATAAGCAAGACCACCCGGTTTAGAGCTTTTACCAAAACCAAGAAGATCTAAAGCGTGAACTTCATACTGCTTTCCAAGTACTGGTAAGTTGTGCCTCCAATGCGTTGTTGAGGCACCAAAACCATGTATTAAAAGAATTGCTGGCCCTTTCTCTTCATCGATCTTGTTTTTATGATCTTCAGGAATAATGCTCAAACTGTGAACAGAGTGACCTAAGAATTTCCAATCAGAAAGATTTGTTTCTAAAACTGAGGAAACCATTTAAGAATAAACTGACACTTATAGATATTAGTAAATCATTGATAGAAAGAGATTAGTAATTTTATTTATTTATTTCGAAATTTCCTCACCTTTTTGCAAAAGAGTTTTTAATATTCTCTAAACCAACCCAACTGGATCAGCGGCGATCTCATCAGGAATAGTATTACCTCCTGAAGGGGGTTTATCTTTCAGAACAACTCTAAGCAAAACAGGAGCTAAAAATGTTGTTCCAATAACCATTAACAATATTGCAGCTTCGAGGGAAGGAGTGAGCAAGCCAGCACTTGTTCCCAATCCTAGGAAAATTAAGCCGACCTCACCTCGAGGCATCATTCCCAAGCCAACTACTAATCTATTTGTTGGCTTATCAATTACAAAGCACCAACCAGCAGCAATTTTTCCAACAATTGCAACAATAAATAAGAAACCAGCGACAATTAGAGCAGATCGACTACTTGGATCAAGAGGATTGATTACAGATAAATCCATACCCGCTCCAACAAGCACAAAGAAAATAGTTGCGAATAGCGAGACCAATGGCAAAACAGATTGTTGAATTGCGTGATTATTTTTTGAACTACTTAATATCAATCCAGCAGCAAAAGCACCCAAAGCAGCTTCTAAACCAATCGCAGTAGCAACAAAACAACTTAAGACCAAAATCACGAAAGAAGCTACAACAACCGCCCCTGGAGCTTTAAGTCTCTCAAGTAACCAATCAAAGGCTGGAGCAGCTGTTCGACTCAAAGCAATTGCAGCAAATACAAAAACAGTTGCAGCTAATACTAATTTAACAATTGGAGCAATTTGCAAGGATCCTCCGGTAGCAAGAGCTACTACTACAGCAAGAATGACAATTCCAAGTATGTCATCTAAAACTGCTGCACCAATAACAATTTGACCCTCACGAGTTTTTAAATAACCAAGCTCACCAAAAACACTTGCAGTAATACCTATACTTGTCGCGGTCATAGATGCACCAGCAAATATCGCAGGAATGATATCTACTTGAAAAATAAACATTAATCCAAAAGTTCCAAAAGCAAACGGCAAAATCACACCTGCCATTGCGACTGTGAATGCTTGAGCTCCAACTGCTACAAGTTCCTCTAATTCACTTTCCAGACCAGTTAGAAATAACAATGCATATAGTCCCAAAGTTGCAACGGCTTGTAATGACGGAAAAGTTTCAAAATAAATATCCGGGACTGCTTCTTTAGGTACTGAAGCAAGTGTGCTAATAAGAGAAACAAAACCTTGATTTAACTCAGCATGAGCACTTGGCGGCAATAGAAGATGTAATCCTGAGGCACCAATTAAAACTCCAGCAAGAAGTTCACCAACAATTGTAGGCAAACTTAGTCGAACTAAAATTTCAGCCAAAGTCCGTGCCGCAACAAAGATCATTAAGAAATTAATGACCCCTATAAGTGTTTCTGCGACCTCGACATCATGCGTATTTAGGGCTGAGACTAAAGGAGTTAATACCATCAGGTTTTCTAGAAAAGCCTTTTCTTTAAGACATAAATTACCTAATCACAGGGCATATTTGGGATAAGTATCAAAGGTGACTTAATTAATAAGGTGTGGATCTGAAGTTACTAACTGATTACTCAGACTTTATTGGCTAGCGTCCAAAAACATTTAATGCCCCTATGAGCAGCTCCCAGTCTATAGATCTGCGTCTGCCGACCCCAGGATGCTATGCCGATCCTGTTAGGGCTGGCATGGATGCTGATGCTGTCTTCGATGGAATGACTGAGCATCTTTTTTTCACTCTCGGCAAACTCGCCACATCGGCCAGTCTAAGAGATCTCTACATGGCTTTAAGTTTTGCTGTTAGAGACAGATTGATGAGCAGATATCTCACAAGCCAAGAAACAATCCGAGCAAGACCTCAAAAAACAGTCGCATATCTTTCTGCTGAATTCCTAATCGGACCTCAACTAAACAATAATTTATTAAATCTAGGGATAAAAAAAGAAGCAGAAGAAGCTTTGAAAAGGTTTGGGATCGAATCTCTTAATGACATATTGGAAGTAGAGGAAGAACCTGGTCTGGGTAATGGAGGTTTAGGTAGACTTGCAGCATGTTATATGGAATCACTTGCAAGTCTTCAAGTCCCTGCAGTTGGTTATGGGATAAGGTACGAATTTGGCATTTTTAATCAATTAATTAGAGATGGTTGGCAAGTAGAAGTTACTGACAAATGGCTCAAAGGAGGTTGGCCCTGGGAATTACCTCAACCAGACGAAGCATGTTTAGTTGGTTTTGGTGGACAAACAGAGAGTTATACCGACGACAATGGAAATTATCGCTCTAGATGGATTCCAAGCGAACATGCAATAGGTGTTCCACATGATGTTCCAGTTCTTGGTTACAGAGTTAACAGCTGCGATCGTTTGAGGTTATGGAGAGCTGATGCAACCGAAAGTTTTGATTTTTATGCTTTCAATATTGGCGATTACTACGGTGCTGTTGAAGAGAAAGTAGCCTCAGAAACTCTTTCCAAGGTGTTATATCCCAATGATGGAACTGATGAAGGAAGAAGATTGCGATTGAAGCAACAACATTTTTTTGTAAGTTGTTCTTTGCAAGATATGCTTCGAACTTTAGAGAAGAGATCTATACCTGTTGAGGAATTCCCAGATCATTGGACTGTTCAACTTAATGACACTCATCCAGCCATTGCTGTTGCTGAGTTGATGAGACTTTTAATCGATCAATATCGATTGGATTGGGATAAAGCCTGGGAAATAACTAATAGATCTGTTGCTTACACAAATCATACTTTGCTACCTGAGGCTCTTGAAAAATGGGATCTAAGCCTATTTAGGAACTTATTGCCCAGGCATCTGGAACTTATATATGAAATCAACAGGAGATTTCTACAACAAGTAAGACTTAAGTATCCAGGAAATGATGCAATTTTACGAAAACTTTCAATTATTGATGAAGAAGGTGGAAAAGCTATTCGAATGGCACATTTAGCGACAATTGGAGCACACCATGTAAATGGAGTAGCTGCCCTACATTCAGATTTAATCAAGAGACAACTATTACCTGAATTTGCAGAGCTTTGGCCAGAAAAATTTACTAACGTTACAAATGGAGTGACCCCACGTAGGTGGGTCGCTTTAGCAAATCCTGAACTTTCTAAACTTCTAGACAAAGAAATTGGTCCCAATTGGATTACCAATATGGATCTATTACTTGAATTAGAAAAAAAAGAAAACGACTCAAATTTTTTAGATCTTTTTGCTTCAGCCAAGCTATCTGGCAAAAGAAAACTTGCTGGTTACATACACAGACAAACTGGAGTTCTTGTAGATCCTTCAAGTTTATTTGATGTTCAAGTTAAGAGAATTCACCAATACAAAAGACAGCATTTAAATGCTTTGCAAGTCATTGCTCAATACCTAAGGATTAAAAATGGAATAACGAAAAATATTGCTCCTCGAACGATAATTTTTGGTGGTAAGGCTGCGCCGGGTTATTTCATGGCGAAGTTAATGATTAGATTTATCAATGGTATAGCTGATGTAGTTAATGCAGATCCTGATATGGAGGGATTACTAAGGGTAGTTTTTCTCCCTGACTACAATGTCAAGCTAGGGGAGCAAGTCTATCCAGCAACTGATCTTTCTGAACAGATTTCAACTGCTGGTAAAGAAGCTTCAGGGACTGGAAATATGAAATTTGCCATGAATGGTGCATTAACAATTGGAACCCTTGATGGAGCTAATGTCGAAATTAGAGAAAGAGTAGGAGCGGAAAACTTCTTTTTGTTTGGAAAGACAGAGTCAGAAATCATGGAATTAAGAGATCAAGGATACCGCCCAAATCACTTTATTTCTGAATCAAATGAACTACAAGAAACTCTTAAATTAATAGAAGTTGGGCATTTTAGTAATGGTGACAGCGAGCTATTTAGACCAATAATAAATATTTTGACTGGGAATGATCCTTTCTTTGTTATGGCAGATTTTGATGATTACCTTCGTGCACAAGATGAGGTTAGTAAAGCATGGAAAAAGAGTCAGCAATGGAACCGCATGGCCCTATTAAATACAGCAAGATCAGGTTTTTTCTCATCAGACAGATCTATTAGAGAATATTGTCAATCTATTTGGAAAGTTAAACCATTACCTGTAGAAATAAGTTGTGAAAAATAAACATCTACTTATCTGGCAAGTCGGGAGTTTGATGTAATAATCTATTCAGTCTTAATCTATCAATATTTAATGGATCAGGAGCAAGTTCACCAGCAATCTCTCTAAATTTATCTTCAACTTCATTAGGAACTTTGACATCGAAAACTCTTTCCATTAAAGCTTCAATAGAATAAAGATGAGCATTAATATTCTCTAGATCTGATACTACTTGAGTAATAGATTTTTCATTCTTATCAATAGTCGCTTTTGGACAATTCTCTCCAGATTGATTGGATGAATTTGAATTCAGTTTCTTTTGCAAATCTTCTAAAACTCGTCCACATAACGTTCTAAAAGATTGAAGAGCAGCCCAATTAATCTCTTGTTGCTTACGCAAGGTGGGAAACTCTCTAATCAAACGATCATGTTCTCGATAAAATCTGAGGCAATCTGGACATTGGCATGGTTCTTCAGGCACCTTGATCAAGGCAGCTTAAAAACCATCATTGCATTTTTTAGGCCGTCATAGGTGGCTCATCGTTAAACAAGTCTCCTGCAGCATCATTACTATCTGAATCAGAGCTTTCAGGCAGAGGTATTTCAACGCTTGTAACTACTTGAATGACATCACGTAATCTCATTGAGTCAGCAAACCATCCCATTGCTTGTTCTGTATCGCCTCGTCCTTCCGCATCATTAGCTTGATCTTCATGTGCTTCGGCCAGAAGTGTTAACCAACACAAGCATCGAGCTTGGACAATGGATAAATCTAAATCACTCGGCTGTGATTTGGATATATGCTCACTCTCTTGTTGAACAAGTAATCGCAAGCGAAGATCGTGAAGCTGGGCCATTTTGACTGATTCACTAAAACTACGCTAGCGAGAGAGTAAGGATTTTGCACACCCACCACATATAGGACTACATATTTTTAGTTTTAATTCGTTTTTTGCACGGGGCTGGCGGGACTTGAACCCACGACCTACGGTTTAGGAAACCGTCGCTCTATCCAACTGAGCTACAGCCCCCTGAAATTAATTATGCCTTGAGGCATGATGGAGTGGAAAGCAGGGGAGGTGATCGCAATTGAACTTCAGCACAAAGCTGGAGAATTCTATTGAGGAAAGTCCGGGCTCCTATTTGGCCAGGCTTGCTGGGTAATTCCCAGTGCGGGTGACCGTGAGGATAGTGCCACAGAAATACACCGCCTAATGCTGAATGGGGAAATCCCAACAAGCGCGGCAAGGGTGCAAAGGTGCGGTAAGAGCGCACCAGCAGCATCGAGAGGTGCTGGCTAGGTAAACCCCGGCCAGGAGCAAGGCGAGGGGCACTGGATGGCCATAGACCTTGTCCCTAAGGAGAGCCGCTTGAGGCTATCGGTAACGTTAGTCCCAGATAGATGATTACCCATTCAATTTCTAAAGAAAGAAGAATGAACAGAACCCGGCTTATGACCTGCTTTCACTTTATTAATTTTATACAACGAAATTGAAGTCAAAAACCTATTTTTTTATACATTCAATGATGAGCTTTAAATAATTATGAAAATCTCAATTCAAAGAGTAGAAGAAATAATTAATTTTATAAAAGGTCTAAATTTAGATCAGAAATATCAAAAAGAATTTACTAATGAAAAAATAAAAAATATTTTATTTATCAATGAATCACTAACTCATAGTTCAGCTAATAGTGAAATTAATTATGAGAAACTTGAATTTCTTGGAGATGCAGTTTTAAGACTAATTGCATCAGATTTCATAAAAAATAAATATCCATATATGCAAGTTGGGGAAAGGTCTGAACTTCGATCACATCTTGTAAGTGATCAATGGCTCGAGGAAGTTGGTAAAACAATAAAGATCAATAGTGTATTAGTCATTGGGAAAAAAGCCCTTAAAGACAAATCAGCAAATTCCACTATTCAAGCTGAGGCAACGGAGGCATTAATAGGAGCTTTGTATGAAAGTCTGACTATTTTAGATCCTATAAAAAATTGGCTTATTCCATTCTGGGATAAAAAAAGCAAAGAAGTTCTAGCTGATCCTCATAAGAAAAATTACAAATCAGCACTTCAGGAATTAACCCAAAGTGAGGGATTATCTATACCAATATATAAAACAATTGAAATTGACAAAAAGCATAACAATCCCAAACGATTCTTTTGTACTGTTTACATCAAAAATCAATCAAAAGCTGAAGGTTGGGGGAAATCAATAAAACAAGCAGAAAAAGATGCCGCAAGCAAAGCGTTAAAACATATGGATAATAATTGTATTGATCAGTAATTAATTACTTAAAAATAATATTAATTAGCTTTTAATAAGATCTTTTAGAGGTAGTGTCAATAATTTATCCCAATTCCCCCCCTCAAACAGTACTGCAGCCTTATCACCACTTATTCTTTGAACAAAGCCTTCATAGCCATTATAGATTGACTCTTGGTTATTAACAGTTACTGTTGTCCCTGGGAGAATAGGATCTTGTGAGTCAGTCATAATTAAACATATTCAAATAAACTTTTAAAAAGTCTACTTATAAAAATGATCGAAGAAGGTAAATGGATGTCAATAGGAGAACTTGTTGCTCCGCAAGGTTTAAGAGGAGATATTCGAATTAAACCTAGCAGCGACTTTCCTGAGAGGTTTACAAAGCCAGGAAAACGATGGATTCAAAAAGGCAACGAATTACCCACTGAAGTTAATTTAAAAAAAGGAACACTTATCCCAGGCAAATCAATCTATGTAATTACTATCGAGGGAGTATCTAATAGGAGTTCTGCAGAGGAAATTATCGGATGGAAATTGGTCATCCCAGAAGATAGTAGGCCAAGCTTGAGTAAAGATGAGTACCATTATTTTGATTTAATTGGTTTAGAAGCAAGAAAAGGTCCCAAAAAAACTGTAATTGGTTATGTAACTGACTTAATCAAAGGAGGGAACGACCTTCTAGAGATAGAGTTGGTAGAAGGCAAAAAAGTTTTGGTACCTTTTGTTAAAGAAATTATCCCAGAAATAGAAATCAAAGAAAAATGGCTGCTAATCGATCCACCCCCAGGCTTGCTGGAACTCTAAAAAACATTCAGATTTTTAATCAGAACTTCAAACATGCAATACTAAGTTCTTAATGGAAATAACTGACAACTCAATAATTCCTGTCATTCTCAGTGGTGGATCAGGAACAAGACTTTGGCCACTTTCAAGAGAAAGTTATCCCAAGCAATTCTTAGCATTAGATTCACGCACAAAGAAAACTCTTTTGCAGAATACTTATGAAAGACTTTTGGGCTTAGAGGGACTTAAAAAACCGATATTGATATGTAATGAAGATCATAGGTTCATAGTTGCAGAACAATTTAGAGATCTAAACACAACTCCTCAAGCAATCATTCTTGAACCAGTAGGTCGCAATACTGCTCCAGCCATTGCAGTTGCTGCGCTTCAAGCAATTTCTTCAGGTAAAGATCCTTTGCTTTTAATTTTGGCAGCTGATCATTTAATAGAAAATATAGATGAGTTTAAAAGAGTGATTCAATCAGCAAAAACCTATGCAAATCAAGGAAGGCTAGTTACTTTTGGTATTATTCCCACATGTGCAGAAACCGGTTACGGTTATATTGAAGCAAAAGAAGCACCTAATAAAGAAGGTCAAATAACGGGGTTAGAAATAAATAAATTTATAGAAAAACCTAATAAAGATATAGCAGAGAAATTAATAAAAGATTCTCGTTACACTTGGAACAGTGGTATGTTTCTTTTTAAAGCTAGTTCAATAATAAATGAATTAGAAAAATTCGCTCCAGATATAATTAATCATTGCAAAAGAGCTATTGAGAAAGATGTAGTAGATCTTGATTTCCTAAGATTAGAGCCAAAGTCATTCAAAAAATGTCCAAAAATCTCTTTAGATGTTGCAGTGATGGAAAAAACAAACTTAGGAACGGTTCTTCCTTTAAATGTTGGATGGAATGATATAGGAAGTTGGAAATCTTTATGGGATATTAGTCAAAAAAATAATGATGGAAACTATATAAATGGTAGAGTCATAGCTGAAAAAAGTAAAAACTGTTATTTAAAAAGTGAACAGCGTCTTATAATAGGAATAGGAATAGAAAATCTAATAGTTGTAGATACAAACGATGCTATATTAATTGCTAATAGAGATCAATCTCAAAATATTGGAAACATAGTAAAAAACCTTAGTTCATTAGATTTTCCAGAAGGTAAAAGTCACAGAAAAATTTACAGACCTTGGGGCAATTATACGACAATAGTTGAGGGGAATAGATGGCTAGTCAAGCTTATAGAAGTTAAGCCAAATGCTTCTCTTTCTTTACAAATGCATCATCATAGAGCTGAACATTGGATTGTAGTTAATGGAACAGCCTTGATAGAAAAAAATGGAGAAAAACAACTTTTAAGTGAAAATGAGAGTACTTTTATTCCTTTAGGTTGCAAGCATAGATTAAGTAATCCAGGAAGAATGAAACTTGAGCTTATTGAAGTTCAAAGTGGTACATATTTAGATGAAGAAGATATCATCCGTTTTGAAGATTCCTATGGAAGAACAAAAAATCCTAGTTAATAAAAAGCCATGATTTTATTATTAAAAATTAGAGAAATTGGTTAGGGAAAATTATTTAAACTCTCGTATTTTTATTCCACAGTTACACTTTTTGCTAAATTCCTAGGCTGATCAACATCTAAACCTTTATGAGCAGCTATATGATAACTAAATAGCTGTAAAGGTATCACAGTCAAAAGAGGACTAACCCATTCACTAACTTTAGGAATAGTAAATAATTCATCAAACATTTCTGATCCCGGTCCATCCGTGGATACCCCAATTAAACGTGCATCTCTAGCCTTCGCCTCTTGAGAGTTACTAAGAACTTTTTCATAAACCATACCTGGAGCAGCAATAGATACTACTGGAACGTTTTGATCTAAGAGTGCTATTGGTCCATGCTTTAACTCCCCAGCTGGATAGCCTTGAGCGTGAATGTAACTTATTTCCTTTAGTTTCAGAGCGCCCTCAAGAGCAATTGGATAATTTATACCTCTACCTAAGAAAATTACATCTTTTGTTTCAACAAACAAATGTGCTATTTCCTGTGAAAGAGTGTCATGCTTTTTTATAAGATCTGTTAGCTGTTTAGGAATCAATCTCAACTCATTCAAGAGATCCAAAATTTCTTGAGAAGTTCTTTTTTGTCTATGAGAAGCAAATAAAAGTGTTAAGCCATAAAAGGACATCATTTGGCCCAAGAAAGTCTTAGTTGCTGCAACACCTATTTCAATACCTGATCCAACATCAATAACATTTTTTAGTTCGCGACCAAATGAGCTATCAACTCTATTAGTAATTCCCAAGTGGTGAAAAGAAAAATTATCATCATCAGTAGAATCTCTTCTCACTTTTTCCATCCTCAGCGCAGCTAAGGTGTCAGCTGTTTCGCCCGACTGACTTACTCCTATTGTCAAAGTATTGGGAGAAAGCGGAGAAGGAGCATATCGAAATTCACTTGCGAAATATACCTTTGTTGGCACTCCTGCAAACTGTTCCAACAAATAAGCACCAACCATAGCTGCATGTCTGCTAGTACCACAGGCAAGAATTTGTATTTGTTCTATTTTTTCAAGAATCAAAGTAGAGATCGGGAAAGCCACTGAATCCTTCAACGGCAAATCCATAGGCAAAAATCTATCTATCCATAATTGTGTTTTCTCTGGCTGTTCATAAATTTCTTTAAGCATGAAATGACGGAAATTTCTTTTATCCGCAGAAAGTTCGGCGCCGTTTAGCAGCGAAGGTGCTCTATGCTGCCTATTTCCATCATCATCATAAAGTTCAATTCCTAATGGAGTTAATAGTGCAATTTCATGATCCTTTAAAGGTAAAAATGTACGCGTAAATCCCGCTAAAGCTGGGGTATCACTTGCACAAAAAAACTCACCTTCTCCAAAGCCTAGAACTAGTGGTGCTTGTCCGCTAGCAACTACCAAAGCATTAGGAGCCTTTGACCAAATCACTGCTATGGCATAAGTTCCATCTAACAAAGTCAAAACTTTTTGAACAGCTTTTAATAATGTTTGTCCATTAGGGGAAAGCCCATTATCTAGAGACTGTTCTATTTCAAGCCCGATCAAATGTGGAATTATCTCAGTATCAGTTTCGGAGGTAAATTTAATTCCTTTAAGTTTAAGTCTTTTAGATAAATCCCTGTGATTTTCAATAATCCCATTCTGCACAACTGCAATTTGATCTGAGAAATCGATATGAGGATGAGCGTTTCTCTCGTTGGGTTTACCATGAGTAGCCCATCTCGTATGCCCAATACCTACATGACCTTTTGGAGGATTTTTTTTAATTAAATTCGAAAGGTTAATCAGCTTCCCTTTTGATTTTTTGATATTTAGCTTTCCAATTTGATCGCTATTTGAATGGTCAATTGTTGCCATCCCTGCAGAGTCATATCCTCGATATTCCAGTTTTCTCAACCCATCAATAAGTATAGAAGAAACTTCTCTTGATCCAATAACAGCAAAAATGCCACACATATAATTAAATTAAAATCACAAATTATTTATTTATAAAATAAACCTTCGTCAAAACAAATACTAATTGTTAATACGCTAAGCCCATGCTTCTAGTGGTTTCGTCACCTAAGTAGACCCTGATACTAAGGAAATCAGTTGGGCAAGCAGTTTCACACCGCTTACACCCAACGCAATCTTCAGTCCTTGGAGATGAAGCTATCTGAGAAGCTTTGCATCCGTCCCATGGGACCATTTCAAGTACATCCAGTGGACAAGCCCTTACGCATTGGGTGCAGCCAATACAGGTGTCATAGATTTTGACGGCGTGTGACAAATTACCAACCCATATTTCCTTGATGTATAAAACTATACCTACGTTTCGCTACATAAAAAAAAATAGTTGCAATGCCGTCACTTTTGTTAACTCGACACTCTAACCCGTAAGATTGGAAGTCAGGTCTAAGAAGGTTATGTCCCAGGAAGCAATCCTTGAAAAAGTTCGTTCTATCGTCGCAGAACAACTTAGCGTTGAAGCCGGTGAAGTGAAACCGGATTCAAATTTCCAAAACGATCTCGGTGCAGACTCGCTCGACACTGTCGAATTAGTTATGGCTCTCGAAGAAGCATTTGACATAGAGATCCCTGACGAGGCTGCAGAGGGCATTGCCACTGTCGGGGATGCAGTCAAATACATCGAAGAAAAACAGTCTTGAGGTTTAAATGATGGAGAAACTCCATCGAGTTGTTATCACAGGTCTTGGTGCCATTACTCCTATTGGCAATAACCTAGAAAGTTACCTCCAAGGCCTTCAATCTGGTCAAAACGGGGTAGATCAAATAACACTCTTTGATGCCTCAGCCCATGCCTGCAGATTTGCAGCAGAGGTAAAAAGTTTTGACCCAACAGGCATATTAGAGCCAAAAGAATCCAAAAGATGGGATCGTTTCTCAAAATTTGGAGTCATTGCAGCAAAAGAAGCACTGAATCATTCAGGTCTAATAATTGACGATTCAAATTCCGCAAGAATTGGAGTGATTATTGGATCTGGGGTGGGAGGATTGCTGACAATGGAAACTCAAGCACATGTTTTAAACAACAAAGGAGCTAATCGAGTAAGTCCATTTACCGTGCCCATGATGATTCCAAACATGGCTACTGGTCTGACTGCAATTGCACTTGGAGCTAAAGGTCCAAGTTCAGCAGTTTCAACTGCTTGTGCTGCAGGATCAAATGCTATTGGTGATGCATTCAGACTTCTCCAATTAGGTAAGGCAGATGCAATGGTTTGTGGCGGAGCAGAAGCAAGTATCACTCCCCTAGGGGTAGCAGGTTTTGCGAGTGCCAAGGCCTTATCTTTTAGGAATGACGATCCATCTACAGCTAGTAGGCCATTTGATTCTCAAAGAGATGGATTCGTAATTGGAGAAGGAGCAGGAGTATTAATTTTAGAAACTCTTGACCATGCATTACAAAGAGACGCAACAATCCATGCAGAAATAATTGGGTATGGAACCACATGTGATGCTCATCACATCACATCTCCTACACCAGGAGGTGTAGGAGGTGCAGAAGCCATGAAACTTGCATTAAATGATGGAAAAATCAATCCTGAGCAGGTCGATTACATCAATGCTCATGGAACAAGTACTCCAGCAAATGACAGTAATGAAACTTCGGCAATTAAAACTGCATTAGGGAATCATGCGTTCCAAGTTCCCACAAGCTCTACTAAATCAATGACGGGGCATTTATTGGGAGGCTCAGGTGGAATAGAAGCTGTTGCTTGTGTTTTAGCAATAAAACATGAAATAATTCCGCCAACAATTAACTATTCCAATCCCGACCCAAATTGTGATCTTGATTATGTTCCCAACAAAGCAAGAGAAAAGAAATTATGCGTCGTGCTATCTAACTCTTTCGGGTTTGGCGGTCACAATGTCTGTCTAGCTTTTCGACAAATGATCTAATCAATTTTTCTTCACTGTTCACTTAAAATTTTTTCACTAAATACAAATGGTTGCTCTGACTAATTCTCTAGACACGCTATGCATCAATAGCATCAGAATGCTCGCAGTTGACGCAGTTAATAAATCTAATAGCGGTCACCCAGGACTTCCAATGGGCTGTGCACCGATGGGTTACGCATTATGGGACAAACATCTTCGTCATAATCCAAAAAATCCGAAATGGTTTAACCGAGACAGATTCGTTCTTTCCGCGGGTCATGGTTGCATGTTGTTGTATGCACTTTTGCATTTAACTGGATACGACTCTGTAACGATGGAAGACATAAAACAATTTCGACAATGGGGTGCGAAAACTCCTGGTCATCCAGAAACCTTCGAGACACCAGGTGTAGAAGTAACTGCTGGACCATTGGGAGCTGGAATTTCAAATGCAGTGGGACTTGCAATAGCAGAAGCGCATTTATCAGCCAAATTTAATAAGCCTGATTCAACAGTTGTAGACCATTACACGTACGTAATTATGGGTGATGGATGTAATCAAGAAGGAATAGCCTCAGAAGCTTGTTCTCTTGCTGGTCATCTAAAGCTTGGAAAATTAATCGCTCTATACGACGACAACAGCATCACAATTGATGGCAGAACAGATGTATCTTTTACGGAAGATGTATTAAAGAGATATGAAGCTTATGGTTGGCATGTTCAAGAAATACCTGAAGGGAATACCGATGTAGAAGGCATCTCTAAAGCTATAGAAAAAGCTAAAGCAGTTAGCGATAAGCCCTCAATTATAAAAATTACGACAACCATTGGATTTGGTTCTCCAAACAAGAGTGATACAGCTGGGATTCACGGAGCAGCGCTTGGAGAAGAAGAGGCCGAACTGACAAGGAAAGAACTTAATTGGTCATATGAACCTTTTAATATTCCTCAAGATGTATATGACCAATATCGTCAAGCTATTGAAAGAGGATCACAACTTGAGGCCGACTGGGATAAAACCCTTGCTAATTACAGAGAAAAGTATCCAGCTGAAGCATCTGAATTTGAACGGATGCTTAGAGGTGAGCTACCTCAAGGATGGGACAAAGATTTGCCTACATACACAGCGGACGACAAGGGCCTTGCTACAAGAAAGCATTCTCAAATATGTTTAGGTGCTCTGGGACCAAATATTCCTGAATTAATAGGGGGCTCTGCGGATTTAACGCATTCAAATTACACAGATATCAAGGGTGAAACTGGATCTTTTCAATACGAAAGTCCTGAAAAACGTTATTTACATTTCGGCGTTAGAGAACATGCGATGGCGGCCATTTTGAATGGTATTGCATACCACGATAGTGGTCTAATCCCATATGGTGGAACCTTTTTAGTTTTCGCAGATTACATGAGAGGTTCAATGCGTCTCTCCGCACTAAGCGAGCTAGGTGTTATTTATGTTTTAACTCATGATTCCATAGGTGTTGGTGAGGATGGACCAACACATCAACCAATTGAAACCATTCCATCATTAAGAGCAATGCCAAATATGCTGGTTTTCCGTCCAGGAGATGGCAATGAAACCAGTGGAGCATATAAAGTTGCAATTAAAAATCGCAAAAGACCGAGTTCTTTATGCCT
This sequence comes from Prochlorococcus sp. AG-402-C09, assembly GCA_003279565.1. Taxonomy (GTDB): domain Bacteria; phylum Cyanobacteriota; class Cyanobacteriia; order PCC-6307; family Cyanobiaceae; genus Prochlorococcus_B. The sequence goes on from QCHN01000007.1 coordinate 21,180, forward strand.
AAGTAGGCAGGGCATGGCCAATCAACAAAATTCATCAGTAGAAAAAGTTTCGTTAGGTGGATACGTACTTGAAGATTGCGATGGCAACCCGGACGTCATACTTATAGGAACTGGAACTGAACTTGATTTATGCGTACAAGCAGCGAAAACACTAACTTCAGAAGGCAGAAAAGTTCGCGTTGTTTCTATGCCATGCGTAGAACTTTTTGAAGAACAAAGCGAAAGTTATAAAGAAGAAGTGCTACCTTCCAATATAAGAAAACGCCTAGTGGTTGAAGCTGCAGAGAGCTTCGGATGGCATAAATATATTGGTCTTGATGGAGACAGCGTTACTATGAATAGCTTTGGAGCCTCTGCTCCAGGTGGATTATGTATGGAAAAATTTGGATTTACAGTTGAGAACGTAGTAGAGAAATCTAGAAATCTTCTGAAGAAATAAAATCAATTATTTTAATAGTTCATACGATTAAAAAAAGTTAAACAAAGAACTAATTTTCTTTGTTTAACTTTAAGGGAGCTAGTTCAGCTGCACCTTTTAACTTTATTTGATTATCTAATTTGTCAAGATCTTCATCTGTAATTTTTGTATTCATTGGACAATGGTTAGGACCACACATTGAACAGAACTCTGCTTTTTTGAAAATTTCTTCAGGCAAAGTTTCGTCGTGATATTGCTTCGCTCTTTCTGGATCCAAGGACAATTCAAACTGTTTGTTCCAGTCAAATTCTTTCCGAGCCTTACTTAATTCATCATCACGATCACGTGCTCCTGATCTATGTCTAGCGACATCTGCAGCATGAGCAGCAATCTTATAAGCAATCAATCCCTCCCTGACATCCTCAGGGTTTGGTAACCCAAGATGTTCCTTAGGTGTTACGTAACAAAGCATCGCGGTCCCGTACCAACCCGCCATAGCTGCACCAATAGCACTTGAAATGTGGTCATAACCAGGAGATATATCTGTTACCAATGGACCTAGAACATAGAAAGGAGCTTCTGAGCACTCCTCCATTTGCTTCCTAACATTGAATTCAATTTGATCCATAGGAACATGACCCGGTCCTTCGACCATGACTTGGACATCATGCTTCCACGCACGTCTAGTCAATTCACCAAGGGTTTTCAACTCAGCCAGTTGAGCTTCATCGGATGCATCATGCAGACATCCAGGCCTTAATGAATCTCCTAAAGAAAAAGTGCAATCATAACGTTTAAATATTTCGCAAATATCATCAAAACGAGTAAACAAAGGATTTTGCTTGTAGTGATAAAGCATCCATTGAGCAAGAATTCCTCCACCACGACTAACTATTCCAGTAATACGACCTTTAACCTTGGGTAAATGTTCAATCAATAAGCCTGCATGAATTGTTTGGTAATCAACTCCTTGCTGACAATGCTTTTCAATAATGTGTAGAAAATCATCCTCAGTTAACCTTGAAATAGATCCGTGAACACTTTCTAACGCTTGATAAACAGGAACTGTCCCAATCGGGATAGGGGAGGCATTAATAATTGCTGTTCGAACCTCATCTAAATTTACGCCTCCAGTAGAGAGATCCATAAGAGTATCTGCGCCATATTTTACTGCCAGTTCAAGCTTCTTTAATTCTTCCCTAATATCGCTTGCATTAGGCGAAGCACCAATATTTGCATTGACTTTACATGAGGAGGCAATACCTATTGCCATTGGCTCTAAGTTCGTATGGTTAATATTCGCTGGGATAACCATCCTACCTCGTGCAACCTCCTCCATAACCAAAGTCTCAGGAAGATTCTCTCGCTTTGCGATGAAAACCATTTCTTCAGTAATTTCACCTTTACGAGCAAAATGCATCTGAGAAACATTGTTTTTACCCTTTCTGGAAGCAACCCATGAATTCCGCATGAACTAAAAAGCTATTGAATAAGAAAGGGAGCATTATGCAAAGATCACAAGATTTCACTTTCCTTACGCTGGTTCAAACCAGATCAGGTTCAGAGGGTGTGATCTCAGCCATTCGCGAAGCGATATGGCACCCCTAGTGATAAATACAAATTAGCTCGAAATCCCCAACTAAACCCTAAAGTTTTTATAGATAAAAAGTTAACGAGTTAAAATTTATGATCATTCATATCCTCTTTCATCTCTAGAAACAACATTCGTCGTCGTCTAAATCTTCTAACCGCCCCAGTCAGAACCAATCCACTTCCAACTACTAGAGCAGGTATCGCTTGGATTTTATTTTTTCCTTCTCTATGTAATAAGCCAGTAATTGCCAATAAAATGAGCAAAGGCGCTGAAATTGAAATTAATGGATTACCCAATCTCTTCATAAAATAAGCAATTAAATATCTTGAGGAGTTTTAGTAGTCGTTATTAATACTTGAGACAATATTTTTATACCTATTTCCAGGCTTCTTTCATCCAAAGAGAAATATCCACTATGCAATGGAGCACAACCTTGAGCTCCAGCGACACCTAATCGAAACATCGTCCCAGGAACATCTTGCAAAAAGAAAGCAAAATCTTCAGCACCTAATGATGGTTTTTCTAAATAAACAATATTTTCTTTATTCATAAAATTCTTCGCACAATTGGATAACAAATCAGTCAAATCTGGATCGTTATAGACTGGAGGCGCTATTGACTTGAAGTTAATATTAGCCTTAGCTCCGTAATTAGAAGCTATATTTTGTACTATTTTTTCAATCCATTGAGGCAATTTTTGATAAAGGTTGCTATCCAGACACCTTACTGTACCAAGAAGCTTGACCCTCTCTGCGATTACATTAAAAGCATTTCCTCCTGAAATCTTCCCAAAACTAATCACTACTGGCGAAAGAGCATCTAAACGTCTACTAATAGCCTCTTGCAGTTCACCAATGACTTTTGCAGCGATCCAAATGGAGTCTATGCCTTCGTGGGGTCTAGCTCCATGCCCTCCATGACCAATAATATCTATTTCCAATTCAGCAGCGGCAGCTGTAAAAGTACCACTTCTTATTCCAATTTTTCCAACTGATAAATCGGGATAAACATGTACTCCATAGAGAGCTTGAACTCCCTCAAGAACATTCTCAGCTCTCATCCAATTTGCACCTTGTGCAATTTCTTCAGCAGGTTGAAAAATGATTCGGATTCGAGAATTTGTAAATTTAATGTTTGCTAATACTTTTGCCACTCCCAAACCGATACAAGTATGCAGATCATGCCCACATGCATGCATCAAGCCTTGGATTGAAGAAGAGTAATCCAAACCTGTTCTCTCCTCGATTGGCAGAGCGTCCATATCAACGCGTAAGCCAATAACAGGTCCGCTTTTATCACCCATTTCAGCAACTACGCCAGTTTTACCAACTGCTTCTTTTACTTCCCAACCTGATTTCCTCAATTCCCCAGCTACAAAAGCAGCAGTTTGATATTCCTGACCACTGAGTTCTGGATGAGCATGGAAGTGACGACGTAATAGAAGCAAGTCAGGAAGTATCTCCTCAGACAAAGCTTCAATTTTTTTCACTAAGTCTTTCATCTATCCTCCAACGCAAGAAATGCAATCAAATCATTAGTAGGTTTTGGAGGCCAACGGCGGATATTCAACAACCAATCTCTCTCACGGTATCTAATATCTAGTCCAGCAGCTGCAGCCCAATTACTTTCAGCTTCACCTGTGAAGCCTTTACACCATAGAAGCGCACTTAGTGCTGCTCTAGCATCTGCGAATAAGGGATATTTACGAATTAAAATTCTAATTTTTTTTTCAGCGAGTTCAAGATCACCCAATTGGTAAATTGCAAGGGCCTCACTCGATCTAGCCATAGCTATAGAATTATTAGAAGACGCAGCTTGAGAAAATAATCTCTTCGCTTCAATCCAATTATCCATAGAACCCATAACATTACCTAAGTTATATAGAGCTGAAACATCTTTAGGATTCTTCTTTAAAACGTATTTATAATCATTACTCGCATCTTCCCAAAGCTGCAAAGCTTCTTCAGCAATTCCTCTATTCAAGTAAGGGTCTAAATCTTCAGGAGAAATTTGTATCGCCATAGTTTGATCTTCCATAGCGCCTTGAGGATCACCTAGAGCAAGACGAATATTCCCTCTATTACTTAATGCAGCAACATCCTCTGGGTTGTCATTTAAGTAAAAACTCCAATCTTTTTCAGCTTGAACAAAATCCCCATCCTTACTTTCTTGAAGAGCTTTATCGAATAAAGACTTAGGAAGCACCTTTGCTTGAGTAGAGAATGGTATAAAAAAAATAGAAAGCAGAAGTAAAGCTTTTACAACTCTTATATTGATCATTTATCTATTTTATTTGACGAAGATAGCAGATAATGTTTTTCTGCTGCTGGAGTAACAACCCTTCCCCTAGCTGTTCTTTGTAAAAAACCAATTTGCATTAAATAAGGCTCAACTACAGTTTCAAGAGTGGTTGAATCTTCTCCCAACGCAGCAGCCAAAGTTTCAAGTCCTACAGGTCCGCCTTGATATTGATTAACTAACAAGCCTAAATAACTTCTATCTGTTGCATCTAATCCTCTTTGATCCACACGATGTAGATCAAGTGCATCATTAACAAGTTGCACATCAATGATTTTTGAAGAGGAATGAACTTCTGCATAGTCTCTAACTCTTCGTATGAGCCTATTTGCAATTCTGGGAGTACCTCGACTTCTTCTGGCTAATTGATGAGATGCATCTTCTGAAATTGATAAATTAATCAGGTTTGCAGATCTTTTAATTATGTTTTCAAGATCCAAATAATTGTAAAAATCTAGTCGCTGAGTTATACCAAAACGATCTCGCATAGGGGAGCTCAAAGCGGCGGGCTTTGTAGTAGCACCAACCAAGGTGAAAGGGGGAATTTCGAGTGATCGCATTCTTGAGGAAGTGCCTTTACCTACAGTTAAATCCAACCTTCTATCTTCCATCGCTGGATACAAAAGTTCCTGCGATATACGATTAAGTCTGTGAATTTCATCAACAAAAATTAATTCACGAGGCTGCATATTTATCAATAATCCAACAATGTCCCTTGGACGTTCAAGTGCTGGAGCGCTTGTAACTCTAGCTTTAACTCCTAATTCCTCAGCAATAACCAAAGCCATAGTTGTTTTTCCCAATCCAGGAGGTCCATAAAGCATTAAATGATCAAGTGCTTCTCCTCTCGTCAAAGAGGCTTTAACAGAAATTTCAAGAACTTTCTTTAATTCAGATTGACCTATAAATTCATCAAAAGATTTAGGCCTAAGTGAATCTTGCTTAGATAATTTAAGCTCCTCTTTTAAAAGAGTAGAACCAACCAATCTTTCCTCTCCTTTATCATTAGGAAGAGGGGAATGATCAGTAATTGAAGACACAATTGCCATGACCGAAGGGTAGTGGCATTACAACAAAAATGTAGGTAAATAGAAGAATGAGCAAAAAGGGAAAGAAAAAATCAAAAAAAAATTCCTCAGTTGATGGAAATCGTCGTTTAGCTGAAAATCGACAAGCAAGGTACGAATATGAAATCCTAGAAACCCTTGAAACTGGCTTAGAGCTTCTTGGAACCGAAGTTAAATCTATTAGAGCTGGAAAAGTAAACTTAAAAGATGGATTTTGTTTAATTAAAAAAGATCAAATTCAACTACATAATGTTCACATATCACCTCACAATCATGCCGGTAAATTTTTCAATCACGAACCTCTAAGAATCAAAAAACTTCTTGCGCATCGAAAAGAAATCGAAAAATTAAAAATAGGTTTAGAGAGAAAAGGTTTAGCATTAATACCTTTAAGTCTTTACCTCAAAGGCTCATGGATTAAATTAAAAATAGGACTCGGGAAAGGACGAAAGCTTCATGACAAAAGGGATAGAGACAAAGTTAATGACTTAAAGAAAGATTTAGCTAATGCAATAAAACGTTTTTAAAAAGAAAAAATATATTAATATCTTCTAAAAATTCTTCTCAAGAAAACTAATACTTTAATGATTAATTATCAGTGACATCTAAACTAACAGTTTCGGGTGGAGGCGTTGGATCAGGGTCAGCAATGAGCATATGTTGCAAAACAATTTCAGGACGCTCGCTATCTCTCCATCTAATACGATAAGCAGGCATTTTCGTCCCCCTGCTTGTCGTTTGCTCAACAGGTTCCATGACCCAACCGCGTCTTGAACGCCCTTGGGGATTCCGTTTCACAACAGCATCTGCGTGCTTAAAACGAAAACCAACTCTCTCGCCACTCATTCTGAACAAAATACTTACTCGCCTATTATCCACTCTGATGGGTCACTTTCCAGTTTGTTTTAAATTTGATTCAGGTCGCAAAAGTGGAAAAGCTATGACATCTCTTATTGAAGGACTGTCAGTTAATAGCATTACAAACCTATCTATTCCTATTCCTAGCCCTCCTGTTGGAGGCATTCCAACTTCAAGAGCATTAATAAAATCTTCGTCCAAGCTATGCGCCTCAAGGTCACCTGCTTCTTTTTTTGCCTGCTGTAAAAGTAAACGTTCTTTTTGATCAATAGGATCAATTAGCTCACTAAACGCATTAGCAGTTTCTCTACCAACTATAAAAAGTTCAAACCTTTCAACTAAACCTTTCTTAGTTCTATGTTTTCTCGCTAATGGAGAAATCTCAATTGGATAATCAATAACAAATGTGGGTTGAATAAGCTTAGGCTCTACTACTTGCTCGAAAGCTTCATTCAACAGTCTCCCAACAGTATCAGCCTTATCAGGGGCTTGTAGGCCCTCTCGAATCATTGCAGCTCTGACATCGTCAACATTATCCCCAAACAATTCAAAATCTATTCCAGTGAATTCCTGAACTAATTCATGCATCGTTGCCCTTCTCCAAGGGGGTTTCAGATTTATTTCTTGCTCTTGATAATTAATTTTGGTCGATCCACAAATCTTTTCGCAAACTGAAGAAAGTAATTTTTCTGTTAATTCCATCATGTCGAAATAGTCTGAAAAAGCTTCATAAATTTCAACAGAAGTAAATTCAGGATTATGCCGAGTGCTAATCCCTTCATTTCTAAAAATCCTTCCAAGTTCATAAACCCTTTGAAAACCGCCCACCACAAGTCTTTTAAGATGTAATTCTGTTGCAATTCTCAAAAACAAAGGTAAATCCAATGTGTTGTGGTGAGTTATGAATGGCCTTGCATCCGCCCCACCAGCTTCTGATTGTAAAACTGGGGTCTCAATTTCAAGAAAGTCTTTTTCATCTAACCATCGTCGAATTGAACTAACTAGCAAAGCTCTAGTTCGAAAAGTTTTTTTTGATTGCGGATTAACAATTAAATCTAGATATCTTTGTCTATAACGCTTTTCTACATCCGCAAGTCCATGCCATTTATCTGGTAAAGGCTGTAAAGATTTTGACAGCATTGACCACTCGAAAACCTTGATAGAAAGCTCTCCTCTATCAGTTCTCCTTAATATTCCACATACACCTATCCAATCACCAGAGTCAACAAGAGAGGTAATGTTCTCAAAATTATTCTTTGAATTTTCATTTTGATTTAATGTCGCCTTTTCTAAAAACAGTTGAATTGTGCCTGTTTCATCGGCCAGAGTAAAAAAAGCAAGTTTGCCCATCACTCTTCGAGAAGTTACACGCCCTGCAATTGACACTTCTTCTGCTTTTTCTGCGCCATTTGGCAAGTCTGCATATTTTTTCTGTAAAACAGATGAAGAGGCAGTAGGTCTAAAATTTAAACCATACGGACCTTGTCCCAGACTCTTTAGTGATTTTGCCTTCTCAAGGCGGGTATCTCTTAATTCAGACAAGGCAATTCATAGATACGGCAGAAAAAAACGGGTCAAATGCAAAAACTATCAATCTATCAATATTGAGCTATGAATCTCTAACTGGCAATAGCAGTAGGAAATTCTCCCATTCTTTGAGAAGCGTAACCAATACCTCTTACAGTTAAAATCAATTCCGGGTTTCTTGGATCTGGTTCAAGCTTGCCCCTTAAACGAGCTACGTATACATCCACAACTCTTAAATCTGCCGCTCGCCTAGGCGGGTAACCCCAAAGCTGTTCCAAAATCTCTGCTCGGGGCACAACACGTCCAGGATCACGGAACAATAATTCCAGCAAACTAAATTCTGTATATGTAAGGCCTATTCTTGCTCCGCCTCTACTGACTTGCCTTCTATTTGTGTCTACCACAAGATCCCCAAGTTTCATTACTCCTTGCCCGGAAGGAACCTCTCTAGGCTCGTCAACCGTTGGAGCAGGTCCAACTCTTCTCAATATCGTTGCAATTCTTGCCTCTAACTCCTTGGGGCTAAATGGCTTAGCCAGGTAATCATCAGCACCTAAATCCAAACCTGCAACTCTTTCTGAAATAGCTTCAAGGGCCGTCAAGAATATGATTGGGACACAAGACTCTGCTCTTATTCTTCGACAAACTGCAAAACCATCCATCTTAGGGAGCATGACATCCAGAACCACTAAGTCTGGTGCTTCTTTGTGAAAAACCTCGAGTGCTTGCTCTCCATCCTGTGCAGATAAAACCTGGTAACCAGCAAGGTTAAGCCTTGTAACCAAGACTTTCAGTACTGCTGGTTCATCATCTACAACCAAAATACAGGTCATAAGATTAACTGTTGCCGTAGTGACAGGACCATCGAAATTTTGTGTCGAAAATGGCTTCTTGTTATAAGAAGATATCATCTTCAAGTCAGGTATTCAAAGCCCTTTGACTAATTTAAAAGACAGAGACCCCACTAATAAATAATTATTTTTTCGATTTTTAAAGATTTAAAATTTTTCTAATTACTTTTTTCTGTAAGCAAGAAGAAGCCACGAAGAAAAAAATGGGGCAACTAATCCAGTGATAATTACCTCAGAAATTAATATATAAATTGACCAAGAATGAAACCAATTATTTCTTAGAACGCTATATATAATAATTTTTTGAAACCAAATAGAAAGACCAACAAAAGCAGTTCCAAAGATGGCCATCAAACCAATATTTAAAAATAATTCAATTTTTTTATTATGCAATCCATATTGACTCCACACTAAAGACAAAAGAAACAAAGATGGAATATAAGAGACATCACTAATTGTAAAAGAATCAATAAAAACTCCCAAGACAATAGAAGCTATAGCAGCCTTAACAGGAGTACTTTTAAGTGAGAATGGCAACAATAAAATAACAGGCCAGCATGGAGTTATTCCATTTATTTTTAGCCAATCAGGAGATATAACTATAAAAACCGGTAAGCAAATTGCTGCTAAAAAGATTAATAATTTATTATTATTTTTAGTCATTATTTTTCAAAATTTGAACCCAGTCTATTGCCTCAGGTGATGCCGTTAATTGGACTATTGCATATGGAGAAGGCAAAGCTTTTTCGTCAACAAACTGAACAATTCCAATTGTTAAGTTTGGGGGTAATAAAGTACTTGCTGGAGATGTAGTTACAGCATCTCCAATTTTAGCCAAAGTATTTTTATTCAAGAAAATTAATTTTGGTCTATTTGTACCCATCCCAGTCAAAATTCCATGACGTTTGGTTCGATCAATCCAAGCTCCTACTTGATGACCAGGATCAGTCAATAATCTAACTCTTGAGGTCAGTGGAGTTGTGCTATCAATAAGACCAATTAAGCCACCTGGTCCAATTACTGTTTGCCCTTTCAAAACCCCATCTTCTGCTCCCTTATTAATTTCTAGAAGTTGCCACCAATTTCTCGAAGATCGAGATAGGACAGCGGCTGAAATTCTTTGTTCACTATTAAATTGCTTTAAAGAAAGAGCTTTTCTTAAACGATTATTATCATCCTCAAGCAATTTTAATCGAATACTTCTTTCAATATTTTCTCCTTCCTTAATCCATTCTCTTTGAGCAGTGCCAGGGAGTATAGGTTTTAGCAAAACAGAGTAAAAATCTAAATATCCTGCTCCTTTTGTCCAACGAATCCCAAACAATAAAGCTCCAAATAAAAATATTACCCAAAACCTACTTTTTAAAAGCAAATGAAACCCTACTTTCCCTCGGGCTTTCATCATTGTTCAATCTCTAATTACATTTCTAGCAAAATCGGGCGTATCCAACACTCTTCGCATTGATTTAAAATCATCCAAAACCAAGCCACATCCATTGACAACGCACAACAATGGGTCCTCAGCAACGTGAGTGAAAATTCCTGTTTCATGACTTAAAAGATCACTAATTCCTCTAACTAATGCTCCTCCACCTGCAAGCATTATCCCCCTATCAACGATGTCTGCAGCTAGCTCAGGTGGAGTTCTCTCTAGAGTTCTTTTTACTGCATCAACAATCTTGCTCAAGGGCTCTGACATAGCCTCACGTAAATCGCCCGCTTTCAAATTGATGGAACGAGGCAGACCTGAGAGCAAGTGCAATCCTCTGACATCTATTGATTGCAAATCAAATTCATTAGATGGGAAAGCTGAGCCAATTTTAATTTTTATCTCTTCAGCAGTTCTCTCCCCGACTACTAAATTGTGTACTTTCTTCAAATAAGTAGCAATAGAATCATTAATCTCATCACCCGCTACTCTTACTGATTCACTTAATACTGTTCCACCAAGACTGAGAACAGCCACTTCAGTAGTCCCCCCACCAATATCAACAATCATTGTTCCGATAGGCTCTGTGACTGGCAAAGAAGCTCCAATTGCAGCTGCCACAGGTTCATCAATCAAATGCACCTCTCTTGCTCCAGCAAGACCAGCTTCACGAACTGCTCTTCTCTCGACGCCCGTCACTCCACTAGGAATACCAACTACTAATCGAGGTGCAATAATTCCTCTCCCCTCATTACACTTTTGAATAAATGTCTTAAGCATTTGTTCTGCTGCATCAAAATCAGCTATCACACCATCACGTAGGGGCCTAACAGCACGTATATTCCCAGGTGTTCGCCCTAACATTAATTTCGCATCATCCCCTACAGCCAAAGGGATACCTTCTTCTAAATCCATTGCCACAACTGAAGGTTCTTGCAAAACAATTCCTTTGCCAGAAACATAAATCAAGGTATTCGCTGTACCTAAATCGATCCCAATATCTCGGGAAAATTTGAAACGGTTAAAAAACACGGATTTCAATCATTTGAGCAATCATAAAGAGAGTTGAACTAAGATAAATACATTATTTAGCAACCAATAAACATCGGAGGCAAAAATGGGAATAAATTCAGTTACTCTTGTGGGTAGAGCAGGAAGAGATCCAGAAGTTAGATATTTTGAATCTGGCACGGTTGTAGCAAACCTAACCATGGCTGTAAATAGAAGAAATAGAGAGGATGAACCAGATTGGTTTAATCTGGAAATCTGGGGTAAACAAGCTCAGGTCGCAGCCGATTACGTAAAAAAAGGTTCTTTAATCGGCGTAACTGGTAGCTTTAAAATGGATAGCTGGAAGGATCGTAATACCGGAGAAGATAGAAACAAACCCGTTGTAAGAGTTGATCGTCTTGAATTATTAGGATCAAAAAGAGATTCAGAAAATAGTAATTTTCAAAGCAATAATTCTTTCAATCAAACAAGCAGTGATGAGATTCCATTTTAAAAATATTCTTTTAATTGATAATTAGTTTTCGAAGGGTTTTATAAATCAAAGTTATTATTGCAAGTGAAATCGATAAAATAATAATGATCTTAAAGATACTAGAAAAAGGACTAATCCATTGCTCGATATTTGCATAATTTTCTCCCAGATAAAACCCTGTAATTGTTAAAAACAAAGTCCAAATCATGCTCCCTGCTGTCGTCCAAAAAAGAAAGGGGGTAATGGGCATTAGCTCGACCCCAGCAGGGACTGAAATCAAAGTCCTAATTCCTGGTACTAATCTTCCCCAAAACACCAAAGATACGCCATACCTGTTGAACCATTTACGACTTCGAGCAAGATCCTGAGGATTTATTCCAATCCAACGTCCATTGTTCTCAAGCCATTTCTCCAGTCTTTCTTCATTCACTAATTTGCCAATTCCATACCAAGGCAAAGCACCGATTACAGTTCCTATTAATCCTGCTAAAACAACTGGAAAAAAATCTAATTGGCCTTGAGCCACATAAAAGCCGCCTAGAGGCATTATCAATTCTGAGGGAATTGGAGGAATTAGATTTTCCAAAAACATTGCCAACAATATGGCTCCATATCCAATCCACTGGTTAGTTTCAACCGCATTTCCTATCAATACTGGTAACGAAGATATAAATTCTGATATTTCCATTTAGTTTGATCTATTTAAATAAATTAATAACGATATTGATCTGTCTTATAGGGACCTTCAATTGGAACATTAATGTAATCAGCTTGTTCTTTAGTTAAAGTAGTTAACTTTGCTCCTATCTTATCTAAATGAAGAATAGCGACCATTTCATCTAGATGTTTTGGTAAAACATAAACTTTATTCAAATATTTAACACCATATTTGAATAATTCAATTTGAGCTAATACTTGATTAGTAAAAGAATTGCTCATAACAAAACTTGGATGACCAGTAGCACATCCAAGGTTGACTAATCTTCCCTCTGCTAAAAGAATTATTTTGTTACCACTAGGCAGAGTTATGTGATCAACTTGAGGTTTAATATTTTCCCATTCATAGGGCTTTAAGGAAGAAACTTCAATTTCATTATCAAAGTGGCCGATATTACAAACTATCGATTCATTCTTCATCCTAATTAAATGCTCATGACGAATAACTTGGAAGTTTCCCGTGGCAGTAACAAAAATATCCACATCTTCAACCACTTCATCTAACCTAACAACTCTAAAACCCTCCATTGCCGCTTGAAGCGCGCATATAGGATCTATCTCAGAAATCATTACTGTCGCCCCTAGACCTCTAAGTGACTGAGCAGAACCTTTACCAACATCTCCATAACCCATAACTAGAGCGACCTTGCCCGCAACCATTACATCTGTAGCTCTTTTAATTCCATCTACCAAAGATTCTCTACATCCATAGAGATTATCAAACTTACTTTTGGTAACAGAATCATTCACATTAATTGCTGGGAAAACAAGTTCTCCACTTTTTTCCATTTGATAAAGTCGAGCCACACCAGTTGTAGTTTCTTCAGTAACACCTTTTATGAAAGATTTAGCTTTTGAATAAAAATTTGGATCTTGAGAAAGCTTTTTCTTGATAGAAGCAAATAAGGCAATTTCTTCTTCATTTGAAGGATTATCAAGAACTGAAATATCTTCTTCAGCTTTGCTACCTAAAATAATTAATCCAGTAGCATCACCTCCATCATCAAGAATCATATTTGCAGCTTCACCGTCTCTCCATTCAAAAATTTTGTGTGTATATTCCCAATATTCATTTAAAGTCTCACCCTTCTTAGCAAATACTGGGACACCTGAACTTGCAATAGCTGCAGCAGCATGATCTTGAGTAGAGAAAATATTACAAGAAGCCCATCTAACTTTTGCGCCAAGTTCAACAAGAGTTTCAATAAGTACCCCTGTTTGGATAGTCATATGGAGACTACCTGCAATAAAAGCTCCTTTTAATGGTTTTTGGGATCCATATTTTTTCCTCAATGCCATTAGACCTGGCATCTCTGTTTCAGCTATCAAAAGTTCTTTTCGCCCGAATTCTGCTTCGGTTATATCGTTAACTACGTAATCAGTATTTTTCTCAATACTGTTGAGATTTGACTTGGTTGCTGCAAACATAAATTGTACTCTCTATGGGAGATTGTGAAAAAAGATACTGAAAAACAATTCGAGGTTTTTAATTCATTTGCTCAGCAAACTAATAATTTCTGCTGGACTCTGGATAAACCTGAATCAACGATGTCATTAGGATCAACATTAACAAAAAAATTTCCAGATCTACGTATTCTCCTTTTACTTGGGCCTCTTGGAGCAGGAAAAACAACATTAGTTAAAGGAATTGCAAAAAGCTTAAGAATTCAAGAACCCATAACTTCTCCTACTTTTCCTTTATCCCAGCATTACCCTTTAGGGTCTCCACCATTAATACATCTTGATCTTTATCGAATTGAAGAGCCAAATGCGGCAAACGAGTTTTTTTTACAAGAAGAAGAGGAATCCAAAGTCCTTGGAGCATTGATGGTCGTTGAATGGCCAGAAAGATTATCTCTTCCAATGCCCGATGCGTGGAGAGGAAAACTTGAATATTCTTCAAACAATCAAGGAAGGTTTTTTCAGCTCATACCTCCTCTCGAAAAAGACAATAAACCATCAATATCTTCCAGGTAAGGTTGTGAATCTATAGCTCCTAATCCTCGGCATACATGCGAACCACATGCAATTGCAAATTTAATAATTTCTTTAGCTATTTGTTCATTAATTTGATCCAACTCCACAGACATGAGTTTATAAATTAATCCAGCAGTGAATGCATCACCAGCTCCAGTAGTGTCAACTACAGAAGAAGGAACAATTGAAAATGATTTCCCTAAGTGATTGTTAAGTAACCATAAAACAGGATGCGATCCATCAGTCACAACTACAGATGGTCTATTAGGCAAAGATGATGAAATTTCAACTGGATTGGAGGTGTGAAAAAACCATTCAGCTTCTTCTCGTGCGAGTTTTATTAATGAAACTTTTTTTGCAATAGAGATTATTTTATTTCTTTCTTCAATAGATGGTTCCAAAACTGTTGAAACTTCCTTACGCCAAAAAGTTGGACGCCAATTCAGATCCAATACAATCTTGATTCCTGCATTAACAGCAGTTTCTAGGCACCATAAAAAAGCATTAGAAGAAATTTCTGAAGCAAGAGGAATAGTCCCTACAACTAACCATTTCGCGTTTTCTTGAACGAGTGACCAGTTTTTTATAATTTGTTCACGAAATATAGCTTGATCAGCAAATCCCAATCCTTTATCCCCCTCAAATCCTTCAAAGAACCTTTCTCCCAAAGAATCTCTACGAACCAAGACAACTCTTGTAGGACGAATGTTGTCTTTCTGCAATCCAGCGGTATTAACACCTCTCTCAACCAATAAATTCTTAAAATTGTCACCAAAAGCATCATTTCCAAGAGAACCAATAAATGAAACATTGACACCCAAGCGACCTAATGCACATGCAACATTAGCTGGAGCACCCCCAAAGCAATCTATTACTGGTAAATCAAACAAAGGATCACCTCCAGGAGGGCCAAGTCGATCTATCAACGCTTCCCCAATAGCAATTACACTTTCAGCCTTCATGTTTAATTGTTTATCAATAAAGTTATTATTGGCGATTTAAAGTTTTTTATTTCCAATACAAAGATGTTTATGTAATTCAGAAATAATTTTTGCGTTAGCAGCAGGAAAAGGAAAATCAAAAAGTTTTTCCGGAGACACCCAAAGTAATTTTTGACTTGCCAAAGGTTTAGGTTCACCTGACATCCATTCACAAATATGTACAGTGAAATGAAGTTTTTTGTGAGTATAGGCGTGTTCAAAAGATAATAGCTTTGCTCCAACTTTGACTACAATTCCAAGCTCCTCTTTTAATTCTCTCTCGATAGTCTTTTCAATAAGTTCGTCGGAGGTTTTTTTCCCTCCTGGAAATTCCCACATTCCACCCATACTGAAACTTTCAGGACGCTGGTCAATAAGCAATTCGCCGTTTTTATTAAAAACAAGTCCAATGCCAATCTCTTGAAGAGGCTTTTTAGGGTTCATCCTTTTTTCAGGAAAGTTCTCAGGATCGTACTTTGTATATGCAACACAATAATTTTGTAGTGGGCACAAAGAACAACTTGGTTTTTTGGGAGTACAAACAATTGTTCCCAAGTCCATTAAAGCCTGATTGAAATCCCTAGGACTGAGAGTTGAAATCAATAAAAAACTATATTCCCATAATTTTTTCTCATCTATCAAAGAAGTTCTTTTGTTAGCAAATAATCTAGAATAAATTCGTTTTACATTTCCATCTAATATTGGTTCAGGAAAGTCAAAGGCAGATGAGATGATACTAGCTGCAGTAGTTCTACCAACTCCAGGAAGAGACATCCATTGATCTATTCCTTTAGGCCAAGAGTAAGGATCTTGATCTTTATCTTTGCCAACAAGTTCAATTAATATTTTAGAGGATTGATGTATTCGATTTGCACGTGAATAATATCCAAGACCTTGCCATCTCAAAAGAACATCCTCCAAATCAGCTTCTGCTAAATAAGTCAAAGTAGGGAAAAACTTTATCCATTTCTCCCAGTAAGGAATAACAACCTTCAACTGAGTCTGCTGAAGCATTACCTCTGCGATCCAAATTTGATACGGAGATATAATTTCACCTGATTGAGGAATAGATCCATCAGGCTTTAATTTCCAAGGTATCCAATGTCTACCATTTACCTCAAACCATTCGAGAAGTGAATTTTGGATATCACGAGTAGAATGAATATTACTCATCAAGATAAATCAAACTCTAAACAATATTCTTAAATAATATCATTTTTTTTAATTAATTTTTCACTAAAATTAATACTTTCTACTAGCTAATCCATGCGATAATTTTTTAAAAAAAATATTGACTTAACAAAAGATATACTTTTAAATAAAAATAATTTAGAATACTCTCGAGAGTTATGAAGCAATTATGGAATTGGAAAAATTATCAAATTGCATGGCAAGTAGAAGCAACAGATAATAATTCTGAAATTGCAATAGTGTTAATTCATGGTTTCGGAGCATGTAAAGATCATTGGAGATTTAATCAAAAATACCTTAGTTCAATTGCACCATGCTATGCGTTAGATCTAGTGGGATTCGGAGAAAGTAGCCAGCCAAACTCACAGCTTGTATACGAAAAGAAAACACCTGAAAATTTCAGTTATTGTTTTGATAACTGGAGTCAGCAAGTATATGATTTCTGTAATGAAATAGTTAAAAAACCTGTCTTATTAATAGGAAATTCAATTGGGGGAGTGATTGCATTAAATACTTCAAAAAAACTATCAACCAAATGCTTAAGCATAGTATTAATTGATTGTGCTCAAAGGACAATGGATGACAAGCGTTTACCCGAACAATCATTATTAATGCGATTTCTTAGACCAGTTATTAAAACTTTAGTTAGACAAAGACTTTTCAGTTCTAATATTTTCAAAAATGCAGCAAATCCTAATTTTATTGAAAAGATTTTAAAAGTAGCTTATCCAAGTGGAAACAATATTGACAAAGAGTTAATAGAATTACTATTCCAACCAACTCAAGGAAAAGGAGCATCAGAAGCTTTTAGAGGTTTTATTAATTTATTTGATGATTATCTTGCGCCAGATTTACTTAATCAGTTGGACAATCGAGTACATTTAATCTGGGGTGAAAAGGATCCTTGGGAACCCGTAAAAGAGGCTCGAAAATGGTATCAAAACTTTGAGTGTATAAAATCTTTAGATGTTATTTCTAATGCTGGGCATTGCCCCCATGATGAAATGCCTGAAAAAGTTAATCCAATTCTTAAAAAGATAATTCAAGAAGCCATATAAGCTTCAACTGATTCACCAGTTTTTCGTAAACCACGTAAACCATCTCTTTCTAAATTTCTGACTCTATCTCTACTAATACCCAAAACTCTTCCAATACCAGTCAGGCTCATGGGATCATCTCCATCCATGCCATATCTCATTCTTAAAACACGGTTTTGCAATTCAGGTAATTGTTCGAGTAACGATTCTAAATCACCTTTCATACAATCACTTTCTATCTGCTCAGAAGGCATATCAATTTCGTTAGATAATAAATCCAATAAGATTGTGTCTTCTCCATCACCGATTTTTGTTTCTAAACTAACTGGCTGACCAGCTTTACTCATTAGATCTTTCACATCGTCTTCTGGCAATTCAACGTATTCAGATAATTCTTTTAATGTTGGTGTTCTAGAAAGTTCTTGGCTGAGTTCCCGTTGACCTTTTTTTAACTTATTAAGCATTTCAGTTATGTGAATTGGGAGTCTTATTGATCTACTTTTTTCTGCTATTGCCCTAGTAATACCTTGGCGAATCCACCAGTATGCATAAGTAGAAAACTTATATCCACGAGTTGGATCAAACTTTTCTACACCTCGTACCAACCCAATTGTTCCCTCTTGAATTAAATCTAATAACTCCATATTTCTCTTTGTGTATTTCTTTGCAACACTCACGACTAAACGTAGATTAGCTGCAACCATTCTTTCTTTTGCTCTTCTTCCGCTTTTCAGCTTCTTTTTCAATTGGATGATGGAAACTCCAGCCTTCTCAGCAAAAAAACTGATATCTGGTTTTTCACCTAAATTACTCTCAAGTTCAATCTCGAGGTTTTCGAGAACCATAAGATCTTGAACTTGTCTTCCCAGTGTTATTTCCTGCTCATGTGAGAGCAAAGGGACTCTACCGATATCTCTTAAATAGGAGCGAACAAGATCTATATCTGATACAGATCTTGTAGAAGCAACGACAGTTGATTTCTTGGTATTAGGAGCCTCTACTGCCGCTTTCATAGGTTTGTTGAGTTTTGTAAAGCTTACTACTAAGAATTGTAAAGATCAATTAAAAGGAGCTCGGCTTCCCGCACTTTGAGTACAAACACCTAGTCGGGTACTACGCCAATCTTGCTAGAAGCCAAGAAGCTGTTTTCAGGTAAATCAACACTCCTGCAACATCCGTAGCAGTGGTAATAAACGGAGCAGACATCAATGCGGGATCCAATCCCATGCGATCAAAAAGCAAAGGTAAAGAGGCACCTGCAGTAGCAGCAAGAGTTGCAATAGCTATCAAACTTATACCTACAGCTGTTGCAACCAAAGGCCCCTCTCCTTGCCACCAAGCAAAAGGCACAACGAAAACAGCCATTAAAATTCCTAGCAAAGCTCCAGCCAATGATTCTTTCGCAATAACTCTCAATAGACCAAGTCGTTGAATTCGCTGAGTACTCAAACCTCGAATAACAACTGTTGAGCTTTGAGCCCCAACATTGCCACCCGCGCCAATTAATAACGGAATGAAAGCAGCCAATAAAACCACTTGTTTGAGAACCTCATCATTCATAGCAATAACTTGAGTTGTTAATCCATTCGCCAAAACCAAAACAGCAAGCCAGACAATTCGACGACTAGCTACAACGAATAAATTGCTTTGGAAGTAATCGTCTTCATCACCAGCTTGCACTGCCCCCGCCGCATAAATATCCCTTGTTGCCTCTTGTTCAATAACATCAATCACGTCATCCACAGTAACAATACCAACTAGTCTTTTTTCAAGATCGACAACAGGTAAAGCTAAAAAATCATATCTTTGAATTGCTCTTGCGACCTCTTCCTGATCAGTATCTGTTCTGACATTGACAACCTCTCTTGTCATAACTTCACCAATAAGTGCTCCAGGGTCAGCTACCACCAGATCCCGCAAAGATAAGATTCCAGTCAAGTGTCTCTCTTTATCTGTGACATAAAGGCTATAAATTGTTTCTGAAAAAGTCGCTCTTTGTCTGACAAGTTTCAATGCTTGAGAGACACTAAGAAATTCTTTAAGATCTATAAATTCAGTAGTCATTAATCTGCCAGCTGTTTCAGATTCGTAACCCAAAAGTTGAGCAGTTACTCGTCTTTCCTCAGGACTAAGTTCTGCAAGTAAACGCCTAACAACTTTTGCAGGCAATTCATCAAAAAGACGTACCCGATCATCAGGCGACATCTCCTCCACCAAGTCGAGTACTTCATTTGATCTCAAGCGATCTAAAAGATTTTGTTGAACTGAGGGATCTAAATACTCATAAACTTCTATAGCTTCATTTTTATTTAATAGCCTGAATGCCAAGGCCTGCAAAATCAAGGGCAATGTATCAATAGCCTGAGCTATATCAACAGGTTGTACAGGACTCAGAAGTGATTTAACGCCATCGTAATTCCCTGCCGAAAGCATTGCTTCTAATTGCTGTGCAACTGCCTCAGCGACCAAACTGCCATTCGCTAAAGATTGAGTTTCATTGGATGCCCCTAATTCTTCGTTCATAATCGGAGCAACAAGCCTTTATTATTTTATGGCTAACTTCCATTTTTGTTACTTCAATATCCATGTCCGTAAATATCAGCAAAGTTGAAGTCCTCACTTTTGATAATGAAAAAATAACTTTTGATCATTTCAAAGGAGATGTCTTATTGGTTGTAAATGTTGCAAGCAAGTGCGGATTTACAAAGCAGTATGAAGCTCTACAAAGTCTTCAAGACAAGTACGAATCAAAAGGCTTCAGAGTTTTAGGTTTTCCATGCAATGACTTTGGAAACCAAGAGCCTGGAGAGTTAGGAGAGATAAAAAAATTCTGTTCAATGTCCTATGGAGCAAATTTTCAACTTTTCCAAAAAGTTCATGCAAAAGGTAATACAACAGAGCCATTTACAACATTGAATCAAGTCCATCCAACTGGTGATGTCGCCTGGAATTTCGAAAAATTTCTTATCAACAGAAAAGGTGAGGCTATCTCAAGGTTCAAAAGTGCAGTAGAACCTGACAGTATTGAAATTCAAAAAGCCATTGAAGATTTACTTAACTAATTAATAACTTCTTAGCAAACAAATCACCTATATAAATAGCAAATAATCCAATTAGCACAATTAAAACTGAATTCAAAAAAAATAATTTATATGAACCTTTACTAATTAATTGGAATAATTGAAAAGACCAGCCACTAAATGTAGTTAGGGATCCACAAAAACCAAACCCAAAAATCAATTTGTATTTATTAGAAATAGGTAATGCATTTATAACTCCCAATAAAAAACAACCAATTATATTAACTATAAAGATATCATCAATTTGCCATCGAAATAAAGCACCAGTAACAGCTCCTATTGAAATATAAAAGAAATTATTCTTTTTAAGAAAATGACTCATTTATTAATTACCTAAAAAAGATCCCAAAAACAAGGCAATTATTCCTAAAGAAAAAGAAAGCATGAAAAGTTTTAATGCTCTAAAAAACTTAAATTTCATAAATAAATCAAATAAATCATAAATAAAAGTAGAAAAAGTACTTAAGCTTCCTAAAAAACCAATTAACAAAAACAATAATAATTGAGATGAAAAAGCTGAAGATCTTATCTTGGGTAAAACAGAAATAAACAAACCAAAAAGAAAAGAGGAAAAGGTATTTATTGCTAGAGTTATAAGATGTAAATTTATATTTATTTCCTTTAATCTTTGGTAAATTACAAATCTAGCATTAGCACCAAATACTCCACCAATGGCAACCAAAATAATATCCTGGAATATATCAAGAGTTAACAATATTTACCCATCCTTTTTTATAAAATAATTGATTAAAATCCTTAATTAGGATATTAACCAATAACCATTTTCCACTATCAGTACTATCCCAAGCTTTCAAAACATTAACTGGAGTTCCTGCTTTAACAAGGGTTAAAACAGATGAATCTTTAGATGCCGAAGAAAGCAATTTAAAATCTTTCAATGAAATGATTGGTGATCCAACATTATTCTTTCTATGTTGAATAATTGATTCTTGGGCACCTCCTGCAGGCAATGTCGCGGGAACCACCAACGCAATACCTAAAAGCCATGTCCAAACAATAAAAGAACTAATTAAATTCATCAAATATCCAAAGTTGCAAGATCAAGTTCAACACTATGAGTTTCAATAAATTCTCTTCTTGGCGCAACTTTATCACCCATTAAGATTGTAAATATACGATCAGCTTCAAGCGCATCTTCTATCTCCACTCTTTTCATCATTCTAGTTGTAGGATCCATTGTTGTTTCCCATAATTGTTTTGGCATCATTTCTCCCAAGCCTTTAAATCTTTGAATCGTATAATTAGCCTTTTCTCCAAAACTTGAAATGGTTTTCTGCAAATCTGATTCGTTGTAGCAATAAGTATGCTTCTTTCCACGTTCTACCTTATACAGAGGAGGACAAGCAATATAGATATACCCCCCTTCCACAAGAGCCTTTTGATACCTATAAAAGAAAGTCAAAAGCAAAGTTCTAATATGCGCACCATCAACATCAGCATCGGTCATTATTACAACTCTGTGATACCTAAGATTCTTAACTTCAAAATCTTCACCTTTAATACCTAAACCAAGTGCTGTGATTAAAGATTGAATCTCTGTATTTTTATAGATCTTTGCATCATCGGTTTTTTCAATATTTAGAATTTTACCTCTTAAAGGAAGAATGGCCTGGAATTTTCTATCTCTTCCTTGCTTAGCAGACCCACCCGCAGAATCCCCCTCAACGATGTAAATTTCTGATTCTGACGGATCTCTTGAACTACAATCTGCAAGTTTACCTGGCAATGTAGAACTTTCTAAAACACTTTTTCTACGAACAAGCTCTCTAGCTCTTCTTGCCGCCTCAGCAGCATTAAAAGCTTGAATTGCTTTCTCTAAAATTAAGTCAATTACACCTGGATTAAATTCTAAATATTGGCTGAGAGATTCACCAACCAAATTATCAACAATTCCTCGTACTTCAGTATTACCTAATTTAGTTTTTGTTTGACCTTCAAACTCTGGGTCTGGGACTTTTACTGATAGAACAGCTGTTAATCCTTCTCTGATATTTTCTCCTGCCAAATTAGAGTCAGAATCTTTTCTTTTACCTCTTTTCTTTGCAAATGTATTTAAAGTTCTAGTTAATACTGTTTTCAATCCCTCAATATGAGTTCCACCATCGATAGTACGAATATTATTCGCAAATCCAAGAATGCTGTCTGAATAAGCATCAACACACCATTGCATTGCTGCTTCTACTTGAACTCCATCTTTTTCAGAATTGACATAAATTATCTCTGGATGTAATGAGTCTTTTTCCTTAGTCATATATTCAACGTATTCTTTAATTCCTCCTTCATAAAAATAAACTTCTTCATAAGGAATTTGTGCAGAGTCTTTTAATTTTTTTCTTTCATCACGAAAAACAATTCGTACTCCTCCATTCAAGTATGCAAGTTCTCTAAGCCTGGAAGATAATATTCCGTATTCAAAAGCTATACCATCAGTAAAAATCTTACTATCAGGTTTAAAGCAAACAGTAGTTCCCGTTAAGTTTTGATCTAACTTAGAAAGATTTTCTGATTTTAAATTTCCAATTGATGCACCTCTCTCAAACCTCTGAAAATGAACTTTTTTTTGTCGACGAACTGTGACTTCCACCCACTCACTCAAAGCATTTACTACCGAAATACCAACGCCATGTAAACCTCCAGAGACTTTATATCCTCCACTTCCAAATTTCCCACCTGCATGCAAAACAGTTAAAACTGTCTCTAATGCACTTTTGCCAGTACGAGGATGAATATCAGTTGGAATTCCTCGACCATTGTCAGTGATTGATGCTGAACCATCTTCGCAAAGTAAAATAGTAATCTGATCACAGTGGCCAGCGAGTGCCTCATCTACTGCATTATCTACAACTTCATATACAAGATGATGAAGACCTTTCGACCCTGTTGAGCCTATATACATCCCAGGGCGCTTTCTAACAGGTTCCAAGCCTTCTAGGACTTGTATCTGCTCAGCACCATAAGCAGCTTGGACTTTTGATTCTTTACTCATTCGGATTAAAGCAAACAGGCAAGGTTGTCTTTGATACGTGCATTAGTTGAAACCTTTCCTGAAATTTCAATTTAACATTGGCATTAGGGAAAGTCTTTGGAAAATTCCAAAACCAAATCAAAACAATCAATTGTCATGCAATTACTGCTAATAAAACTTCAGAATATGAATTATGCAACCCAATAAACCACTTGTGATAGCCCTCATGGGTCCGACTGCAAGCGGAAAAACCGAACTGGCAATTGATATTGCAAAAAAAATCAAAACCAATATTCATAACATTGATTCACGGCAAATATACATCGATATGAATATTGGAACTGCAAAACCCACACCTGAACAACAACGACAAGTTCCTCATTTTTTGATTGATTTATGCTTACCCACAAAACCAATCAATATTTATGAATTTCATTTACTAGCACGCACTTCCATGGAGGAAGAATTAAAAAAACGAAGCTTAATTTTACTTGTAGGAGGAAGTGGACTATACCTCCAATCATTGATTGGAGGACTTAATCCGCCAGGAGTTCCACCTCAAAAATTCTTAAGAAATCAACTTAATAGAATAGAGAAAAACGAAAGGCATAATTTATTAAAGTGTTGTGACCCAAAGGCTGCAGATCAAATACATCCCCAAGATTCAATAAGAACAGTAAGGGCTCTAGAAGTCTTTTATGCCACAGGAGAACGTTTTTCAAAGCAAAAAAATTCAACCCCTCCTCCATGGAAAATTTTAGAACTTGGCTTAAACCCTGAAAATTTAGACACAAGAATCAAGCAAAGAACCGAAAAAATGTATAAAAGCGGATTGATTCAAGAAACTGAAAATTTGATTATGAAATACGGAAATGATTTACAGTTGCTAAAAACTATTGGATATGGTGAATCAAGGTCTATTATTAATGGAAAGATTAATTACGAGGAGGCTTTAGAAATAACAACCAAACGCACACTCCAGCTAGCCAAAAGACAAAAAACTTGGTTCAGGAATAAACATAATTCAAAATGGCTAAATAACGATAATGCTTTATCCGAAGCTTTATCCTCTATTTATGAGGTTCTAAGTTGATACTTTCATATACGCTTAGAATTAGCACAAGAGGTTCTTTCCACCTAATTAGTTACTGAATGCCACCACGTCCTCGTTTTGATCGTCGCGCTCCAGAAAGAGAGCTGCCAAACATTAATGAAAGAATCAGCTATCAAAATCTGAGAGTAGTTGATTCAGATGGCACACAACTTGGTGTCATTAGCCGTGAAGAGGCTTTAGAAGTTGCTAAGGAACGAGAGCTAGATCTTGTTTTAGTGAGCGAAAAAGCAACTCCGCCAGTTTGCAGGATTATGAATTATGGAAAATTTAAGTTTGAACAAGAAAAGAAAGCAAAAGAGGCTAAGAAAAAATCCCATCAAACTGAAGTTAAAGAAGTAAAAATGCGATACAAAATTGACCAACATGATTATCAAGTTCGTATTAGTCAAGCCACTCGATTCTTGAAAGCTGGAGACAAAGTCAAATGTACAGTTATTTTCAGAGGTCGTGAAATACAACATACTGCTCTTGCCGAAACTCTTTTGAAAAGAATGGCCAATGATCTGGAAGAAAAAGCAGAAGTGCAACAATCCCCAAAGAGAGAGGGAAGAAATATGATTATGTTTTTAACTCCACGTAAAACTCCATTATTAAAGAAAGAAAAAAATGACACTGAACCCAAAAAAGCTTTGAGGACAATCAATTAACTTAAACAAAGTTGTCATTGGACAAAAAAATAATTGTCACTTGCTATTCTTTTCATTAATGTCCACATTAAAACTTGTCATATAGCCTGTGAGATTCCACATACAACAAGAAAGTGAAATCCCTGCATCAAGTCAGTTATACAATCAAATTTGCTTTGCAATAGCAGCAAGGCATTATCCACCTGGACATAGGCTACCTAGCACTAGACAGCTAGCAATGCAAACAGGACTACATCGCAACACAATTAGCAAAGTTTACAGACAACTGGAAACTGATGGCGTAGTTGAGGCAATTGCAGGTTCAGGTATCTATGTTCGAGATCAACAGAAGCAAAAAGATTTAAGAAATAGGTCTCCCTCAATACGTAAAAAAGTCGTCAAAGACATAGACAATGAGGTACGTAAAAGTATTGATGAACTTTTAAATGCGGGTTGCACCTTACAGCAAACCAGAGAATTATTTACTCATGAGATTGATTGGAGACTCAGATGCGGAGCACGTTTACTTGTTAGTACTCCAAGAGAAGATATAGGAGCATCATTGCTGATTGCAGAAGAGTTAGCCCCACATTTAGATGTACCTGTCGAGGTTGTCCCAATGGAGGAACTTGAAAGTGTTTTGGAAAGTTCAAGCAAAGGGACTGTCGTAACAAGTCGATATTTCTTACAACCATTAGAAGAGATAGCCAAACGTCATCAGGTCAGAGCTGTAGCAGTAGATCTTAGTGATTTCCAAAAAGAACTAACAATTTTAAATAAACTCCGTTCAGGCAGTTGTGTTGGAATAGTAAGTATTAGCCCAGGAATACTTAGAGCAGCAGAGGTGATTTTGCATAGTATGCGCGGCAATGAAATTCTTCTTATGACTGCCAATCCTGATGTGGGAAGCCGTCTTATTGCTTTATTGAGAGCCGCAAGTCACGTCATTTGCGATAGTCCGAGCCAACCTGTTATTGAACATACGTTGCGGCAAAATATATCTCAATTAATGAGAATGCCCCAAATCCACTGCGCAGATAGGTACCTGAGTGATTCCACAATAGAAGAATTACGTAAAGAAATAGGTCTTCTAGAGTAAAAATTATATTTCTAATAAATGTTTAGATCACTAAAGTCTGATTTTGCAATAATCAAGGAAAGAGATCCAGCAGCAAGAGGCTTTTGGGAAATAATATTGTGTTATCCAGGCTTTCAGGCTATTTCAATTCACAGAATTAGTCACAAACTTTGGAAATATAATCTTCCAATACTTCCAAGGCTATTAAGCCATTTCACTAGATTCTTAACAGGGGTTGAAATTCATCCGGGTGCAAAAATTGGCAGAGGTGTTTTCATAGATCATGGAATGGGAGTAGTGATTGGGGAAACGAGTGAAATCGGAGATCGATGCTTGCTGTATCAAGGAGTCACTTTGGGTGGTACTGGAAAAGAAAGTGGAAAAAGACACCCAACTCTTGAAGCCAATGTGGTTGTAGGAGCAGGAGCAAAAGTCCTTGGAGGAATTCACATAGGAACTAATACAAGGATTGGAGCAGGGTCTGTAGTAGTAAAAAATGTTGAAAAAAATAGCACTGTAGTTGGCATCCCTGGAAGAGTTGTCCATCAAAGTGGAGTCAAAATAAACCCTCTGGCACATTCAGCATTACCTGACGCAGAAGGCAACGTCATTAAAAATCTTATGGATAGAATTGATCACTTAGAAAATCATATTATGGGATTACAAGAGTTAATTGAAAAAAATAGTATCAATAAAAGAAATAAGGAAATTTTTATCAGTGAATCTCAAAATCTTAGAGATAAAGAAATTATTGATTTCATAGGAAGTTCAGAAGAAGAGACGCTCTAGTAATTCAAATTTAATTAAGCGTCCTAAACTAAAAATGGAATTTTTTTTGATTGTAAATTTAAAGTTATAATAGAAAATATCAATCCTAAAATATTACAGAAAAATAATATAAATTGAGTTTGATAATTTGTACTAGACTCAATCAAGCTTGTACGTAAAGAATCAATTAAAATATATATAAAATTAATATTTGTTATCCAATTTAAATCTCCTAAGTTTTCTTTTTTATATAAAATAGGGGAAATCAAGAAAATCAATTGCATAACAATTGGAACTAGTTGAGCAAAATCTGAAAAACGTAGACTTATTAGAGCAATAACCAAAGGAAACCAAAATAAAAAAATAAATAAATTAATAAATGGAATCCAAGATGAGATTAGTAGGTTATAAAAAAGAGAGTTATTGAAAAACAAAAGAACTAGAAAAACTAATGAAAATGATTGAAAGAAAGTTTGCAGCTGAAAAGCCCATTCTTCAAGAACATAAAATATGGGCTTCAGTTTTAAGTTCTGTATATTTGATCTATTGTTAATAAAAAGCATAGGAGAACTAGAAATAGAAGAAGAAATAGAATTCCAAACTACAAGTCCAATTCCTAAATAGATTAAATAAGAGTTAAAATCAGAGACTGCAAAAACAGTCCCATAAACAACACCTAATGTAGCTATTGAGAGTAAGTTAGAAAATCCAAGCCAAAAACTACCAAGAGAAGTTCTTGCAAATCTTGCTCTTGTTCTTGATGTTGCAGTAAACCACCAAAGTTTTCTTGTTTGAAGTGAAAATTTAAAATTATCTCTAAACATTTTCATAATAATCACTTGCATGATAGTAATTTAATGCTTCGTTAAGATAACCATCATAAACAATAGAACCATGATTAAAAACAATTCCTCTTGTACAAAATTGTCTAAGTAATTCTTCTGAATGACTAGCCAGAAAAAGTGTTCCAGCGGCATCAATAAAAGATTTCAGTCTCTTTTCAGCTCTCTCAAAAAATTCACTATCGCCTGTTCCGAAACCTTCATCAATAGCTAAACAATCATGCTCACAAGATGTTAAAAGAGAAAAAATCAATCTCGCCGACATACCATCACTATATGTTTTAATTGGCAGAGAAATATAATCTCCTAAACCTGAAAAATCGATAATTTCTTTGAGATATTCATTAAATCCGTTTAGATTTCTATTCACTAATAGGTAGTGAGCTTTTGCAGCATCTATTCCGCTTAACTCATTACTAGTAAGAAAACTCTTTTGAAGCATAGGGTAAACATTAACACTTATCTTCATTCTTCCTGAAGTTAATGTATATATACCAGAAATAAGTTTTAAAAATGTACTTTTTCCCGAACCATTATGACCAATCAATGCGACTCTTTCTCCCTTGCCAAAAGTAATATTTAAATTAGATAATGCTTCTATATTAGTTTGGTTTTTATTAATTTTCAAACCTCCTCCTGTAAAAGGGACGGTAATCGTATTTGCAATCATTTTGGTAAATTTTTTATTATTAGTAAAAATAGGTACTAACAAAGATAAATCTTCCATTTCAATAACAGGGTTATCTATTTTTAACGGAGAGAATTGTAAAATCGAATTAATAATTTCTTTTACATCACTAAGATCATATAACTTTTCAAAAGTAACTTTACTTATAAAATCTACTCCAACAGATAAAGCATTTCCAGATATCCAAGGATTTATAGATAACGGTTTATATAAACTAACTCCATTAATTGTTGAAGTTAATTCATTTGTAAATAATTCAGCAGATTCAACCTTATTCTCTAAAGTCTTTTTATCCTTTAGAGCTTGCTCAGAATTAGTTTGCTTGAGATTTAAGGATGACCAAATCAAATCGCAAGCTATATCTGATACATTATGAACTCCAGACTCTATCGTTCCTAACCAATAACTTAATCCAGCAAAATCTGCCTTTCGATTATATAAATTAAGATATAATTTATTAATCTGAAAGTCTAAATCTTTTCCATGAATTAATGATTTTTTATATTCATTTTGAATTGATAAATAATTTGCTATCTCTCTTAGTTTTAAACCATTTTTTGCCTTTGCAAGCCAATACTTTAGTCCTGAGGGATCAGCTGGCCGACCAAAATAAGCAATATATAGTTGTTGTAATTTCTTAGAATCAACTTCCATTAATTTGAAAAATATTTTTTATGAATTCACTTCTTTTTTAGATGGTTGAAACATAAACATTGAATAAATAACATTTCTTCTCATATTAATCATCATTTCTAAAAACATATCATAACCCTCATTTTTGTATTCAATTAAAGGATCTTTTTGCCCATACCCTCTAAGACCAACTGACTCTCTCAAGGCATCCATCGATTGTAAATGCTCTCTCCATAAGGTATCGAGTTGTTGAAGAATAAAAAATCTTTCAGCTTCTCGCATCATTCCTGGGTGAGATTCTTCTATTTTTGCTTCCTTTAAATCATATGCATTTCTCAACTCTTCTTTTAAATAACTTTTCAATTCATCTACATTTAATGATAATAAATTATCTGATTTTAAATCTTCCAATAGGTAAATAAATTCTTTTACTTTAGATACCAACTTTTCTAAATCCCATTCTTCTGGAGGAAGATCCTCGTTGACATAAGCTTCAACGATTTCTTCCATAGTACGTTCACCATATCCTAAAACCTGTAACTTCAACTCCTTACCATCTAAAACTCTTCTTCTTTCTGTATAAACGGCTTTTCTTTGATTATTCATAACTTCATCATATTCAAAAATTTGTTTTCTTATGTCGTAATAATAAGTTTCAACTTTCTTTTGGGCTCCTTCTAGTGATCGAGTCAACATTCCTGATTCTATTGGCATATCTTCCTCAACTCTAAATGCATTCATAAGACTTGCTACTCTGTCTCCTCCAAAAATTCTTAGCAGATTATCTTCAAGTGATAAGAAAAATCTTGTACTCCCCAAATCACCTTGCCTACCTGATCTACCTCTTAATTGATTATCAACTCTTCTTGATTCATGTCTTTCAGTCCCAATAACATGTAATCCACCTACTTTTCTAACATTTTCCTCTTCATCTTTAATAAATTCTTGATATTCTTGCTTAATTAAATTAATTCCTTTTCTTAAAGAAGTAATATTTTCATCTTCGGTTGGACTTTTCTCAGCTGCAGTTGCAATTCGATCATCTAATTGAATCGATGTAAGTGTTCTATCTCCCCAGGCCTTAACTAATTTAGCTATTAATTTACCAAGTTCTTGATCTGTTTCCTCTGATAAAGTAACTGGAAATAATTTATTTAAGGAATTTTTACTGTTATTAATTTTTTGGTTGATTTCAGTTGGTTGAAACCCAACTGATTCATTATTTCTTTGCAATGGTAATGGTGGTTTATGTCCTTCTTCAGGTTTAATCAATCGCGAACTTAAAAGTTCTTTGATTTTTAATTTAGCCATATAATCGCTATTTCCACCAAGTATGATGTCAGTCCCTCTACCAGCCATATTAGTCGCAATAGTAACGGCACCGGATCTTCCAGCTTGGGCAACTATTTCAGCTTCTCTCTGAACATTTTCTGGTTTAGCGTTTAACAAATTATGGGGAATTTGCTCTTCCTCCAAAAGAGAACTAATTAATTCACTTTTTTCGACACTCGTTGTTCCGACCAGTACTGGTCTTCCTTGCTGATGAATGAAAGAAATTTCTTTTGCAACAGCTCTCCATTTTGCTGATTCTGTCTTGAACACTTGATCAGTCCAGTCTTCTCGAGTAATGACTCTATTTGTAGGAATTGCTGTCGTTTGCAATTTATAGGTCTTTTCAAATTCAACTTCTTCTGTTTTAGCTGTGCCTGTCATTCCTGATAGACGAGGATATAAAAGAAAGAAATTTTGATAAGTTATTGAAGCAAGAGTTTGAGTCTCAGGCTGAATCTGAAGTTTTTCTTTTGCCTCAATGGCTTGATGTTGTCCATCGCTCCATCTTCTGCCTGGCATGACTCTTCCGGTAAATTCATCAACTATTACAGCTTCACCATCTCTGACTATATAGTTAGTATCTAAAGTAAAAAGTTCTTTAGCTTTCAAAGCATTGGTTACATAATGAGCCCATGGATCTTTTGGATCAAACAAATCTTTAACATCTAAAAGTTTCTCTGTTTTGGCAAAACCCTCGTCAGTCAATATGCAACTTCTTTGCTTTTCATCTACTTCATAATCTCCCTCTGGATCAATCCCATCTTTTGAGATTTCTTTAGATCTAGTCAATTTACTTACTATAGATGCAGCCTTTTGATACTTTTCTTGCGGCCTTTCAACCTGTCCAGAAATAATTAAAGGAGTTCGAGCTTCATCAATCAAAATTGAATCAACTTCATCAATAACACAAAATTGAAATGATCTTTGAACTACTTCACTTGCACTTGCAGCCATGTTATCTCGAAGATAATCAAAACCTAATTCTGAATTTGTAGCGTAAGTAATGTCGCACAAGTAATTTGTTCTGCGAGTCTGAGGAAGCATATCTTGCTGTATCAAACCTACTGAAAGTCCTAAGAAACGATGAATTTGTCCCATCCATTCAGCGTCTCTTCTAGCTAAATAATCGTTAACCGTAACTACATGAACTCCTTTGCCAGTTAAAGCATTTAAAAAAGTTGGCAAAGTCGAAACCAAGGTTTTACCTTCCCCAGTTTTCATTTCAGCTATCTGACCTTCATGCAATACCATTCCTCCCATCAACTGAACATCAAAATGTCTCATCCCCAAAACTCTTTTAGAAGCTTCCCTAACAACAGCAAATACATCAGGAAGTAGCTCATCCATCAAAGACAATTCTGCTGAGGATCCATTAGCTTTTTCCAGTTTCAAGCGAAAATCTATTACTTGACTCCTCAGCTCATCATCTGAAAGCGAAGCATAATCTTCTTCAAGGATATTAATGTCAGAAACTATAGGAGCATATCTCCTTAATTTACGTGCGTTCGGATCTCCAAGAAGTCGTTTAAGCATTAACTATTTATTCAGAAACTATGTTTTTATATTTTACGCTATTGAAATTAATTATAAGCAATCTCAAGTTTTACCAGATTATCAAGTTACCTAGTAGTCGATCCACATTAAAGCAGCCACAAAAATAATTCTTTTGAGTCCTCTAACTCATCTAGACGATCAAGTACAATAATATTTAGAAGCTTATGAGAAGTGTTGGAAAGGAAAACAGCATTAATAACTGGAATTACTGGCCAAGATGGAAGTTATTTAGCTGAACTACTGATTCAGAAAGGCTATATTGTACATGGTTTAATTAGAAGATCGAGTACAGAAAATACTTCAAAAATTGACCATATGCTTAATCAAGATAATAGTAACAAGCTTCTATTACATTATGGAGATCTCACAGATAGCGCAAATATTATTAATATAATAAATACAATAAAACCTGATGAAATTTATAATTTAGCCGCACAAAGTCATGTAGGAGTAAGTTTCGAATGCCCAGAATATACAGCTGAAACAGATGCGCTTGGACCATTAAGGATACTTGAAGCAATTAAAATACTTAAATTACAAAGAAAAACCAAAGTATACCAAGCTAGTACTTCTGAACTTTATGGATTAATCCAAGAAACACCTCAAAAAGAAACTACCCCTTTTTACCCAAGAAGTCCTTATGGAGTCGCAAAATTATATGCATATTGGATAACAATTAACTATAGAGAAGCATATGGAATATATGCATGCAATGGCATACTTTTTAATCACGAATCTCCAAGAAGAGGCGAAACATTTGCGACAAAAAAAATAACACAAGGACTTAGCCGTATTCATTATGGACTTCAAGAAATCTTGTATATGGGAAATATAGATTCTCGAAGGGACTGGGGCCACGCAAAAGATTATGTAGAAATGCAATGGAGAATGCTTCAACAAGAAAAACCAGAGGACTTTGTTATTGCTACGGGCAAGCAATCAACAGTTCGAAGCTTTATTGAGCTATCTGCAAAAATCCTTGGCTGGGGTGGTATTAATTGGGAAGGTGAAGGAATTCACGAGATTGGGAAAAGACAAGATAATGGAGATGTAGTTATAAAAATAAACCCTAAATACTTTAGGCCTACAGAAGTAGATTCTTTATTAGGTGACGCTCAAAAAGCACATGATAAATTAGGATGGAAACCTAATACGTCAATAGAAGATTTAGCAAGAGAAATGATAGAATATGACAATAAAGAGTCTCAAAAACTTTTATAAAATACTTTGTTTTTAATCCGATTTTATTAATTTTTTTTTACTCATTAGTTTGCTCAAAGGGATAATCTGGTTCTTAATAGTGTTATCCGAACTATCTACCATCAGAAGGCACCAGTATTATCAGACGGATTTCACAAACAGGTATTAACAAATGGCTACAATTACAATTGATGGAAAAGAATACGATGTTGATAACATTTCAGACAAAGGAAAAGAACAATTGGCTAGCATAAAATTTGTCCAAAATGAGATTCAAGCTCTAGAGTCGCGCGTCGCGGTTTGCAAAACTGCTATGGCTGCATACACAACAGCACTTAAGAATGAACTTAATAACTAATTGTTATAACAAGAGCTTATTGATTACTTATTAGGAAATAAAAGTTTAATCTAGAGTATTAACCTACTCTAGATCTATATGCTTGATTATGATAAATTTAATTGAATCGTTTGCATGCCTCAATCAAGAGGGCATACTTTTATTGCATAGAAATAGTTTACTTCGACCACTTATTAAGGCTGAAGTAATTAAGACTGAACTAAAAAAGATCTCTCTAGACAAAGGTCTAGAAGAAAATACCATCTCCAATTTTTTTAAAAGGTTAGGAGTAAATGATGAAGATAAATACCAAGAATGGCTAATAAATAATAATTTGACTAGAGCAGACGTAGAAGAATTAGCTTTAAAACCAGTTAAAATTAAAATATTATGTAAACAAGAATTTGAACATAAAGCAGAAGCTCGCTTCCTTGAAAGAAAAAACAAACTAGATGTAGTGGTATATAGTCTTATAAGGACAAAGGATCCTTTCAAAGCTCAAGAACTCTATTTAAGGATTATTGAGAACGAAGCCGAATTCGGTGAATTAGCATCAACCTATTCTGAAGGAATCGAGAAAAAAACTCGTGGAATTATTGGTCCTATAACTGTAGAAAAATCACATCCACTTATGCAAGAAATACTAAGGACTAGCGAGCCAGGTAAGACACATATTCCTGTAAAGGTTGATGAATCCTATGTGGTCGTAAGAGTAGAATCTTACGATCCAGCTAAGCTAAATGACTATATGAAAGAAAAAATGAGAGAAGAACTCTTTGACGATTTCATAGAATCCAAGGTAAATGATATACAACAGCATTACATAGATAAATCAAGACAAATAAGCAATAAAGGAGAGTTGTTATGAACATAAATATTAAATCTATAGAAGCATTCAAAAATATAAATCAAGAAAGTATAGAGTTATTAAAAGAAGATACTGAACTCGTTAAGTATTCTTTAGGTCAACCAATATGCATGTCAGGTGTAATTCCAAATCGAGTGCTAATTATAGTAGAAGGAGAGGCAAGACTTATTCACAAATTAAATAATTACACCTCAACTTTAGCAAAGGTAGGTAAGGGATATTTCATAGGAATTGCTTCTATATTGAATGCTGAAAGTTATGATTTTATATCAGCTAGTAGTGAAATAATTGCCATGAGTATTTCAGACAAGGTTATACTAAAATTGTACAAAAATGAACCAAGCTTTAAAACTTGGTGCGATCAAACAATTCAAGTTGCAGAAGCATGTAGAGTCGCAACTGTTTTACAAAAAGATTCTACAAGAAGTAATACGGATATAAAACAGTCAGTCATAACTATCTTGAAAAATAGTCTTGTTAATACCTTAGAAAATAATTGCACTCTCGAATTAAAAAAAGGTTATGTAAGTATTACTGGAAGTGCAAATATTGTTGGGAAAAAATCTGGGGCAATTATCAATAAAAATGAAACTCTTGCAGTTAGAGGTCCACTACCTGCAAGGATTATTCAATTAAAAGAAGAAGTATATAAAAACTTATCAGAACCAATTCCTATTGGTTTAAGTGAAAAAGATCAAGAAAATCAAGATAATATAGCTAATTTAAACATACCTAAAAAGACAGATTTAATTTCTACAAGTGAAGAGTTAGGACAATATATACCTGGCAAAAAATTTAAAGTAATAAGAGCTGATGGTGAAATCAGAGAAACAATGGCTTGCCTTCAAATGCTCGCAACAGAGTTAGAATTACCATACCGAATTGACAGTATAGAAAAAATTTTACGTGACTCAATTCGTAGAGGTAAAAAGCCCACATTGCAACTACTTGGTGGCATAACCTCAATGATGGGATTGCATACAAGCATCGCAAAAATCGACCCAGAAAAAGCCAATCGACTACCTTCACCCACTTTAATATCATGGGGAGAAAATTTTGCAATAGTAAAAGAAACCAACTCTAATTTCTTAGAGTTAGTTTCCCCAAGCCAAGGGATTATCCGGTTAAAACCAGAGGAGTTTTCAGAAAGTTTTACTGAAGGATTTATTGAATTACTAATTGTTGAGAAACATGACCAAACTCCTCAATCAAAGTTTGGATTAAAATGGCTCCTACCTGCAATCAATAGATATCGTGGAGTCCTTTTACAGGTTTTATTAGCTTCATTCGTTGTACAACTTTTTGGACTTGCAAATCCACTGATGATTCAAGTAATCATTGACAAAGTGATTACTCAAAGAAGTTTAGATACTCTTGAAATCTTAGGTTTGGCTCTAGTTGTTGTAACAATACTTGGTGGAATAATAGGCAGTCTCAGGACTTTTCTTTTCACTGAAACAACAAATAGAATTGACACTCGGCTAGCTTCAGAAGTGATTGATCATCTTTTACGATTACCTTTAAACTACTTTGACAAACGACCAGTTGGAGAATTAGGAAGTCGAGTAGCAGAACTAGAAAAAATAAGAAATTTCCTTACGGGGCAAGCACTTACCACAATATTAGATGCAGCTTTCTCGGTGATTTACATAATTGTTATGGTTATTTATAGCTGGTTATTAACACTATTAGCATTAGGCGTAGTCCCAATACAAATATTGCTAACACTAATCGGTACTCCATTGATCAGAAGACAAATTAGAGATATTGCGGAAGAAAATGCTTCGACACAAAGTCATTTAGTAGAAGTTCTGACAGGCATTCAAACTGTTAAAGCACAAAATGTTGAGAGAGTCAGTCGTTGGAAATGGCAAGATTTATATAGTAAATATATATCTAAAACATTTCAAAAAACAATCACAACAACCGCTCTTGGGCAAACGAGTCAAGTCCTACAACAATTATCTCAGCTACTTGTTTTATGGGTTGGTGCTACCTTGGTTTTAAAAGGTGAACTTACTTTAGGACAACTAATCGCTTTTAGAATAATTTCTGGATATGTTACCCAACCATTATTAAGACTAAGTAGTATTTGGCAAAATATTCAAGAATTAAAAGTTTCTTTCGAAAGACTTGCGGATATTGTTGATACCCCGCAAGAAGCAAATGAAAAAGATAAGATGAATATTCCATTGCCAAGTATCAATGGCAAAGTGG
Source organism: Prochlorococcus sp. AG-402-C09 (assembly GCA_003279565.1). Lineage (GTDB taxonomy): Bacteria > Cyanobacteriota > Cyanobacteriia > PCC-6307 > Cyanobiaceae > Prochlorococcus_B. The sequence goes on from QCHN01000007.1 coordinate 57,930, forward strand.
AATTTGAAGATCTCTCTTTTACTTTTAGAAAGGGGTTACCAAAAGTTCTAAAGAATATAAATTTAAAGATTAATCCTGGACAATTTGTGGGAGTTGTAGGACAGAGTGGTAGTGGTAAAAGTACCTTAATGAAATTATTACCAAGATTGTATAAACCGGACTCTGGGAGATTGTTAATAGATGATTATGATGTAAATAAAGTAGAACTTTATTCTTTAAGAAGGCAAATTGGAATAGTTCCTCAAGAACCATTATTATTTGCAGGAAATATTAGCGATAATATTGCATTAACAGATCCTGAAGCTCCAAGTGATGAAATTCTACGAGTTGCAAAAATCGCAGATGCTCATGATTTCATTATGAATCTAAAAGATGGATATAGTACTGACGTAGGAGAAAGAGGCGCAGGCTTATCTGGAGGGCAAAAACAAAGAATCGCAATCGCAAGGACTTTATTAAGCAACCCAAAGCTATTAATAATGGATGAAGCTACGAGCGCATTAGACTATGAAACAGAAAGAAAAGTTTGCGATGCACTTAAAGATTCATGCAAAGATTCAACAGTATTTTTTATCACCCATAGATTAAGCACAGTAAAAAATGCTGACTTAATAGTAATGCTACATCAAGGTTCAATTGCAGAGATAGGCACTCACAATGATCTAATGAATAAACAAGGAAGATATTTTGCCTTATACCGCCAACAAGAATCATCTTAAACTCATGAAAAAACTAAAAATAAATTTTCTCAAAGAATTAAAGGACAAATATGCAAAATACAATGTTTTCAAGAACATTTATAAACCAATAAATTTTGAATATTTAAAAAATATTGTTAGCAAAAAAAGTATAAAGAGAATTAAAAGTCAGTTGAAGATAATTTATGAAAATAAATTACTTAATCCCACCTTGCTATTCCAAAAAATACAAGACAAAGTAGAGGGAATAGCGAGTATTGACTCCAATCAAGTTGTTTTAAAACAATCACGATTTTGGGCAAAGTCAATAACATGGGTTCTCATTAGTGGAACAACTTTTGCAATTGGATGGATTAGTGTAGCTAAAACAGATGAAGTTGTTATTGCGTTCGGAAAATTAGAGCCTAAAGGTGGAGTTATTAGTGTGCAAATGCCGTTAGAAGGCATTGCAGAAGAAATCTTAGTAAAAGAAGGAGAAATAGTAAAAAAAGGTCAAACTCTAATACGTCTAGATACTGAAATCACAGAAGCAAAATATAATTCACTAAAAACAAGTTTAATTCTAAATCAATCAATTGAAGACAAGCTAAAATTTTTAGCAGAAGAAGGAGCAGTTTCTGAAATACAGTACCTTCAGCAAAAAGAAAAAGTCCAGCAAATTAAAGGACAAATCAAAACAAGCCAAGTAACTTTGCGCTATCAACAGATAGTCTCACCTCTCGATGGAATTGTTTTTGAACTTCAACCTAAAGGGCCTGGGTATGTAGCTAGAAGTACTGAACCTGTCTTGAAAATTGTACCTTTAAATAATTTGATTGCTAAAGTTGAGATAGAAAGCAGAAAGATTGGTTTTGTTCAAACAGGTAAGAGTGTAGATATAAGTATTGATTCTTTTCCAGCAACAGATTTTGGAGTAATTGAAGGAACAGTTACAAGAATTGGTTCAGATGCCCTGCCTCCTGATCCTTCTCAAGGCAAAGGATATAGATTCCCTGCAGACATTATATTAAAAGATCAATACTTAAAACTTAAGTCAGGTAAAAATCTGCCAATACAAGCAGGCATGAGCCTCACAGCTAATATAAAGCTCAGAAAAGTTACTTATTTACAATTATTCTTAAATAAATTCAGCAGCAAGGCTGAATCTCTTCGGTCAATATAAACAAATAAACTAAGCTAATTCAATGAAATAAGTAATCATATTTCTGTTCTTGCTTAACGATATTTATTGCTGGCTTAAGCATGTCTTGATAGTTTTGCCAAGAAAATAATTCATGAGAATCTAAGATAGAATTATTTTCTTTTTTATAGATATTAGTAGTCATATCTAATCTAGGGTAAAGATATTTATCTTCAAAATCCCAACCCAACCAATATAAAAGTTTCTTTATTTGCATTTCTGGATCTGTTACTAATAAATCATAATTTAAAAAATAAATAGAACTATCATATTTTTCTTTATATTGATTCATAATAGAATCAATATAAATGCATAATTTGACAGTTTCATCCACTGAAGATTTAAAAGAATATTTGCTTCCTAATGGCTTGCAAAACATAGCTTTTGCATGATCTAGAGGGTTCCTATAACAATAAATAACTTTTGCATTAGGGATATGATTAATAATGAATCCAGTGAAAATATAATTTGAAGGATTAGTTAAAGAAAGATAGCAATCATTAGGAATCTTGTCAGGCAAGTTATCTAAAAATAATTTATATAAGGTTGTTTTTCTATCATTTTCATTGGATCTAAAGTATTGATTAACTGACTTTTCAAGCGCAATATTCTCACTAAGTTTCTTTAATTTATCATTAGAATTTAGTATTGATTCAATAATTGTCTTACCAGATCTTGGTAAACCTACAATGAAAATCGGATTGCAAGAGATTTCATCCGATAAAGTATTACACTCACTTTTGTCAGTAAGCAAAATAAATTTCTTGATTGCAGCTTTTGTTGATTCAAAATTTGAAGGATAAATTTTACGATTAAGTTCATTAGCCTTCTTATAGTATTTCTGACTAATAGAAAAATTTTGATCTGCATCTAACAACTTCGCTCTTGCAAAAAAAATATCGATCCTATCAATATCTGACCGATTTTCTAGAATTTGATCTGAGAACAAATAGTCTTCCCACTCTTCTTTAACTCCTGGTTGTTTAAAAATAGATTGAGTTAAGTAAGCCTTAGCAAGGTCTTTATTAAAAGAAATAGCTTTCTGAGATGAGAGTTTGGCTTCTTCGTATCTTTCAAGATCCAGTAATATAACAGATAGATTATTATGAGCTTCAGAAGAATCAGGCTGAAGTTCAATCGCTTTATTTATCAGAACTTCTGCTTCGTCATATTGACCAAGTTCCCTCAATAAAGCTGCCAGATTAATAAATGGACCTGGTAAATCATCCTTCAAATCAATAAGTTTACGCAGAGTAGATTCAGATTCCTCATATCTTCCTTGAACTTTTAAAATCTCTGCAAGTACAAGATATGAACTGTAAAAACTAGGATTCAGTTCAATAGATTTCCGGATAAACAATTCAGATTTATTAAATTCATTTAATAGCTTATAAGTCAAACCAAGTTGATAATTGGTTTCAGGGATCTTAGGCTGAATAGAATTTGCTAGAAGAAAATACTTCTGAGCATCATTAATACTATTGACTTTCAAGAAATGAAAACCAAGTAAATAATAACCTTTATATGAATTTGGATTCAGTTCAATATACTTCTTGAATAATTTCTCTGCCTCGTCAGACTTACCACAATCGCTTAACAAACGTGCAAGGTTTGAATATGCATTTGAGTTGTTTGGATATTTTTGTATAGATTTCTTGAAAAGTTTAATAGCATTATCTTTTTGACCTAACTGAATACAAATAACACCAAAATTGGATAAGACCCTCTGATCAGTAAATCCGCGATCCAAAAACAATTTATATTTTATTGCAGCCTCTTTAAAATTCCCTTTTGAATGCAAATTCAAAGCATTTGATAGTAATTGATTAGCATCAGCATCAGCATCAGCATCAATATCGTTGGAATTAAACTTACCAAGTAAATTATTGGTATCACCAAAACCTTTCATTTTTAAGTCTCAGTGATCGAAGTTAAAATTTTCTCAATTGAAATTATCAAGAAACAAGAAAGAAACGGTTAAATAGAAACAATAAAAAACCCTCTGAATAATCAGAGGGTTTTTTATCTTAAGTTTTAACTTAAATTTTATGAGTAAACAGTGTTGGCAATAGTGAATACCGCATCAGCAGTATCAGCAGAAATAGTTGCCACAAGTGTAAGGGCATCGACGTTAGTGTCATCAGTTCCATTAATATCCATGTTGTATACATAGGCTTTATCAGTGACCAAGTCATTGATAATTGCTATACCGTCAACGTCTCCAGTTTCAATAGTTAGAGCAGCATTCAAGAACAGATCCACATCACCACCATCTGTTACGTCTGTGTAGTCAGCAATTGTCTCACCACCCACAGCAGTTGCACCATCAGCGAAAACATAAACTGTTTGAGCATCAGCTGCATCAGCAACTGTTGAACCAGCAGTAACTGCAGCCTCTCCAGCTACGTCTCCAGCAGCTAGTAATTCAACATCAAGCTCGTCTCCACCAGTGCCAAATGTAAATCCAGTAATTACATCACTACCATTAGCGGCAACAAGACTCATGTTGATGTGGTCAACTGACCTAGATCCAACCGCCTCAGCCATAGCAATAACATCATCTCCACCACCTGCAGTAATAGTGTCAACGCCTGTTCCGGTAGTGATGTTATCAGCTCCACCTGTAGCGATGAATGTATCAGCACCATCACCCAAAGTAGCAGTGATACCAGTGGTTGTATTGTTATTCAAGGTAACAGCACTGGATCCTGTCAATCCTGATAGATCAACATCGCCAAGTGATGTAGCAGCACCAACTGTTATGTTGAAAGTACCTGCACCAGAAGCAGTAATTGTACCAATAGTAGAATTAGCAGCACCAAATGTATCGTTATTTCCGGTAAAGGTCTTACCACCATCAACTGTGACATTGATATTTCCAAGTGTTGTCGCAGCAGAAGCACCGTCCATGGTGACATCATCGTTAGCGACAACGGTGATGTTACCAACAGTTGTTGCATCATCCATTTCTCCTACGTTAACTCCATCTCCGGAACCACTCGAGGTGATTGAGATGTTACCAACTGTTGTTGCTTCATCAATAAAGTCTCCGCTGTCACCAATATTGAATGTGTCAGTTGCAACAATCGTCACATTTCCAACTGAAGTAGCAACAGCAAATCCAGTCGCACCAGTACCGATAGAGAAGTCTTCGTTAGCGGTGATTGTGATGTCACCCATAGTCTCTTGAACATCAAAAGCAGTGATTACAAAGCTTGTTCCATCAGCTCCTGTATCTATGTCAAAGCTTGTGAAGTTATCAACCAAGACTGTTCCAAGAGTTGAAGTTGCATAAGCTCCTGCTAGATCAATATCAAAAGTAGCGACATCAGCGTGCTCCGCATCAACATTTCCTAGATGTACTTCTGCTCCTCCAGACATATTGACTGTATAAGAAGTAAGAGCATCAGCTGAAACGGTTCCACCAATAGCACCGATAACTGTTAAACCAGCTCCAGTTCCTGTGTGACTAATAGTCGCAAGGTCATCCATTGTGGCAAGATCGCCAAGAGTCAAGTTCGCTTCATCACTAGTGGTTGTTAGTGATGTCAAGTTTTCAGCAGTAATGGCTCCGGTATCAATAGTATCTCCAGCGTCATCACCCGTAGTAACAGTAAGAGATGTGAGTGCTGTACCACCTGCAAGACTAACTAGATCAGTTGTAACGTTGGCAGTATTACCACTATCACTGTTAATAGTTAGGTTTGCTACGTTGCTAAAGGTTGTAGAAGTGTTGGCAATTGTTGCTGAATTTGTATCTACGACCCCATAAGTCACGGTTGCTGCTGCGCTTGCTGCATAACCAATGTTTACAACAGCTCCATCTCCTAACTGATTAATTGTTGCAACTTCAGATGCAAGATTTGTGACAATTCCAGAACCAGTTGATGCAGCGATTTCAAGTGTAGTTAAGTCAGTAATGCTTGAAGCATTTAGTTGGCCACCGCTAAAGGTCAACTGAAGTGTTTCTACACCAGAGATGGTTGGAGTAACTGTTCCAGAATCTAATACTGCAATTACTTCATCAGATCCTGCTCCACCAGTAATGGTATCAGTAGTTGAAAGATCATCTGCTGCAAAGCGGATTGTATCTGCACCAGTACCACCTGTATAGGTAAGAGCGTTTGTACCATGCAATAGATCAAGAGCACCAGTAAATGCACCAGCATTAACAGTTACAGCTTCATCATCAAGGGCATTGGTTATTGTGAGATCTGCATTACCAGTGATAGTTAAAGACTCAAGATCATCAGCACCAAAACGTGTAACTGTAATGTCCTCAGCGGTACCTTCGGATGAAGCCTTGGTTGCATTAATAGTGATTACCTCAATCGCATCAGCATCAAGCTCTGCCATTGTGAAATCATTTTGATTAGCTGCAACACTTCCGGTTTGACGGTTAGCCAAGTTAATAGTGATCGTATCAGCAGTACCAGAAGAATCTTTAAGATCAATAGCTACATCAGCAAGAAGATCAGCAACAGTTCCTGTAGTTGCGTTACGGAAGGTGTATGTAGAGGCTTGAACATCAGTAAGAGTTACGTCAGCAGCATCTAGAGCAGAAGTAACAATAACAGTCGAAAATGTTGCTGGACTTACAAAAGTATCGAAGTCAAGAGTATCAGCGTTAGTAGAAGCAATAATCTCTAACTGCTCGACATTAGTGACGTTGAGATCTCCATCAGTAACAGAAGTAACAGTTCCAGCTGAACCAGTTAGTTGAAGAGTATCAATACCTGCACCACCATCAATAACGTCATGATTAGTAGCATCTGTGTAAGCAAGTGTGGCACCCATCTCAAAGGTGTCTCCATTTGAACCACCAGTAAGAGTAAGATCTCCAGCCTCAGTAGCGGTAACTACCAACTTACCAGTTGCATCCGCTGCCGTAACAGTTGCATCATCCTCATCAAGAGTAATGTCTAGCTGTCCAGAACCTGTATGAGTAACTGATGTAGCCAAAGTTGCATCTAAGATATCTACATCACCTGAAGCGGAGTTAGTGATAGTTAGTGAATCTGTATCAGTAATATCTAAATCACCTGCTCCTGAAATATTTAGAGTTTCAGTAGCAGAACCGGTAGCAGCTTCATCAAGTGTTAACTCGTTGGCATCACCAGATGGATTATTAGTTGAAACTAGGTTGATAGTCTCAATTCCATCTACATTAATTAGTCCAGCATTTGAACTATTGTTAATAGTTAGAGTTATCGCATCAGAACTACCACTAACAACTGATGCCTTATAAACCATTGTTACAGGGCCATTATCATCTTCCCTATCAAGGGTAAGAGCAGCAATTTCAGTTAGATTTTCAAGAGTTAATCCACCAGCACCTGAGCGGTTAACTGTGATTGTGCTTACACCAGTTACATCTCCAAAATCTACAGTTGTAAGCTGAGTAGCTCTTGCACCACCATTAGCAGGAGCCAATCCATTAGCACGAATCTTGATGTTCTCAATCAAGCTTGAAGTAAATGCAGCGTTGTCATCGTCTTCATTGACTGTGATATTAAGAGTATCCGTACCACGTCCACCATTTAATACATCACCCTCAAGTTGACCAGCAACTCCATTGAATGAATCGTTGCCATCTCCACCAGTAAAAGTATCAGCAGATGTAGTTAGTGTATAAGTCGATTTAGCAGCAGGTGTTCCATTGCCTTCAATGACATCAACACTTGCTGTAACTCCTGCAGCTGTATGAGGAGTATCTTTATCGATACCCAACATGTAATTTTTAGCTTCTTCAAAATTATCACCAGAAGTAAAAGGTGAAGTACTTAGAGGCTGATAAGCAACCATTGCCGCTGTGCTTGCCTTTACTTCAGCTGTATAAGCTACTGCTGCGTCACGCCTATTATTAAGAGCCGCTAAATCATCTGCATTTCCACCAGTAGCTCTAACGTTAAAGATCAAATGTGTTGCAATCTCAGCAAGTTGAAGGACGCCATTATTAATTTGACTTGTCCAATAACTCAAGCCAGCTGCATCAGCCTCTCTATCAAATAAATTTTTATAAATTTGATTTACTTGGTTTTCTGTAGATGAGGTTCCGTATGCATTTTGGAACTCAGCCTGAGCATGCATGTGGGAAGCAAATGCAGCTTGTGAAGTTCCTGCTGACACCCAATAATCAAGGCCGGCGGGATCAGCAGCTCTTCCGAAGTAAGCAACGTAAAGCTCTTGGATTTGTGTGCTAGTCGCGTTGGCCATTTTTAGGAAAAAGAAGAATGTTGTTCTTAGGGGGATATCCGCAGCTCAACTACGGATATCTGTTATATGGCAGGCACTATATAGCCTGGCTAAACAGAATCCCCGGAAATATAGGCTGATATCGGGATTAAGCAACCGTTTTCGGAACACAAATTAAGGAAATCCAAACATTTTATGTACCTCTCAGTTTTTTTAAAATGGGTTTTCAAGAGAGCTAATAAATGACAAAAAAGTATTTCTGACTCAATACAAAGACTGGCATAAACTCAGTCTACTACTTCTTTTTTTAGATTTTCGCCCCAAGCCCATCTAGTTGAAAAAATTTTAAAAAACCTGATTTTCTTTTGGCAAATCCCAAAATACAAACGACATTCGATGTACGTTGTAAAAGCCAGAACACAAAGTGCACACTATAAGAATAATCACTCAGTTCATGCGTAAAAACAGAAGAAATTCAGAAAAAATCGAGAGAAAAAGGCTAAACATGAAACAAACATCCATAGCACAGACAATCCATAGAGTTGGAAAAGTCAAATAAAAAAGAAAGTTATTCAAAAACTTGAATTAATCACTAGCCAAAGAGGACAATGAATAGAGCTAGCTGATTCTTGTGGCTAATAGAACTGCATTAGTACTTGGATGCAATGGACAAGACGGATCCCTAATAAGTCAATCACTCCTAAATAAAGGCTATCGAGTCATTGGGATATCCAAAACACAAAAGCAACGAGAATCCAATCTGCAAAAGCTTGGAATAGAAAAAGATCTTGAATTAATTTTTGGTGAGATGACACAACTAAAGTTTTTAAGAAAATTAATTGATCACTATTCTCCAGATGAAATATATAACTTAGCAAGTCAATCTTCTGTTGGTTTATCCTTCTCAAAACCCATAATCACAATAGAAAGTATTATTTTGATTACAATCAAAATGCTTGAGGCATGTAGAGAAATTTCATATACTGGGAGAATTTTCTTTGCAGGTAGCAGTGAAATGTTTGGGAACACCGATCAAGGTGCTGATATCCATCACATACAAAATCCACAGAGTCCATATGCAATAGCAAAACAAACAAGCTTTAATTTAGTAAAAATGTACAGAGAGATATTCTCATTGAAATGTATGTCTGGAGTCTTATTCAATCATGAGTCTAGTTTAAGAAGTGACGTGTTTGTAACACAAAAAATAATTAAAGCAGCAAAGGAAATATCAAAAGATAGAAGCATCAAACTTCGATTAGGCAATATTAATGTTATTAGAGATTGGGGCTGGGCTCCGGAGTATATTGAGGCTATACAAATTATCACAAACTCTTCTAAAATCAATGATCATGTAATTTGTACGGGAGAAGCTCATACCTTAAAAGATTATATCTCAAAAGTATTTTCATTTTTTGAACTTGAATGGGAAAATCATGTAATTCTTGATAAAAAATTATTTAGATCAAACGAAATATTAAAGAGTTATGGGAATCCTAAGCCTTTATTCAATCAACTTGGATGGAAACCAAAAATAAGTTTTTCAATGATGATCAATAAAATGATATCAGAGTCAATTAGAAATAAAATCTAACCTTTAATTTTTATAAACGTAGTTCAAGCTATGTTCTTTTGTTGAAATATAAAGTTAATAATTATTCTCTAAGCTTCTAATCAAACCTAACAATCTATGAGCCAAATTACTAAACTTATGTGTATCAATCCATTCTCTAGACTTCTTCGTTAAAGAATGAATCGAATCGCTTTCAAATAAACTTATAATTCCATCAGCGATATCAAAAGGTTTACAACCTGGCAAACTATAGACTATATCTCTAACATCATCAAAAATAGGAATTGGCGTAACTGCCACTGGCACACCTGATGCAATTCCTTGTCTAACAGCACCACTAGCTGACTCGTTAGTAGCTTGATAAGCAAAAACAACTAAATCTGTTTTAGAAAGACTTAATAAAGTCTCTTTATCTGATAAAAAATCATGATGTATAACTATATGACTACTAAGATTGAGTTCTCTTATTAAAGTATGTATTTCCTTGCTGAGTTGAATGGATAATTCAGATTTATAAAGAGCTGTATATAAAGTCAATTTAACATCAAAATTTCTATTCCTCATGATATTTACTGCCTTAATTAACTCTAATAATCCCTTATTTGGCAAACAAAAACCATAGGTTGAGATATGTATCTTTTGTCGTTTCTTAGCAGGTTTCTTAATCAAATTATAATCAAAATCTAGAACACCATGAGGAAACAAACTCACATTTGATACTAAGTTTATTTGCTTTAGACGATTCAAATCTGCGGTTGAATGGACTAATATTCGATCGCATAATTTTAATTCTGATACAATCGAAATCAAACGTTTTTCATCTTGCCCAGGGGGATCTAAAGTTGAATGCATAAATAACAATATATTAATATTATTTTGATATAGTTTTTGAATAAAAAGCTTGAAAGCCTTAAAATTAAAAAACCCAAAATTAAATTGAATAACTATACTGGTTAAATTATTATTATTAATAATTTGATAAAGTTTTTCAAGATTATCTTCTCCAAGTGTCCAACATCGATTTACATTTTGTTCAATATGATTATCTTCAACGTGCTCATTATTAGGTGCAAGAATCATTAATTCACTTTGAAAAAACTCTATTAAATGAGAAGAGTAGGTTGCTATTCCACAACGACTATTCCAAGTAGTAACCCAACCAATTTTTATTTTTGGAACAAATGAAAAGGGAATTAATTTACTCAAGAAATCGATATTCTTTTGAGCAGTAGATTGCCATGTAAAATTCATTATTGATTTCTTTGCAAGCTGAGTTTTTTTCTTCAGAAGATCTTGCGGTGATTCATAACATTCCCTCATAAGAATGCTTAAGCTTGATTTGCAAGGTTTAGCCCAGACTGATGAAAACAAACCCAAATGATTTTTAGAATATTCAAAACTAAAATCTATCAACCAAGAATTACTTGAATTACAAAAATCGGTTTGCCCCCCCCCAGGCTGTTGTTATGACTGGAATACCTAATCGCATAGCCTCTGCGACTGTCAAGTTAAATCCTTCTCCATAACTTGGAGCGACAACTGCGCTACTTGATAAATATAAATATTTGAGTTCAGAAGTAGATAACTCCTTATCAATAATTAAAACTTCTGGGGCATTCTTTTTTCTCTTTAAAAGATCATTAAGCAAGTCTTTTACATTATTATGTGGATTATTGAAAGTCTTAATAATTAAAATTACATCATCAAAGATATCAAATGATTGAAAATATGCTGACAACAAACATTCGATACCTTTCCTTGGAAAACAGGATGAAACGTGTAAAAAAGAAAATTTCTTATTATGTGTAAGGAAATTTGGAGAAGGTTGAATTTCATCTATATGATCTACTCCTAGGCCACAAACCTCAATAGGTATGTAAACTCCATTATCTATAAGAATTTTTTTTACTTCAGAAGACATTACAGAAATGCCGGTTAAATAAGCATTAAAATGATCAACCCATAAAGAAGGGAACATTGTCTCTTCCCACCCATAAGCATGTAACAAATTAATAACTCCATTTACATCATGAACCCTGGGAGGATAAAGATTTCTCGAACAAATAAAAAATCTATCACGGGTATTTTTAGATTTTTGATAAAGAGAAATTATCGCTTTATTATTATCTAAGAAGTTCAAATCTGGCTCAAAATCACCTGGCCCTTCTGTGGAATGCAGTGATACACTTTGACCCAGTTTATCCATCGCTAAAGCAAAATTTCTATTTAAGATTGCCAAACTGTATGAGCTATCAAAAGGACCTTCAATCTGCCATGAAAATCTTGCTGCTTTATTAGATAGCCTCATCAATTCTAATTTCTTAGATTGATTGTTAATGATTGATATAGCTGAAGACAAAAGTTTGATATATTCTAAATTAGATTTATCATTTGCTTGAATAATTGGACTTTCACATAACTTATGAATTAAAATATTATATTGTGCATTTTTAAATTCTATAAAATCGATAGACCGAGTGCCTTTTGATTTCTTCTCTATTATATTTTCTAAAGCATCTATAGCTCTTCGAGCCGTATTCACCCAAGAGAATTTTTTTCTTCTCTTGACAGAGTTAGAGATAATTAACTTATAAAATTGATTATTTGTTAATGCTTTATATATCAAAGAAGAAATGTCTTTAGAATTATATGGGTCAAAGAGAAATTCCTTACTCCCTATTAGCTCAGGCAAGCTAGTTGAATTAGATGCAATTACAGGTGCACCAAGATTCATAGCTTCTAAAACTGGCAAACCAAAACCTTCATGCAAAGAAGGAAAAATAAACAAATAGCAATTCCGATATAAAATTGCAAGCTGGATATCAGTTAAATAACCAAGAAAAATAATACATTCTAAAGACAAGCCGAAACTAACAATCCATTCTTGAATTAAAGCTACTTCCTCTTCTGAATAAGGACCGATTAAAACTAATTTATGTTTAGATATCAGATCAAAAGGAAGAAGTGAATAAGCTTCAATTAAACGATATAAATTTTTTCTAGGGTCAGTTGCACCACAATAAAGTAAAAACTCTCCTAAATAGTTAGTATCAAAAGAGCTAATACTAGAATCATCAGAATGAGAAGAAAAAGTCTCCTTATTAGAAGCAGAAGAAATATTATAGATAAAATTAGAATTAAAATCTAAATATTTTGATAGCTCAGAAAGTGAAGACTCAGAGATAGCTAATAATCCGTCTAAACAAGACAATTCTTGAATTTTTTGCAAATAAAAGATTTTATACTCAGGATCAGAATTTAAATATTGTTCAGGATTAATTAATGGAATTAAGTCATATATAATTGACACAATAGGTGGGAGATCAAAGGATTTACTTAGACTTACGACAGTATTATCTCTAAATCCATCAAAAAAACTAGTTATCAAAATAACATCAGCCCTAATCAAAGATAATGCATAACTTCTAAGTTGAATAGATAGCCAAAATCTTGAATATTTACCTGTATAAAGCTCATTAATATTACCAACTATAGGACAATTAAAATAAACTAGATTAAATTTTTGATCATTAATTTCATCAATAAAATCGCTCCTTATATCCAATAATCCAGAATTAGCAAACAAAATATATTCATTATCTGGATAATTATGTATAAGAGATTTTGTAATTTCCAAAGAATATCTACCTATTCCTCGTTTACGATTACCGTCTCTTTGCAAGCCTTGTAAATCAATTAATATTCTCATATCTTAGAATTTTTTTTCAGATCTTTCAAAATCATCTTGGCATCATTTGAGGAATTATAATATGTATTTAGATACTTATCATGATTAACTACTAATTCAGAATCTTCTTTTTTCTTTTTGCTTTTTTTAACATATTTAAATAGATAAAATCTAAATCCATTTCTAGCAACAATCCTCTCAAAAAACCTTAACAAAAAGAAAAAATATTTAATTGAATATAATCTCTTCAAAATCATTATCATATATTTATTTTGAATGAAATAATATATTTTAGTAGTAATTATTTTTTTTATTTTAGTTAAAATTATTAACAGCATTTTGTAGCATTTCCTAAAAATTTTAATAAATATTGGAATTAAAGTCATCCGATAGGATGTTCTTAAAAACTTTAATTGATGCTCTAGATCATTAATTTGCCCACGCATTTCTGAAATTTGCTTATCATATTCAGCGTATCTATTCCTAGAAAAATCATCAAAATCAATTGCTGCTTGCAATGAAGTTATTCCTAACTTCATATCTCTTGCTATAAGGTTATTATTATCAAAAATTTTATTATCTACTAAATCTGACTTAGAAGCAACTAAGACTAGATCTTGAGCAACTCCATTCAAGAATCTTGTTAAAGTATCCGGAGTTGCATCTTGTAATGGCCCTCCATTAAGAAAATAATATTTTAATTTACTAAAACCAGTTCTTTTAGCTATAAAAGCCAATAAATCAGGATGAATAGGATTTATATGCGTTGGATCAATATAAAATGATTTAGTAGAAACAAGAAAGTTATCTATACTAGGTGTCTCTAAGACAAGTAAGCCTTCAGGCTTAATAATACGTTTACATTTAACGAGCAGTTGTTCAATATCTTGCTGATTCATATGCTCAATTACATGAAAAGCACTAATTATAGAAAAACTATTTTCAGAAAATCCATCTAATAATGATAATGCATCTCCTTCTTTGACATTAAGATTTAAACTCCTACAATCATTTACCATATGAGTATTTAATTCTATGCCGAGAGACTTAAATCCCATTTCAGTACATTTCTGAATCCATTCACCTCTTCCACATCCTATATCTAAAAGAGAAGGATCCTTATCTATGTTCAAAATATAATCTATTAGACCATCATAACTTGAAAGAATATTCATTATCTGTTCACGACTTCCACGAAAATTATTTTCGAATTCTTTATAAAAATCTGATTCCATAATAAATGATTTATTCATTTAATAAATATAATTATCATATTACTAATAAACAAAGAAAATTCCATTATTACTTTGCTAATACTTCAAAAATTAAAATGATTGTACTATTATTGCAATGATAAAAAAAAATCATCTTCGAACTATTATAAAAAAAATCAGAGCATCTACATAATTTTAATGAAAGGAATAATACTAATAAATCATGCTCCTACTGCTCCAGGTCTTCGCCTATTAGGAATAGGACCAAAATTCTCTCTAATCAATGGCTTGTCAAAACTTCGATCTTTTCTAAATGCAAATGCTTTTTGGGCTAAAGATAGAAGTCATCAACAGATCAAAAAAATGCTATTGAATAGTACTGTAGTTATAAGTTTATGGCATAACAAAAGATTAATAGGATTTGGACGAGCGACGAGTGATCAAGTATTTCGAGCGGTGATATGGGATGTAGTTGTTGCTTCAGATTGGCAAGGCCGTGGAATGGGAAAATTAATATTAGACTCAATTTTAAAAAATAAAAAAATTAAATCTGTTGAAAAAGTATATTTAATGACCACTAATAGTTCAGATTTTTATCAACAATTAGGATTTAAAGTTAACCGAAATCAAACATTACTAATCTTCAATAAAAATCAAAATTAAGATTAAATCGAAAACCTTATGTTTCCTATGTCACTAATTCAACAATTTTAGATTCAAATCTATTTTGAAGAACTTTAACACCGGAATCAAAATTCAAAATACGGTTTTGAATCTCATCCTCAATAGATAACTCAACATTAGATAAAGCAATTAATTCATTAATCCAATTATCTATATTAGAAAGACCAAGTAGCCTAAAGTTTTTATTTGCTTGGATAAGATTTTGAATCTCTTTATGAGATGGTAAATCGCTAGCCAATACTCTCAAGCCAAGAGTTGCAGCATCCAACACTGGTATACCAAATCCCTCAACACATGATGGAGAGACGAAAGCATGAGCATTCAAAAACAACCATGACTTCTCTATTTCATCTACATAATCTAATAATTTGATACTAGGATCGTCCTTACACATTCTCTTTATCCTCTCTCCATAATTATCATCATGTATTTTACCAGCAACACATAAATCAAAACCTTTGCTAGCTATTCTACTACTTTGAAATATATTTATCAGAAAATGTAGATTCTTCCTTGGAACAACAGAAGAGTTAAATAAAATAAATTTATTTTTGATATCTTTTATATTATTTAAACTACTAGCTAATTTCAACTTATTAATATTCAAGGATGGCATTGGATAAATAATATTCTCATTTTCACTTGAGTATTGCTTATCAAGGAGTAAACAAACTTTATCTCTTGAAGCCTTGGAAATAAAGCAATTTTTTGTTTTCATCGCATCTTTCAAGCGATTATAAAAAGCGTAAGGGTGATCTGGATGTTTTGAAAAAGAAAGAGGTATAAAATCCATAATCAACTGAATAGATTTAAGACAGTTTTTATTGTTTTTGATTACATCGATACTTAAAGGACAAGATGTAATCAACAAATCTATTTTTGATTTTCGCAAATCAATCTCTGGAGCTTTTATCAATAATCTTTTACTCCTTAAACTAGAAAAAGTATAAATATCTTTAATAGATATAAACCCAGATACTTTGGAAAGATAATCTACTCGTTCCTCTCCATAATAAGGGCTATTTTCAAATTTATCTAAAGTAATTATGCTGCCAGAAAATCGACCTTGATTGAGATAAAATCTAACAACAGCGAGAAGCAAATTAAAAAGATAATAACATTTTTTTATTAAAGGTAAAATCTGATTTAAGAATTGCATTATGAAATTCAAATCAGGATTAGACTTTTCTTTTTTCTTTAATAGTCTTTTGCGACTTAATGGATTGCAAAGTTGATCAACAATATCGGCACAGTCAATCTCTCTAATTGACTCTGAACTCATTGAAAGTTTCATCCAAGGATTCAAACGCTTCCCATAGAATCCAGTCAGTAAATAAACTTCTGCTCCTAGATCAGAAAAAGACTTTATTAAGCCTTTTGATAAATACGCAATTCCACGATGCTCCGACTGCTCTAAATCAATAGCTGTTATTGCTACTCGAACATGAGAGAGAGGCTTTTCTTTAGAATTAATTGAATCAGCAAATTCGAGACCCATAAATATCTTTTAAAATTATTTTATTTACTCTTAAAAGTTTATCATTAATCTACCTAGATTCTAAACATAACAAGTCGAGAGCACTTTCAAAGAAAAACTTACCTAAAAAAATTATCACTAATTTATATTTAACTATATTTATATGGATTTTATTTTAATAACAACTCATTTAAATATCCAAGAAAGCGGATGAAGAGATTCGAACTCTCGACATTCTCCTTGGCAAGGAGATGCTCTACCACTGAGCTACATCCGCATATAAGCCATAAACATGTTAGCAATTAATATGCCGTAGTTTAAGGATGACAATAAATTGCTCTTTTCAATTAACAAAATCAACTGATTGCTTTCATCAACGAGCCCATCTCAAGGGCCTGTAAAGCATAAGTCCATCCTAAATTATTCTTAATTCCAGCTCTCTCTAGAGCCTGCTGCATAGTATCTGTTGTCAAAACTCCGAATACAATTGGGATTCCTGTTTCTCTAGAAACAGCAGCAATTCCTTTACTAGCCTCTGAAACAACAACATCAAAATGCGGAGTATCTCCCCGAATAACTGCTCCTAAGGTAATAACAACATCATAGTTACCAGTTCGCGCAAGCTTTTGAGAAATAATAGGCAACTCAAAAGAGCCTGGAACCCATGCAATATCTAATTGCTTACTTGACTCTGATTTGTCAATGCCATGCCTAGATAAACAATCAAGACAACCGCTTAAAAGTTTATTAGTAATTAAATCATTAAAACGTGCAATAACTATTGCAACTCTCAAAGATGATGATTTTTCGAAGGTACCCTCTAAAGTTGCCATTTTTTAAGGCCTTATATACTTACTAACAGTAACCTCTTGAGAGTAAATTTAAAACATTTCAACAAAATAACTCAATTTATTCAATTTTTATTTCATACACTCTCTAAACACTCATCTGATGTGTGATGTATTCACCTACCAATGCTTGGAGAAGTACCAAATGGAACCAGACACCAGCAAGTATTTCTATCTTTTTAATATTTGGATTTCTATTATCCGCTGGATTCGTTTGGGTCATATAAAAAACAGGTACTCCAATTACCAAAAGCAATGAAGAGAATAAAAGTGCGTTCGCGACGATGGAATTAATAGCCAGCATGAGAGAGAAATCTGCAGAAAATAGCTCAATATCCAATAATTCTCCCATGTAAGTGTGATTTGATGTGCCACCTCTTAATATTTGTAGCGAGGCTTCACATGCAAAAAAAAATAATTCTTCTAATATGCGTTGATTAAAGATTCGGTAATCAAATGGCTGCCAGCCCAAATCCATTGCAAGGCAGCCTTTTTGAAAGTGATAAAAAGTCTTTGGGTGCAGATATAAACGAAAAACAATCTTCCCAGCTCAGAAGCGAAAGTCTTGCGAATGAAGATCTTGAAAATGACTCTTACTTAAGGCCACGCCTCAAAAAGGCCAAAAAAAATGCAATCAATCATTTAGATGGGTTATCTATCACAGAAATTGAAGAACCAAAATGGGCTCACCATACCTTGCCAAACATTAATGATCTCACTCCAGCAATAAGACACTATGTCGAACTAAAAAAAGACAATCCAGACAGGGTTTTACTTTATAGACTTGGTGATTTTTTTGAATGTTTTTTTGAGGATGCAATTAAACTCTCTGAACTCCTAGAACTCACTCTTACCAGTAAGGAAGGAGGGAAAAAAATTGGAAGGATTCCAATGGCTGGAATACCCCATCATGCTTCGGATAGATATTGCACTCAACTTATAAAGAAAGGTTTATCAATTGCTATATGCGACCAACTTGAAGCTGCTCCTTCAAAGGGAAATAAATTAATTAAAAGAGGTATTACAAGGTTAATCACTCCTGGTACGATTTTAGAAGAGGGAATGCTAAGTGCAAAGCAAAATAATTGGCTAGCTTCAGTTTTAATTGACTCTCATTCAAATAAAGAATTCATACAATGGTCCTTAGCGAAAGTAGATGTAAGCACAGGAGAACTTGTTGTACAAGAAGGAGATGAAGTTAATAATCTAAGACAAGAGTTAGTCAAATTAGAAGCAGCGGAGGTGATCTCAGAAAAAAATACAATAAGTAGAGATCAGTGGTACACAAGGTCAATGAAAATAACCGAGTTTAATCAAACTTCATTTACAGAATTAGAGGCTAAGAAATCAATATTAAATCATTATTCTTTAAATAATATTGAAGGACTGGGGTTATCTACTCATTCTCTTTCGATTAGAAGTATTGGAGGATTAATTGCATACCTTAATAAAACACATCCTAATCTAAGTACTCAAAATAAACATACAGTAAAAACTCATATTTCCTTAGATTATCCTCAGATCAAATATGAACATGCAGGATTAATTATAGATAATCAAACAAGAAAAAACTTAGAAATTATTTCAACTCAAAGAGGGGGACAATTTCAAGGATCTTTATTATGGGCAATTGATAAAACATTAACTGGAATGGGAGGCAGATGTATAAGAAGATGGCTAGAGGAACCATTAACAGATGTCTATAAAATCCAAAGCAGGCAACAAATAATTGCTTTCCTTGTTAAATCAACTTCTTTAAGAAAAAATCTTCGCAAAATACTTAGGTCAATGGGAGACCTGGAACGTCTTTCAGGCCGAGCAGGCGCACAACAAGCAGGAGCAAGAGACTTAGTTGCAATAGCAGAAGGAATTAATCGTTTACCCTTGCTTGCAAAAAATATTGATCATCCAGCATTTGAAAAGTCTCAATACTTTAAATCTATTACAAATTTAGATAAGAAGTTAATTGAAATTGCATCTAAAATAAATAATCAAATTATAGATAACCCACCACTAAGTCTTACAGAAGGTGGGTTATTTTATGATGGTATCAACCCCATTCTTGATGGACTACGTAATCAACTTGATGATCATAATTCATGGCTAAGGACCCAAGAAGTCCAAGAAAGAACACTAAGTAAAATAAATAATTTGAAATTGCAATACCATCGATCCTTTGGGTATTTTTTAGCAGTCAGCAAAGCGAAATCAACAAATGTTCCCAATCACTGGATCAGAAGACAAACTCTCACCAATGAAGAGCGATTTGTAACTCCCGAACTAAAAGAAAGAGAAGGCAAAATCTTCCAGATAAAAGCTCGTATATCTCACCTCGAATATGAGCTATTTTGTACGCTTCGAATGCTTGTTGGAAATCAAGCAAAGAGTATTAGGCAAGCTGCAAAAGCAATTTCTTGTTTAGATGTTTTGGCTGGGCTAGCAGAACTTGCAGCTACTAATAATTATGTTCAGCCTCAAATCATTGATCATAAAGACTCTGAAAAATCTAGAGAAATATCAATAATAGAAGGAAGACATCCAGTCGTTGAACAGATTATTGTTAATAAAAGTTTTGTACCTAATGATGTTAATCTTGGATCAAAAACTGATTTAATTATTCTCTCTGGACCAAATGCAAGCGGTAAAAGTTGTTATTTAAGGCAAGTAGGTCTCCTGCAAATCATGGCACAAATTGGTAGTTGGATCCCAGCAAAATCAGGCACTATAGGAATTGCTGATCAACTTTTCACTCGTGTTGGTGCAGTAGATGATTTAGCAGCAGGTCAATCTACTTTTATGGTTGAGATGATTGAAACTGCTTTTATTCTTAATAAAGCTACAGAAAAATCACTAGTTTTATTAGATGAAATTGGGCGAGGAACATCAACTTTTGATGGCTTATCTATTGCTTGGTCCGTAAGCGAATTTCTAGCAAAAAAAATAAAAAGTCGTTCAATTTTTGCGACTCATTATCATGAATTGAATCAAATTTCTGAATTCAATGAAAATGTAGAAAATTTTCAAGTCCTTGTGAAGCATAACAAGAATTCACTGACTTTTCTTCATAAAGTTACTCAAGGAGGATCAATTAAAAGCTATGGTATCGAAGCAGCTAGACTTGCAGGTGTTCCAAAAGAAGTCATAAAGAATGCCAGAAAAATATTAAACGGACTTGAAGCAAATAGCTGCAACAATATGCAAATAACCTAGAAGAATAAAAATTTTTTAGTAGTTAATCAGCAAATCATAAATTCATAGAATAAAACTAGCAATCACTAGCTCTAAGCAAAGCATTAACTGTTGCAGCGGCAAGAGATGCCCCTCCCTTAGACCCCTCTAAAACTATATGTGAAAAAGCGCTATTCAATAATCGTGTTTTACACTCAGAAACCCCTATAAAACCAACTGGCATTCCAATAATTAAGCTAGGTCTTTTAGTACTCTCCTCAATTAAATCTAATAAAGTCATCAATGCAGAGGGGGCACTACCAATTAAAACAATTGGTCCTTCTAAGCATTCTTCTTTTTTTTCGATATCTAACCACATTTTTCGCATTGCTATTGCACTTCTGGTTGTCGACGATGAAGCAATAAAGTCCGGAGCCATTTCTAAAATACATTTAACATTTGAATTCAATGTTCTTTTCGCAACAGGAGACACAGCAGCTTCTGCCATATATGTATCAGTTACAATATTTGCACCCTTTTTCAAGGCATTTATCGCATTTTCACAAGCATTAGAACTAAACCTCAAACAAGACTGCATACTAAGATCACCACTTGAATGAATAATCCGTTCTAAAACGGATTGCTGAACTCTATTAAGCCCTGTAAATCCAATTTGAGATCTAATATATTTAATACTTTCAAGAAAAATTGGATGTTCTGGAGTTTTCACTGATTAATTTCCTAGGCTAATTTAAGATCAGGTCTTTTTAAAACATATCTCTAAGTAATGCCAATACATCTAATTTGGGGAGATGATTATGAGGCAGCTAACAGGGAAATGGAAGAAATAATTCAAACGGTTATTGACCCAGTATGGAAAAGTTTTAATCATAGTCAAATAGATGGCAATGATCCAAAGCAAGTCATAAGAGCACTTGAAGAGGTTCAAAGTGCTCCTTTAGGAGGCGGAGGAAGAATTGTACTAGTTAGACAAAGCCCGTTTTGTAACGGATGTTCTATTGAGCTTGCAAATAAACTTGAAAAAGTGATTGTATTAATTCCTGACAATACACATCTGATTTTAAATAATTCGAATAAACCTGATAAAAGACTTAAAACCACCAAATTAATACAGAAAGCTATACAATCGAATTCCTTATCTAAGGAAAAAAGTTTTATTCTTCCTATGCCATGGGATATCAATGGACAGCGAAGCTTAGTTAAGAATATTTTACATCGACTAAATCTAACAATGAATCAGAAAACAATTGATTTAACGATAGAAAGTATAGGCAATGATAGCTCATTAATTAATACTGAACTTCAAAAATTAACATTATTAGCAGAGGCAATTAATAAGAAACACAATACAAATGAACCGCAAGAAATCTCAGAAGAAATTGTCAAAAAGCTAATTCAAAATCATTCCACAAATGCTCTTGAAATTGCTAATTTTCTACTTAAAGAAGATAAAATTATAGCTCTAAATAAAATTCAGTCCTTGCTTAAAAATGGAGAACCTGCTTTAAGGTTAATTTCAACGTTGACTGGTCAAGCAAGAGGATGGCTTTGGGTACATTTATTAGATTCCCAAGGACATAAAGACGTCAAAGAAATAGCAAAACTGGCTGGGATTGCAAATCCAAAACGTATTTTTGTAATTCGCAAACAAATTCAAGGTAAATCGTTAGAAGCATTACTTGAGTTAATGAAAAAACTTTTAAAAATCGAAGCCTCGATAAAATCAGGAACCAATCCAATCAATTCTTTTAAAGATAATCTGCTAACAGAAAGTAAATTTTTGACTGATAACTGAAATAATTAATCAGTTAACTAGAGTTCCATGAATTTGCTGATACAAAAATTTGGCGGCACCTCTCTAGGAAGCATTGAGCGAATAAAAGCTGTCGCGCAAAAAATCAAATCAAGTAAAGAAAAAGGAGATGATCTGGTTGTTGTTGTATCTGCAATGGGACATACAACTGATGAGTTAACACAGCTAGCCTCAGAAATAACTGTTGATCCTCCTCATCGAGAGATGGATATGCTCCTATCAACTGGAGAGCAAGTTTCAATATCATTATTGACAATGGCCCTGAATGAATTGGGCATTCAAGCAATCTCCTTAACAGGGACTCAAGCTGGAATTATTACAGAATCAGCTCATAGAAAAGCAAGAATACTAGAAATTAGAACAGAACGAATAAAAAATCTGATAAATGAAGGTACAACCATAGTGATTGCTGGATTCCAAGGCACAAGTCTTGGCATAGGAGGAATTGCTGAAATCACAACTTTAGGAAGAGGAGGATCAGATACTTCTGCAGTCGCTTTAGCAGCATCTCTTGGAGCTGAAAAATGCGAAATTTATACCGATGTTCCTGGCGTTTTAACAACTGATCCAAGAATTGTTAAAAATGCACAATTAATGAAAACTATTAGTTGCGATGAAATGTTAGAGCTGGCAAGCCTTGGAGCTGCTGTTTTGCATCCTCGAGCCGTCGAAATAGCAAGAAATTTCGGCGTAACTCTTGTAGTCAAGTCAAGTTGGGACAATCTTGAAGGAACGACTCTAACTAGTAAGAAGAAGAATACTTTTTCTCAAGGTGGGATAGAACACCGCAGTCCCGTCGATGGATTAGAACTTGTTGAAAATCAAGCAGTCGTAGCTCTATCTAATATTCCAGATCGTCCAGGAATTGCTGCTGAGCTATTTGAATCTTTATCAGATGGTGGTGTAAATGTTGATCTAATTATTCAAGCCACACACCAAATCAACTCTAACGATATTACTTTTACTATTTCAGAAAATGAACTTAATAATGCACAAGCTCAATGTAAAAAATTTATTGATGCTGTTGGAGGTGATATAACTCATCAAAAAAGTCTGACTAAGCTAAGTATTTACGGGGCTGGGATAATGGGAAGACCTGGAATAGCATCATCTCTATTCCAAACGCTATCTGACTCTGGCATTAATATACGACTAATTGCAACAAGTGAAGTCAAAGTAAGTTGTGTTATTGATGAAGAATCAGGAAAAAAAGCATTACGTAGTGTAGGTGAAGTTTTCAAGCTCACTGATAAACAAATTACTCTGAATCCTACGATTGAAAATAACAATGAGCCAGAAGTCAGAGGCATAGCTTTAGATAAAGATCAAATCCAAATTAGCGTGAAGAATGTTCCAGACAAGCCAGGGACTGCCTCTACAATATGTTCCACTTTGGCTGAGAAAAATATCAGCTTAGATACAATAGTTCAATCAGAAAGAAAGCATGAAGATAAAACCAAAGATATCAGCTTCACGTTAAAGAAAAATGATAGAAGCGATGCTAAATATGCATTAAAAGAATTGATTGGAAATTGGAAAGGATCAAAACTTGAAGAAGGAGAATCCATAGCACGAATTAGCGCAGTAGGGTCTGGAATGCCTTTCACAAAAGGAACAGCGGGTAAAATATTTAGAGCACTAGCAAATCAAAAAATCAACATCGAAATGATCGCCACGAGTGAAATAAGAACAACTTGTATTATCTCAGAAAAATATGGTGAAAAGGCATTAAATGAAATTCATTCTTGCTTTAAATTAGGAAAAAATGAAAGCTAAAAATATATTATCTTCCTACTAATCTATGCCTTAATTTCTTTATACGATCTCTAAGAATCGCAGCTTTCTCAAAATCCAGCTCTTTAGCGGTTATTTTCATTTTAGATTCCAATTTTTCAATTAATTCAGGCAGAGATTCTAAAGATACTCCGCTATCAGAATCCTTAGAGCTGTGATCAATCAACTTATCAGCAATATCAACAAAATCATCGGTACTTCCATCTTGGTTTAATCTTCTAGAGATCTCTAAGAAAGAAAGAATTGAATTACTTGCTTTCTTACCTGCTGCCTTAGGAGTGATACCATTTTCAATATTATAAATATTCTGTATTTCTCGGCGTCTTTCAGTCTCACTAATAGCCTTTGCCATAGAGTCAGTCATTTTATCTGCATAGAGCAAAGCTAAGCCTTCAACATGTCTCGCTGCTCGACCGATTGTTTGTATCAAAGATCTTTGAGCTCTTAAAAATCCTTCTTTATCTGCATCAAGAATTACCACAAGAGAGACCTCAGGTAAATCCAAACCTTCCCTTAGAAGATTAACTCCAACTAATACATCATATTCTCCCAGTCGTAAATCTTGAATTATTTCAATTCTCTCAATTGAATGAATCTCTGAATGTAAATAGCGAACTCTTATTTTATTTTCAGATAAATAATCTGTAAGATCTTCAGCCATTCTTTTCGTGAGAGTTGTAACAAGTATTCTTTGATTTTTTGATGCTCTTTTTCTAATTTCAAAAAGCAAATCGTCAACTTGACCATGTGTTGGACGTACTTCAACTAGAGGATCTAAAACACCGGTTGGTCTGATAACTTGCTCAACTATATTCCCTGTACTTTGGGACAATTCCCAATCACCAGGAGTCGCACTTATAAAAACCGTTTGTTTTGCCTTATTCCAAAATTCTATATCCTTTAAAGGACGATTATCAGCTGCACTTGGGAGCCTAAATCCATGATCTATTAACACTTTTTTTCTAGCTTGATCACCATTATACATAGCTCTTAATTGAGGACAAGTAACATGACTTTCATCAATAAGTAACAACCAGTCTTTAGGGAAGTAATCAATTAGGCATTCTGGAGCGGAGCCAGGTTCTCTTCCAGAAAGATGACGAGCATAATTTTCAACTCCATTGCAATATCCAACTTCTTTCAACATTTCTAAGTCATAAATTGTACGTTGTTCTAACCTTTGAGCCTCGAGCAATTTACCCTCTTGATTAAGAAATTCTAGTCTATCTTTAAGCTCTTTTTTTATTGCTTTAATTGCAGATTCAAGACGATCTTTGGGAGTAACAAAATGTTTTGCTGGATATATGTTTATTGAGTCAAGTTTATTTAATATTTCTCCAGTAGTAGGATCTACATAGCTAATACTTTCGACTTCATCTCCAAACAATTCAAGTCTTACAAGTCTGTCATCATAAGCTGGCCCTATTTCTAATACATCTCCTCTAACTCTAAATCTACCTCTACTAATTTCGATATCATTACGTGTATATTGATTGGAAACTAATGATCTAAGGCAAGATCTTAAATCAATACTTTGACCAACTTGAAACTTTACAGAAGCCTTTAAATATTCACTTGGAATTCCTAAACCATATATACAACTAATTGAGGCAACAACTATGACATCATCTCGTTCAAATAAAGACCTAGTCGCAGAGTGGCGTAACATATCAATTTCTTCATTAATTGATGAAGTCTTGGCTATGTAAGTATCACTTACTGGAACATAAGCTTCTGGCTGATAATAATCATAATACGAGATAAAATATTCAACGGCATTATTAGGGAAAAATTCCCTTAATTCATTGCATAATTGAGCTGCAAGTGTTTTGTTATGAGCTAAAACTAACGCAGGTCTGCCAGTTTGAGCGATCAAATTCGCTATTGTAAAAGTCTTTCCTGTTCCAGTTGCACCTAATAAAGTTTGAAACTTTTCCCCATCATTTACACCGCTAACTAGCCCTTTAATCGCTGAAGGTTGATCGCCTTTTGGAACATAAGGAGCTTGAAGTTTATATTCAGGCATATTCTTATCAAATGCTAAACAAAGATAGATTTATTAATTCCATATTCTTCCAATTTTGATCATAAAACAGCTTAAATCACCTTATAAAACTCATTGACTAATCGTGGAAGCCACTTTTAACGAATCTAAAGCCTGACGAAGACCTTTGACAGTGGCAATCATTGCTAATTCAGTATTCAATTTATTTACTGCTGATCCAATACCAACCCCTTTAGCTCCGACTGATATAGCCATTGGGACAGTAACTTCAGAAAGTCCAGAAGCACAAATCACAGGCACATCGTGATGACTCTCCTTTAAAGCAGATGCTATAGCGAAAGTCGCGGCCAAAGTAGGTGAAGCTTTTTCTATTAAACCTAAAGTTCCAGGACTCATGGGATGAGAGCTTGTACCTCCTTCTGTCTGAATTAAGTCGACCCCTCTATCAACAAGATCTAACGCTAATTGAGCTTGACTATCTAAAGGCAAAACATGGGGGACAGTAACTGACAAAAAAACTTCAGGTAAAAGGCGTCGAGATTCCGCAGCCAAGGCAAGCACTTCATCAGCTGAGAAAAAACGCCCATCTGGATAAAAAGAATCAAAATTCCCAATCTCAATCATTGATGCTCCTGCTTGAACAGCGTTATGGAAAAGCCTTGGTTCCACCGAACTTACACACACAGGGATATTAGAGGCCTCTACAGCTAGCTCTACTAATTTCGGCTCACAAGCAATGTCCAATAAGTCGGCGCCCCCAAGACCAGCAGCTTTCGCAATGAGAGATACTGATTCTGGATTAAAATTACTTAAACCAGAAATTACTTTCAATAAAGATCTATTGTGAATACTCTTTTGAAGTGAAACTGGCAATGTCTGCAAACGTGTCATAAAAACATCAACTATTAACCTGATTGTGACATTGACTCAGCAAAAGAACTAAAAAAATGCGAATAGCGCTCTGAAACCAAAGCAAATGTCACAATCTTCTAAAAATGACAGGTCTTGGAGTAAATGGCATCTGCGTTTACACAAAAGGCTGAAACAAAATAAATCTCTGCTTCCCAGTCACTCCACCATTCTTTTAGCCATATCTGGTGGCCAAGATTCTATGGCCCTTCTCAAATTAATTATTGATTTAAAAAGACTACATAAATGGCAAGTCGAAATCTGGCATGGAGATCACCAATGGCATGCTAAATCCGAGAAAATAGAAGAAGAGCTAAAACTTTGGTGTCTGAAAAATCAAATATCATTTCACTCTAATAAAGCAGATAAACAAGAAGTCGCTAATGAAGAAAAGGCAAGAGATTGGAGATATAAAAAACTAATAATGAAAGCCAAGTTATTATCATCAGAAAATATACATTTTCCATGTACAAGAATATTAACTGGTCATACAGCTACTGATCGAGCAGAGACAGTCATTATGAATTTAGCAAGAGGGACTGATCTGACGGGACTTACTACTCTTAAGGAACAAAGAAATATAGAGAATAATATAGATTTAGCCAGACCTCTACTAATTTTCAATAGGAATGAAACTCTCGAAATTTGTAAAGCTTTTAATTTGCCAATTTGGATTGATCCTTCAAATGAAAATATTAATTTAACAAGAAATAAAATAAGAAAAGAAATTTTGCCAATTTTAAATTCAATCTATACGGGAGCAGACTCAAGAATAGCCTCAGTAGCTAATAGACTTGAAAGTTATAACGAAGATCAAAAATTATTTGCAAAAATAGCAATAGAATTTTACCAAGGAGAAAAGATCAATTCTCTATCAAGAATGAAACTATTCAGTTTAACAAACTCTATTAGACAAATAATTCTTGCTAATTGGTTAAAGATAATTGGTGTGAAAAGGGTAACAGCTTTGCAAATTGAAGAAATTAATACCAAAGTATCTAAAACAAAACCACCTGGAAGTATCCATCTTCATGGAGATTTCCTTATAAGTTGGGATAAAGAAACTATTTATATCTCAAACAAAACTAATTAAAATCAAAAATTATTTAGTTATCAACTGATTGCTGATCTCCGACGTCTTGTTCTTCCAGATGGCATTTCCTCAGAATTAGTTTCGCTATTAGTTTGTTGTTCTGTTAGTGGACTTGTCTCTTTGTTTGTTACCGATGTATTAGTTGCCTTAGGAGCTTTATCAGCAGTTTTCTTAACTACTTGTCTTGAGTCTGGCTGTTGATCAAGTTGAGGTTTATATGCACGAGTCCCACCAGGAGCAGGTTGAACAAGGCAAAGAATTAACGGCTCAGCTTGAACCTCCCTTCTCAATCGACGAGATAATCCTGATTCAACCTCTCTTTGCAAACCAATCCAATCGACCTCAACTGACTTACCTCCTGTCTTAAGAACAAGCTGTTTCCATCGATTTTCTAAAACCCAATTAATCTCTCTTTCAGTCCAATTAACCATTGTTTTAGCATCAACATTGGTAATAACACCACGAAGATTCACTCTAGGTGGTGCAACCATTACTCCATCAGTGCTAATAGGAGTAAGAACGGTGATCACTCCATCATCAGCAAGTTGCTGACGTTCTTTTAATACACGACTATCCACTACTCCTGTTCTAGAAGAATCTAGTAATTCCACTCCTGATTTAACTGGAGAACCTTGCACGAGAGAATCAGGTCGTAATTCAGCGACGTCCCCATTTTCCATAACCAATACATTTTCTGGATGAACCCCCATTGATACAGCAGTTTTTCCATGGAGTACTTGCATTCGGTACTCCCCATGAACAGGAATGAAATATTTAGGTCTAGTTAATCCAAGCATCCATTTTTGATCTTCTTGGCAACCATGGCCTGATACATGAATACCTTTATCTTTTCCATAAATAACTTTTGCACCAAGTTTTATTAATTTATCAATCGTATGCATGACTGAAATAGTATTTCCAGGAATAGGGCTAGCAGAGAAAATAACAGTATCACTGGTTTTCAACTGAACATGTTGATGTTCTCCTCTAGCGATACGACTCAAAGCAGCCATTGATTCTCCTTGGCTACCTGTCATCAATAAAAAGGTCTCTCTATCAGGCAAATCTCTAATCTGTTTAATTGGGAAAAATAAATCATCAGGAAAACGCATATATCCTAGTTCTCTTGCTTTACCAACCACATTCAACATTGAACGGCCTAGTAATCCGACTTTTCTACCATTTTTCATTGCTAACTCTAAAAGCATCGCTACGCGATGAGTTGAACTGGCAAAAGTAGTAACCATAACTCTGCCCTCAGCAGTAGCAATGTATCTATCTAAATTTGGAAAAACAGAATATTCAGAGGGCGTAAATCCTGTTACTTCAGAGTTGGTTGAATCAGATAGAAGACAAAGGACACCCTTATCTCCATAGTGAGCCATTCTGGCTAAATCTGAAGGCTGACCGTCAGGTGGGGTATGGTCGAATTTGAAATCACCAGTAAAAAATACTATTCCCACTGGAGTGGTTACTGCGAAGGAATAACTATCAGAAATTGAATGTGTATTTCTTACAAATTCAACTGAAAAATGTTGTCCTACTTTAATGACTTCTCTTGGTCCACATACTTGTATGGTTGTCCGATCAGCAACTCCTGCCTCCTCCATTTTCCCCCTAAGCATAGACATGGCTAGTGGAGGGCCATAAACAATTGGAATATTAAAGTTCTTTAAATGATGAGAAATTCCACCAATATGATCCTCATGACCATGAGTTACGACCAAACCTCTTATTCGACTTTGATTTTCACGTAAGTAAGTAGTGTCTGGCATGACAACATTTACCCCATGCATCCCATCAGTTGGGAATGCCAGACCAGCATCAAGAATCATGATGTCATCACCATATTCAAAGATGCAAGTATTTTTTCCAATTTCTCCAAGGCCGCCTAAGGGAATAATCCTCAAACAAGGAGATTTCGATTGATTATTTTTTGAAACTTGAGAATGCATTGAACTTGATGTCATGGAAAAATTTATGTAAAAAAACTTGGTTGTTACCTAAATGAAAGTCAAACCCACTATTAAAAGAAGGAATAAATCAAATCAATCTCAAAGAAGAGAGTATCTTCAAGAGTTCTTCTTTCATTTCGCTGTTTAAAGAGACTAAAGGACTCCTAGGAGGTCCAACAGACCAACCAATAAGTTGAAGTGCAGCTTTAACAGGAATGGGATTTGTGGTTGCAAAAAGGGATTTAAAAAGAGGTTGAAGTGTTTCGTGCAAATAAAGAGCCTCAGCATATTTACCTTCTAGAAAACTCTCTATTATTTGCTTCAAATTAGGTCCAACTAAATGACTAGCGACACTGACAACACCTACTGCCCCTACTGAAAGCATGGGCAAAACCAATGCATCATCTCCGCTATAAATAGCTAAATCTGATCCACAATAGTTTCTTAATTGAGTCACTTCGTCTGTTGTTCCACTTGCAGCTTTAAAGCTGACTACATTACTGCAATCCATAAGCTTACTTACAATACTAGGCGATATCGAACATCCTGTCCTCCCCGGGATGTTATACAGCATCAAAGGTAACTGTGGCGCAGCATTAGCGATAGCGCGAAAGTGAACCTCTAATCCCTCTTGAGGTGGTTTGTTGTAATAAGGCACCACAACTAACGCACCATCTGCTCCTGAATTAGCTGCTTCCTTCGTAGCTTCAATTGCCTCAGAGGTCGAATTACTTCCTGTTCCAGCCAAAACTTTAGCTCTAGAACCTAAAGAATTTCTCACTGTTTCCAGCATCTTTTGTTGTTCTTGCCAAGTCAAAGTCGGTGACTCTCCTGTTGTTCCGCATACAACGATGCCATCTGAACCTTGATCAACCAAATAATTTGCTAAAACAGCAGCCAGCCCATAATCTACCCTCCCACTTTTATCAAAGGGAGTCACCATTGCCGTTAGCATCCGTCCAAAAGGTGCTGGTGATAACAAAGCTGACGTACTCATGATTTTTTTGGCAATAGAAGTTCAGCAATTTGAACTGCATTAAGAGCGGCTCCTTTGCGGATTTGATCTCCACATAACCATAATTCCAAAGCATTGGGGTTACTTATGTCCTGTCTTATACGACCAACAGATATGGGATCTCTACCATTCACATCATCTGGCATCGGAAAACGATTGTTGTCCCGATCCTCAAGTATCTCAACACCTTGTGCAGATTCCAAAATCTCATAAGCTTCTTTCACTGAGAAAGGGCTTGTAAATTCAATATTTACTGCTTCAGAATGGGCTCTTAAAACTGGAACTCTTACACATGTTGCAGTCAAAGAAAGCTGGGGATCTCCAAGAATCTTTCGGGTTTCATTAACCATTTTCATTTCTTCCTCGCAATAATTGTTGGGTTGCAAAGGTGAATTATGCAAAAAAAGGTTAAATGCTAACGAATAAGGAAGAACTTTACTTTTTGGAGTTTCTCCATCTAAAACTTCTTGACTTAATTTTTGCAATTCTTCCATTGCCATTGCACCTGCACCACTGGCGGATTGATAGGTTGAAACAACAACTCTCTTAATAGGAATGTGACTAGTCAATGGGGACAAGACCAAAGCTAATAAAATAGTTGTGCAATTAGGATTAGAAATCAAACCTTTGTGCTTGCTTACATCGCCAGGATTTACTTCAGGAACAACCAAGGGAACATTTGTGTCCATTCGAAATGCACTTGAGTTATCAATCATCAAAGCTCCTGCACTTTTAACAGCATCTTTCCACTTACGAGATATAGAGCCACCAGCTGAAGCTAAAACTAAATCTACATTTTCAAAACTCTCTTCATTTGTTTCTTGAACTCTTAATTCTTTGCCACAGAAAGTCTGAATCTGCCCAGCTGAACGATTAGAAGCTAATAATATTAATTTCTCAATAGGGAAAGATCTCTCTTCAAGCAAAGCTAATAGCTCCTTACCTACAGCTCCACTCGATCCAAGGATGGCAACTGTAAGAGGTCTATTTGGAAGAAGAAACTGTGTGTTCAAACTTGATAAAGGGAATAAAAAGGTCTAACAAAAAATTTTTTCTTATTGGAAAAATCAACAAATAACAAATTTTTCGATACTTTTTAGGCCACAATAGCTTTGGAAGTGAATTAACGCTTTCTTACGCTAACCAAATTTGAGAATTCCGTTTCAATGAGTGCTGACAAATTAAAAGTAACAACCAGTTCGAAACCCAATAGCAGAATTGCTGTTGAGGTTGAGGTGCCTGAACATCGATGCAAAAATAGTTATGACGAAGCTTTAAGCAAGCTAAGCAGATCTATCGCAATCCCTGGTTTTCGCAAAGGGAAAGTTCCAAAAGCAGTAGTCATTCAACAACTTGGCGTCAAAAGAATACAAGCCTCTGCACTAGAATCATTATTGCAAAAAGTATGGACAGAAATATTAGATCAGGAAGGCATTGAACCTTTATGTGAGCCAGAACTCTCAGATGGTTTTGAAACTATTTTGGAAAATTTTAACCCTGAAAAAATTCTTCAATTAAAACTTGAAACTGATATTGCCCCTATTCCAACATTAAAAAAATCTTCAGGCCTCACGGCGGAAGTAGAAACATTAATCTTTGATCCAAGTAAAGTAGATGAACTTATTGAACAATCCCGCGCTCAACTTGCAACTAAAGTCCCAGTTAGTGATCGTGCCGCAAAAAAAGGAGATATTGCGCTAGTCAGCTTTAAAGGAAATTTCTTAGATGATGGGAGCGAAATTGAAGGTGGAAGCGCAGATTCAATAGAAATAGAACTTGAAGCAGGCCGAATGATTCCAGGATTTATTGAAGGTGTAATTGGAATGAATATCAATGATGAAAAAACATTAAAGTGTGAATTTCCAAAGGATTATCATCAAGAAGAGGCCAAAGGCAGAAAGGCTGAATTCAAAGTCAGTCTAGAAGATTTAAAAATCAAAGAATTGCCAGAGCTAAATGACGATTTTGCCAAGCAAGCAAGTGATAAAGAAAATATGACTGACTTACGCTCAGATCTTGAAAAAAGGCTCAAAGAGGATACTGATAGAAAACAAGCAAAAAATCGTCAAGACTCACTTCTTGAGGCTTTGGTCAAAGAACTTGAAGTTGAGCTACCAAAAAGTCTTATTGACCAAGAAATTCGCGTAATTGTTGAACAAACAGCTCAAAATTTCGCTCAGCAAGGAATTGATGTCAAATCAATGTTTACTCCGGAGCTTGTGAAATCGTTAATGGAGTCTTCCAAAGACGAAGCAGAAAAAAAACTTCGTCAAAAACTCGCTTTAAATGCTTTAGCTAAAGCAGAAAAAATCGAAGTTTCACAAAAAGAAGTCAATTCAAAACTTCAGGAAGTAGAAGCTGATATCAAGCTTTCAAAGGGGAAAAACATTGACGAAGATCGTCTTAAAGAGGCTATTAATGATGATTTATTGCAGGAAAAACTATTTGCTTGGCTTGAAGCAAATAATACTATTATAGAAAAAGATCCAGAAAAGACTAAAGATCAAAGCAAGGAGAAAAGTTCTAAAAAGAAAACAACAAAAACAAATAAAGAAAAAAAAAGTTCTAAAACACCCAAATCGTAGTTTCTACGCATAGATTAAAAGTATTAGTTATCTGAACTTTTAAGTTGATTGAAGCAAGACAAAATCATCCCATTAATAATTCATGGAAAAATTCCTGTCTATTCTCAGGACCGGGCGTTCTTCCAACAGTAATTGAACAATCAGGGCAAGGTGATAGGGCATTTGATATTTATTCTCGATTACTTCGTGAAAGGATCATCTTTCTAGGTACAGATGTAAATGATCAAGTTGCTGATGCATTAGTAGCTCAAATGCTTTTTTTAGAAGCTGATGATCCCGACAAAGATATTCAATTGTATATCAACTCACCTGGAGGTTCTGTAACTGCGGGATTAGCTATATATGACACCATGCAGCAAGTAAGTCCTGATGTCATAACAATTTGTTATGGCCTTGCGGCAAGCATGGGGGCTTTTCTTCTCTCTGGAGGGACAAAAGGTAAAAGACTTGCATTGCCAAATTCCAGAATAATGATTCATCAACCTCTTGGTGGAGCTCAAGGTCAAGCTATCGAAATTGAAATTCAAGCCAAAGAAATTCTTTATTTAAAAGAGACTCTTAATTCACTTTTAGCTGAGCATACTGGGCAAAATATTGAAAAGATTTCAGAAGACACTGATCGAGACCACTTTCTTTCTCCTGAAGAAGCGGTTGAATATGGCCTGATCGACAAAGTGGTTTCGAATCTCAACTCCATATGAATCATTAAGGAAAGCTGACAAGGCATCAATCCTCAATGATCCTATTAGTAGAGACTTAATTAAACTAATGATCGGTCCATCTAACCTTTTTTTTTAGAGCTCGATGGCAAAGTTTGAGGCCCATCTTAAATGCTCCTTTTGTGGCAAAGCCCAAGATCAAGTGAGGAAACTCATTGCTGGTCCAGGAGTTTACATATGCGATGAATGTATCGACTTATGCAACGAAATTTTAGATGAAGAACTAATTGATAATCCAAATCATCAAAAGAGTGGACATGACCATAGCCGTAAAGCTAAAGCTTCCGCCACAACTACTGCTACTAAACCTGCTCCAACCTTAGCTTCCATACCAAAGCCCATTGAAATAAAAAAATTTTTAGATGATCAAGTCGTTGGGCAAGAAGCAGCAAAAAAAATCTTGTCGGTAGCTGTCTACAATCACTATAAGAGACTTGCCTGGAAAGGAGATGGGTCTGGCGAGACTGATTTAACCGCAACGAAATTACAAAAGTCTAATATTTTACTAATTGGACCAACTGGATGCGGTAAGACATTACTTGCTCAAACATTAGCTGAAATGCTTGATGTTCCATTTGCTGTCGCTGATGCAACAACTCTTACTGAGGCTGGATATGTTGGTGAGGATGTAGAAAACATTCTTTTACGCCTCCTGCAAAAAGCAGACATGGAAGTGGATTTAGCACAAAGAGGAATTATTTATATCGATGAAATTGACAAAATTGCTAGAAAAAGTGAAAACCCTTCCATTACAAGAGATGTTTCGGGAGAAGGCGTCCAGCAAGCTTTATTAAAAATGCTCGAGGGCACGACGGCGAACGTTCCACCGCAAGGAGGCAGAAAGCATCCTTATGGTGATTCTATTCAAATTGATACAAGCCAAATACTCTTCATCTGTGGCGGAGCATTTGTTGGCTTAGACGACGTAGTGCAAAAAAGACTTGGGAAAAATTCAATTGGTTTCATGCCAAATGAAAACCGGGCTAGAAACAAATCCAATCGAGAACGTGTTGGTGCAGACTTAATTAATGATCTTGAGCCTGACGATCTAGTGAAATATGGACTTATTCCCGAATTCATTGGAAGAATGCCTGTCAGTGCAATATTAGAACCATTAAATGCTAAAGCTCTTAAATCTATCCTGACAGAGCCAAGAGATGCCTTGGTGAAACAATTTAGAACTCTACTAAGTATGGATAATGTAGAACTTTCATTTGAGGAAGATGCGGTTGAAGCAATTGCTCAAGAAGCGTACAAAAGAAAAACTGGAGCTCGAGCTTTACGAGGGATTGTTGAAGAAATCATGCTAGATCTAATGTATAGTCTTCCATCTCAAACTACGATTAAAAATTTCAATGTAACCAAAAAGATGGTCGATGAAATTACAGGTGGTCAAGTGGTACCACTCGTATCGAATGAAAAAAGAATCGTCAAGGAATCTGCTTAGAGAAAATAAATTTTTTGAATGCCTTTATTAAATTGAATTAGAACAATTATAAAATTTTCAAACATACAGTTAGTAAGCTATGGAATTAATGATTATCAACTTAGAATATAATGAAATAAATAAAATTCATAATTCTCTTTAATTGCAAATGATAAATATTTATGAGCCATTACACCATAAATATCGGCCCACAAACTTTGATGAGCTCATTGGTCAGGAACCAATTACAACTACATTAAAACAAGCATTAATAAGTAATCGTATTGCCCCTGCCTATATTTTTTCTGGTCCCAGAGGAACAGGTAAAACATCAAGTGCAAGAATTTTCGCGAAATCTTTAAATTGCTTAAAAAGTGAAAAAGCTACAACCTTGCCTTGCGGTGAATGTGAACTCTGCAAAGGAATTAACTCTGGAAATGCTTTAGATGTAATTGAAATTGATGCAGCTTCTAATACAGGTGTTGAAAATATTCGTGAATTAATAGAAAGGTCTAGATTTGCCCCTGCAAAATCTCGCTGGAAAGTGTATGTAATAGATGAATGTCATATGCTTTCAACTGCAGCTTTTAATGCACTGCTAAAAACATTAGAGGAACCTCCTAGAAATGTTGTATTTATTCTTGCGACAACAGATCCTCAGCGCGTTTTACCAACAATTCTTAGTAGATGTATGCGCTTTGATTTTCGAAGAATAGGTCTAACTCATTTAGAAAATCATTTAACCAGTATTTCGAAACTAGAGGGAATTGTTATAAACGAAGAGGCAATCTCTTTAATTGCAAAGCATTCCCAAGGTGGATTAAGAGACGCAGAAAGCTTACTTGATCAAGTCAGCTTGCTTCCTCCACCAATAACTCAATCTCACATTATCAATCTAATAGGGGCTGTACCAGAAGAAGAACTAATAATATTAGCAAAATCGTTGATCAAAAAAGATCCAAATTCTATTTTAAATATTTGCAATCGTCTAATTAATAAGGGGAAAGAACCAATTGCAATTTTACAAGGAATAGCATCTATATTAAGAGACTTAGTTGTCATAAAAGTCATAAATAAACCCACTGATTTATGTGATATTTCACAAGAGAATAGAGAAAGTTTAAATGACCTAGCGGAGTCTATCAAGCTTGATCAAATACTAAGCCTACAGGCTAAATTAAAAGGGTCAGAAAATTATATTAGAAATAGTAATCAGCCAAAACTATGGCTAGAAATTCATTTACTCGGAATGCTTTCAGATGAAGATTACAAACAAGACAACAGAATCAAAGAATCCTTTGTTAGAAAAACTATATCAAATACTTCTCATCCAAAAAATACTTTATCCGAAAAAATAGAATCAATGAAAAAAGATGAGAAAATAAAGGAAGCATCTATTCAAGGAGAATCAAAGTCTGATCAAGAGATAAATCTTGAAGATATTTGGAAAAAAGTTATAGCGATGCTAGAGCTTCCCTCAACAAAAATGCTACTTTCACAACAAGCTAAATTAATAAATTTAAACTCAGATTCTGCTGAAATAGCAATTCCAGAAAAATGGATAAATATGATTCAAAGTCGTAAAAATCTTATTGAAGATGCTTTTCATAAGGCGAGAGGGTCCGCCACTAAAGTTTTTTTAATACAACAAAAAGATAATTTATCTAATATTAGAAGAGATGAAAAAACTCCTAGTCAAATAGAGCAGAAAAATGGATTTAAAATTGAAAGAGAGCTAAATAAAAGTAATTTAAAAGAAAAGAGAGAAATACAATCAGAAAATGATTTAGATAAAAACTCAATTGATCAAAAGGCTAAACAGTTTGCAGACTTTTTTAATGGAGAAATTGTTAATCTTGACTAAATTAAATTACTTAATCAAGAACCAATGTGATCTGTCTTTTCCCAAATCAAGGTCTTACGAAACAATGACATCTTTAGAACTATAAATGGTATAACAATAAACCAATGTGCAAGATAAATTGTTGCTCCAAGTATATTAAGAAAAGTAGGCGCCGGTAACTTTGGGCCTTCACTATTTTGTGAACATCCTTTCCAATAAGCTAAGCCAGAAATAGAAAATGCAACTATAGATAAAGGCCAATATAATGGCATCTCAAACAAAACAACTGAGACAATAAAATCTATAAACGATACAACTGGTAAAACATATTGCAACAAAAAAAAGCAAGCTAAATCTATTTTCTTAAGGTTTGAAAGGCGTTTTGAGATCAACAATGGCCAGTAATCAAAAAACCTTTGCAAACCCCCTTCAGCCCATCTTTTTCTTTGTCGAAATAAAGCCGAAAATGATGTTACAGCTTCCTCTTGTATAGGTGGATCCCACATTATTACAATTGGCGATCGTGTTAATAAAAACCGGAAACTTAAATCTAAATCATCAGTGATAGTTTGTTCATTAAAGCCTCCACAAGATTCAAGTACTTTTCTATTAATTAATTGGCCATTACCTCTTAACTCCGAAACCCCACCACTAGCAAGTCTGCCTCTTTGAATAACCGCATCCATTGCCATCTCCATTGCTTGATAAGCAGCAATTTGATTCAACTCACAATTCACAACCGATTTTCTTAACTGCAGGCCAGACCATCCACCATGTAATGCAAGAGATATGGCTCTAAGTAATACATTCCTCTGTAATTGTGCATCAGCATCAAGAATAAATAACCATTCTCCATCCGTTTTATCTAATACAGAATTCAGAGCTCCTGATTTACCACCACCACTCATCGATGGACGACTTAAAACATTTATTCTAGAGAATTTTGTACATAATTTTTGCAATAAATCAGGTGTTCGATCTTTACTTCCATCATCAATTATCCAGAGAGAAAGTTTCTCTTCTGGATATTCAATTGATAAAAGTCTTGAAACTAATCGCTCTATTACATTTTCTTCATCACGTGCTGCCACCAACACATCAACTTTTGGAAGCGTTTCATCATCAGTTAAATGTTCTTTTTGTAATTGATAATTCCCCCTTCGATCTCTTAAAACTACTCTTAACCCATAACCACCCAATAAGACAGCTAAAGTAATCGAAGGGAATAAATTCTT
Source organism: Prochlorococcus sp. AG-402-C09 (assembly GCA_003279565.1). Taxonomy (GTDB): domain Bacteria; phylum Cyanobacteriota; class Cyanobacteriia; order PCC-6307; family Cyanobiaceae; genus Prochlorococcus_B. The sequence goes on from QCHN01000007.1 coordinate 97,068, forward strand.
GCTAGGCTCCATTAAGTGCGGAGAAATTCCTGCCAAAGCACAGCAAATCAAAAACAATAGTGATTTGGTGCGTCGGTTTTCTCCACTAATTTTGGCTAAAGCCATGGAGTAGTCCTTTTATCAACTACTGACTCTAAGAGTCTTTCATCACTAAGGCAAAAATCCATATTTAGTTTTTGGGTAATAATGAGAAAGAATTTGTTTGGTAGTCCATCCATTTTTTGCTAAATCTATAGCCCCAGACTGAGACATTCCTGCTCCATGGCCAAAACCTCCACCAGAAAAAAGCCATTTACCTTCTTTAATTTCTTTAACAACAAATAATGTGCTTGGCAATTGCCTAAGAACACGACGAATGTCATCAAGTTTAAGAAAGATTTCTGAGCCAGTCTGTCCCTCAATTTTCAACAAAGTTACTCTCCCACTACCTCCTCTCTTTACAACCTTAATTTTATTTGGATAAAAAGAACTGCTAACTTTTTGAGTTTGATTGAGTTGTTTAGATATCTGAAAGGCCTCTAAGGTTCTCTCCCATCTAAAAAGTGGGTGATCAGAACCAAAAGCCTCAGACTTAGAAAGTAAAAAAGATTTCACATGTTTTTCATTTGATAGAGGCAAATCAACCTTACGAGTCCACTGCTTGGGTCCATCCAAGCGCATTTGCAAATAAGGAACTTGATTAATTGACCATGCTTCATCAACAGAGGCCATTACTCCACCATTTGTGGCGTGATAAACAGTATTTATTGGCTTTTGATCCCAAGTCAGAATTTTACCAGCAGTTTTTTTTATAGCCGTTTTAATGTTTTGATTGACTTTAGATGGATTCTTATAAACCTGACATTGAGTATCACTGCAAAGATTATATCCATCAACTTTGAATCTATGACTATTAGCCAAAGCCCATGTTCTAGCAAGTACTGCCTGCGCTGCAAGTGCTGCTTTTGGAGAGCTGGCGCCAATTTCGTGAGGAACTACTCCATGTAAATATCGTTCAATAGGAACATGTTCAACTAATGTCCAACTTCCATATGCATCTGGTTGGACCGAAAAAGGACCCATATATATCCCCTTTCCCCAGCGCAACCCATCAGGGGTTTGCAAAGAGATAGGACCCTTTAGGGCAATCTTTCCATTATTTCCATCCAAATAAGGCAAAACAGTCTTTGAGACTATTATTTTTTGATAACTAGACTTGATGGATGCAGGAATCTCAATGTCGCCTGACACCCAAACCTCCCAATCAAACGGATGAGCAATAGTTGATTCAATACCTTTATTTTTTAAATCATTTGCCAATCTTTCAGCAGATTCGAAACTTGCGAAGGGGCCAATTATATTTCGAGCAAAGACTTTTGGGTTTGTTAATTCTTGTACTCGCCAACCAATATTAATTTCTTTAGCCTTTCGAATAACTCCATCAGCATCTGTCAAAATTAAGTTTCTACCATTGCTTAAAAGCTTCAAATTTGGCGAGTTATTACCTTTCATTATTTCCTTACCTAAGTATGGCTTAATCCCAACAAGCAGAACATTTTTTTCTAAACTTAATAAAGGTGTTTCTGGAGGTGCCTGATGAGTAGATAAAAACTTAACTTTACGAGGATTCGCAATACAAAATTGATTGGAATAGTGCACACCAATCAAGAGAAACAAAGCTAAAACAAAAAAACGCTTTTGAGTCTGCAAATAACTTTTAATCACAACAAAAATCACCTTCCAGCAAGAATTTAATAATTTTGGGTTGGCTTAAGTGAGCTTAAGGTCGTATTCTTATAGACTAACTATGCATTATCAATGCCAAAGCTCAAGACCCGCAAAGCTGCTGCAAAGCGGTTCAAAGCAACAGGCACTGGCAAGTTCATGAGACGTCGTGCATTTCACAATCACTTACTCGACCATAAGAGCCCTAAATTAAAAAGGCACCTTAAAACAAAAGCAGTCGTAGACGAACGTGATGCAGAAAACGTCAGCCTTATGCTTCCGTATGCTTAAGACTTCTTAAGAACGTTTATTATTTCAATTTCTTGATCTCTGATTATTAATTATGGCACGCGTTAAAAGAGGTAATGTTGCTAGAAAACGTAGAAACAAAATCCTTCGTCTAGCCAGAGGATTTAGAGGCGGAAATGGAACTCTTTTCCGGACTGCAAATCAAAGAGTAATGAAAGCCCTCTGTAACGCTTATAGAGACAGAAGGAGAAGAAAGCGTGATTTCAGAAGACTTTGGATAGCAAGAATTAATGCAGCAGCAAGATTAAATGGATCGAGCTATAGCAAATTTATGGGTGGCTTGAAGAAAGCAGATGTAAGAATCAATAGAAAAATGTTGGCTCAATTAGCAGTTGCAGATCCTCAAACATTCACAAATATTGCAGTAAATTCAAAAGTATAAATAAACTTGACTAATGTTTTTCTTCTTGAAAGTAAATTAACGAATGATTAATTAAAACAAAAAAATACAGAAGAAGTTCCAAAAATCAAGAATATGCTAATAATAAATAATTACTATACATTCAACAAATTAGCATTTGAGTTTTAGATGATGATAGTTAATCTTCCTCAAACTTATTTAATAGGACTGTGTTTGCTTTTATTAATCATTGCTATTTTAGTAGGAAGACAACTATATAAAGTCAGAAAAGATGAAATGAAGCTAATAAAATTAGAAAAAGAAGATTCAAATACAAAAGAAGATTCAGCTAAAATGTATGAATTAGCATCTGTTCAATTAAAGAAAAGATTATATCCACAAGCCACCTCAACATTAAAACAAGCCTTAAAAAAACTTGATGGTGAACCACAAGAAGCAAAAGCACTTATAGAAAATGCATTAGGCTTTGCACTTGCTGCTCAAAATGACTTTAAATCAGCAGTAATTCATTACAAAAAAGCGTTAATAGCAAAATCTGAATATCCTGTTGCACTAAACAATCTCGGTTTTGCTTATCAACGTTTACTAAAAGATGATGAAGCTTATAAAAATTATCAAGAGGTTTTAAAGCTAGATCCAAATAACAAAACTGCGATCTCTCAAATCAAAAGACTTGAACGTATAATTGGAAAAGATAAAGATCAATTATTGAATAAAAAAGGTTTCTAGATAAATCTTATTCCATCATATTTTTACCCATGCAAGAAACAGACAAATTGCTCAAAATAGGAAATAAAGAATTCAAAAGTCGGCTTCTTGTTGGAACTGGTAAATACTCATCTTTAGAAGTCATGCAAAATAGCCTCGTAAATACAAAATGTGAAATAGTTACTGTCTCAGTCAGAAGAGTTCAAGGACTAGAGCATGGACATAAAGGATTAATGGATTCAATAGACTGGAAAAGAATATGGATGCTCCCAAACACTGCAGGATGCTCAAATGCTGAAGAAGCTATTCGAGTAGCAAGACTGGGCAGAGAACTAGCGAAGTTAGCAGGTCAAGAAAGTAATAATTTTGTCAAATTAGAGGTTATTCCTGACAAAAAATATTTATTACCCGACCCAATTGGAACTTTAAAAGCCTCTGAACAACTAGTTAAAGAGGGTTTTACTGTTCTTCCGTATATAAATTCTGATCCATTAATTGCAAAACAACTTGAGGAAATTGGATGTGCAACTGTCATGCCTCTTGGTTCCCCCATTGGATCTGCTCAAGGCATAAGAAATGCAGCAAACATTGCCATAATTATCGAACAATCTCGAATCCCAATAATTATTGATGCGGGTATTGGAGTTCCAAGTGAAGCAGCTCAAGCATTGGAAATGGGTGCTGATGGGGTTTTAATCAATAGCGCTATTGCCTTAGCCAAAAATCCAGTCTTAATGGCTCAAGCCTTCTCCAAGGCAACAGAAGCCGGGAGAAGCGCTTATCTTTCTGGAAGGCTCCAAGAGAGCCAACTTGCCAATCCAAGTTCTCCTTTAGATGGAGTTATTTCAAAAAATTAGAGTAGTTCGTTAAAAATTAGTAACGTATTAGGCTAATAAACAAAAAAACATGACAGTCACTAGAGAAAGTCAAGGCAGGCTTAACGTTTTTGCAGATGAACCAAAAATTGAAATACTTACAAAAGAAAGCAGTGGCAACAAAGGTTCTTGGCTTTTTACCCTTGCTGGAGTTATCCTTGTAATTGGGCTTATCGCATATTCTTTAACAATCAAGTGAAACCCTTGTAGTAGCTTGAATAATATGAGCATTTGCTCTTTCTTTTGGAGTTTAGAGTGAAAGTTTTCGTTCTTGGTGGTGACGGCTTCTGCGGATGGCCTTGTGCAGTAAATCTTGCTGACAAGGGTCATGATGTATTCATCGTGGATAATCTAAGTCGTCGAAAAATCGATATAGACCTTGAAGTTGAATCCTTAACTCCAATTACAAGTATTGGTGAAAGGATTAAAACTTGGTCAGAGATAGGTGGAAGACCTATTCAATTTATTCATTTAGACCTTGCCTCAGAATATCAAAAGCTTTTAGATCTTTTGATCGAGGAAAAGCCTGAATCAATAATTCATTTTGCTGAACAACGCGCTGCTCCATACTCCATGAAAAGCAGCGCAACCAAGAGATATACCGTTGATAACAATGTCAATGGAACCCATAATCTATTAGCGGCAATTGTTGAATCTCAATTAGATATTCACATTGTTCATCTTGGGACAATGGGTGTATATGGCTATGGGTCCCATAGGGGCGCGACTATTCCTGAAGGTTACTTAAAAGTGGAAGTACCCCAACCAGATGGCAGTAGATTTGAAGAAGAAATTTTACATCCAGCCAGTCCTGGAAGCGTTTATCACATGACAAAAACGCTTGATCAATTGCTTTTTCTTTACTACAACAAAAACGACCAGATCAGAATCACTGATCTGCATCAAGGAATTGTTTGGGGAACAAATACTGATGTTACAAGCCGTGACCCAAGACTTACTAATCGATTTGACTACGACGGTGATTACGGAACAGTATTAAATCGATTTCTAATGCAAGCTGCCATTGGATATCCATTAACAGTTCATGGGACTGGTGGACAAACTAGAGCTTTTATTCATATTCAAGATTCAGTAAAATGTGTTCAGCTGGCACTGGAGAATCCTCCAGAAAAAGGTGAAAGGGTGAAAATTTTCAACCAAATGACAGAAAGTCACCAAGTCGGGGAATTAGCTAAAAAAGTAGCCTCTCTCACTGGGGCAAAAATTAATTATCTTCCAAACCCAAGGAACGAAGCAGTAGAAAATGATTTAATAGTTGATAATCGATGTTTTATTGAACTTGGATTAGATCCCACAACTCTCGATAATGGACTTTTAGAAGAAGTTGTTAATGTCGCGAAAAAGTTCTCCAATCGGTGTGATTTAAAACGAATTCCTTGTGTATCTGCATGGACATCAACCCAAGCAAAAGCAATCAAAAAATCCTAAACCTAACTAGTGCAAAATCTTGAAAAGACACGCTCAGTGAAAATAGCTTTCTTTACGGAAACTTTCCTACCAAAAGTTGATGGGATAGTAACGCGTCTAACTAAAACAATTCAAAATTTAGTTGAATCAGGTGATCAAGTTACCGTTTTTTGTCCTGAAGGCTGTCCATCGAGCTATATGGGTGCAAAAGTTGTAGGTGTACCCGCAATGCCTTTACCCTTATATCCAGAACTCAAATTAGGCCTTCCTGGTCCAGGTGTTTCAGATGAATTAGAAAACTTTAAACCTGACCTAATACATGTTGTTAATCCTGCTGTCCTTGGATTGGGTGGCATTTGGCTAGCTAAAACAAATAATATTCCACTTGTAGCTAGTTACCACACTCATTTACCTAAATATTTAGAACACTACGGAATGGGAATGTTAGAGCCGCTTTTGTGGGAGTTGTTAAAAGCTGCTCATAATCAAGCGACTCTCAATCTTTGTACTTCCACTGCAATGGTGCAAGAACTCTCAGAAAAAGGAATTCAAAATACCGCGTTATGGCAAAGAGGAGTTGATACAGATATTTTCAAACCAGAACTAAGAGATGAACAAATGAGAAAGCGTCTGTTGGGAAACTTTAGTGATGAAGGATCTCTATTGATATACGTCGGAAGACTCTCCGCAGAAAAACAAATTGAAAGAATTAGGCCTGTACTTGAAGCACTACCTAATACTCGACTAGCGCTAGTTGGAGATGGTCCATATAGACAACAATTAGAAAAAAATTTCCAGGGAACCTCTACTACCTTTGTCGGATATTTAAGTGGGAATGAATTAGCAAGTGCTTATGCATCTGGTGATGCTTTCTTGTTTCCTTCAAGTACAGAAACTCTGGGATTAGTGCTTTTAGAAGCAATGGCTGCTGGATGTCCAGTCGTTGGGGCAAATAAAGGTGGAATCCCAGACATCATTTCAGATGGAGAGAATGGATGTTTATATAATCCTGATGGAGAGAATGATGGTGCTTTAAGTTTAATTGAGGCTACAAAAAAATTATTGGGCAACGAAGTAGAACGCACTGCAATGAGAAAAGCAGCTCGTTCCGAAGCTGAGAGATGGGGATGGGCAGGAGCTACGAGACAATTAAAAAGTTATTACGAGGAAGTACTTGATAAAAACCAATCAAATCTTGCTGCTTAGTTTTTACGCAGCATGAGGTGGTGGTGTTGGGGAATCAAATGATTGCAAAGGTAATACCAAAGTTGCCCATGTTGAAAGCTTTGCTGGCCTTTGTTTCTTAGGCTGACGAACACCAAATGGGACTCTAATGACATTAGTTCCAGCGACTTGTATAAGTTCTCCTTTATTTAAAACTGATTCAAAGCAATTAGAAAAAGAAGGCAAGGATAAATCATCCTGTTTTTTCTTTTGATCTTTCAGATCAAAAGATGTTTTTTTGTTCATTTGGTCCCCATATAATTTAAAGCTGCGGCAAAGATTAATAAAAAAAATTGCAAAGCAGCTAAAAAATAACCAATAAATTGGTTTTCGTTTGAAATTTAACTAATAAAACAAGTTTTAACCAGTCTTTAAATAGAATTAATATCTTCTAAATCTTGAACTGAAGGACAACTACATATCAAATTCCTGTCTCCATAAGCATTATTGATACGTGAAACTGATGGCCAAAATTTATATTTTTCCTGTTCGGGTAATGGATAAGCTGCTTCTTTACGAGAATAAGGTCTATCCCAATCATCGGATGTAACTATTTTCAAAGTATGTGGAGATTGTTTTAAAGGATTATTAATTGGATCAATCTTTCCTAATTTTATTTGTTCAATTTCTTCTCTTATTCCAATCATCGCATCACAGAAACGATCTAATTCATACAAACTTTCACTTTCAGTTGGTTCAACCATCAAGGTTCCAGCAACAGGCCAACTTATTGTTGGAGCATGAAATCCATAGTCCATCAATCTCTTGGCAACATCTTCAACCTCTATTCCTAACTGACTCTTTAAAGGCCGTAAATCTAATATGCATTCATGAGCTACCAAACCATTAGGGTCTTTAAATAAAACTGGATAATAAGGATCAAGGCGTTTTGCTAAATAATTGGCGGAGAGAATTGCGATTGAACTTGCTTTACGTAATCCATTACGACCCATCATTCGAATGTACATCCAACTTATAGGCAATATTCCAGCGCTACCAAATGGAGCTGCAGAGACTGCTGAAATAGCCTTTTCGCCTCCACAATGAACAATTGAATGTCCAGGAAGATAAGGAACTAAATGACCTGCAACAGCTATAGGACCAATGCCTGGACCTCCTCCTCCATGAGGAATCGCAAAAGTTTTATGAAGATTTAAATGGCACACATCTATGCCATAAGATCCAGGCCTGCAAATACCTACTTGAGCGTTCAGATTTGCACCATCCAAATAGACTTGACCACCCTCTTGATGAATGACTCGGCAAATTTCACGAATATTTGGCTCAAATACTCCATGCGTTGAAGGATAGGTAACCATCAATGCAGCAAGATTATTAGAATGAATCTTTGCTTTATTACTTAAGTCTTCTAAATCAACATTTCCGTAATCATCACATTTAACTGAAACAACTTTAAACCCAGACATGACTGCACTAGCTGGATTCGTGCCATGAGCACTTGTTGGAATCAAGCAAATATTTCTATGCCCTTCTCCAAGAGAATGATGCCATGAACGAATTACTAGCAAACCAGCAAATTCTCCTTGAGAACCTGCATTTGGCTGAAGAGAAACTCCCTGAAATCCAGTTAAAGCAGAAAGCCAAGCTTCAAGATCATTAATGATTTTCTTGTATCCAGCTAATTGAGCATGAGGAGCAAAAGGATGAATAGAGGAAAATTCGCTCCATTCAATGGGTAAAAGTTCTGCGGCTGCATTCAATTTCATTGTGCAACTCCCAAGAGGAATCATTCCTTGAACTAAAGAAAAATCTTTCGAAACCAAAAAATGTATGTATCTCATTAAATCAGTCTCGCTTTGGTATTTATTAAATACCGATTGTTTAAGCCAAGGTTTTTCTCTGAGTGGAATATCAATTAAAGGTTCAATTTCATTCATTAAAGTAGGCAAATCATTAAATTTTTTTCCTTTAACTTTTGCAAGTATTTGATACAAATCATAAATTTCTTCATCACAAGTTAACTCATCAAAAGTCACACCAAAGCCCTTCGCATTTGATATGTCTGATCCAATAGGAAGCACTCTAAGGTTATATCCTTCTTCAGAAGCTAACTGAACAACTTTTGATGCTTCCGGACAATATATATCAATACTATCAAACCTAGAATATCTTTCTAAAGGATATTCTAGATCAATAAGAATAGACTCAAAATATGATCGGTATTGAACGATCTTTTTTGCTATTTGTTTTAGTCCTTTAGGACCATGATGTACTGCATAAAAAGAAGAGAGAACAGCCAATAAGACTTGAGCAGTACAAATGTTACTTGTTGCTTTATCTCTTCGAATATGTTGCTCTCTAGTTTGAAGAGCAAGCCTCAAGGCTTGATTGCCTTCTACGTCAACTGATTGGCCAACTATTCTTCCCGGTATCTGTCTTTTATATATTTCTTTAGTTGCAAAAAAAGCCGCATGAGGTCCACCAAAAGCAATAGGGACCCCAAGCCTTTGTGCACTCCCAACGACAATGTCAGCGCCAAAGTCTCCCATCGGTTTAATCAAAACTTGAGCCAATGGATCGATTGCGATGGTTACAATTGCATCACATTTGTGTACCTGACTAATTATTGAGGTTGGGTTCCAAATACGACCATTTTTCCCTGGTAACTGAATAAGTATTCCAAAGATATTATCTTCAACTTCAAAATTATTGTTATCAAAGACCTCAAGTACAATTCCTAGTGGTTCACATCGAGTTTTTAAAACATCAAATGTTTGAGGCAAAATTTCTTGATCTACTAAAAACTTGTTAGCATTTTTATTTTTTCTAATAGCCAAACTCAAACTTATTGCCTCAGCTGCCGCAGTCGCTTCATCAAGTAACGACGCGTTTGATATAGGCAAACCTGTTAATTCACTTATTAGAGTCTGAAAATTAAATAACGCCTCCAATCTGCCTTGCGATATTTCTGCTTGATAAGGAGTATAAGCTGAATACCAATTGGGATTTTCTAGAACGTTTCTTTGTACAACTGGAGGTATAACAGTCGAATGATAACCCAACCCAATCAGGGAACGATGTTCAACATTTTTCTTCGAAATTAAATTGATTTCTTTTAAAGCTTCATTTTGGTCGCACCCATCTGGAATAGAAACACCATTTTTTTCTGAATCAAAGATTTCACTAGGAATTACAGAAGATATAAATTCTTCCGAATTTTCAAAACCAAGGTGTTGAAGCATTAAAGCTTCATCTTCGTTAGATGGACCTATATGGCGAGACTTAAAAGTGAAATCCTTTAATTCTGCTTTTGACATGAGCTTGTTCTCAAGCACAAGCAAATTAAGTTATTTGAGTGAAGGCCAGTGTAGAGAAAAATTTCCTAATTTGTTGTAAGAAAAAATTATTCAATAAAATTTCATGCACCTTTTATGGAGCAATTTTCTTTGAATAAGTTTCAGAATCCATAAGTTCTGTTAATTGATCAGGGTTATCAGGGCGAATTATTAATAACCACCCTTCGCCATGAGGATCATTTTGAAGTTCCTCTGGGCTTGCTAAAACAGAATTGTTTCTATGGACAATTTCTCCGCTCACAGGAGCATACATATCCTCAACAGCCTTTACTGATTCTACGGAGCCAAAGCTCTCTCCCTTAGCTATTGCAGTACCTTCCTCTGGTAGATCAACAAAAACGATATCTCCTAACTGATCTACCGCAAATTCACTGATGCCAATTCGAACTAAAGCATCATCAGCAAAAGCATATTCATGACTGTCAGCAAAACGAAAATGATCTGGGAAGGAAAAAGCCATTGCGTCAAAACTAAAAACGCTTATTCATTCTGAGGCAATTTGATCAATCCTGCCTGAAATAAATTGGATAGAGCATGAATTAAAGCAATTTTGACATGCGAGCGATGGGATCCTCCTTGAATAAATAGATCAAATGGAGGTTTCATAGGAGCATCAGCAGAAAATTCACTGGTACTACCATCTATGAAAGTTCCTCCCGCCATTACAAGGTTATTTTCATATCCTGGCATCGGAGCAGGAACTGGATCGAGAAAAGATCCAATGGGAGATTTTTCCTGAAAAGATCTACAAATAATTTGTAAAATTTTTGGGTCGCCTATTCTTACTACTTGTATTAAATCTGTTCGAATAGAACCAGGAGTTGGCAACACTTGAAAGCCCAATTCACAAAATGTACTGGAAATAATCTCAGCACCAATTAGAGCCTCTACAACCATTTGAGGTGCTAAAAAAAGTCCTTGCAAAATAGTTCTATTCAAGTCAAAAGTAATACCACCTTCTGATCCAATACCTGGAGCAGTCAAACGGCAACATGCTTTATCAACCAAATCACCTTTCCCCGCAATATATCCACCAGTAGGTACGATAGTTCCCCCTAAATTTTTAATTAAAGAACCTGCAATTAAATCGGCCCCTACTGATGTAGGTTCCTGATTTTCAACGAATTCTCCATAGCAATTGTCAACAAAACAAATGCAATTAGGCTGGATCTTATGACATAAATAACAAATCTCTTTGATAACCTCAATACTCAAAGATGGACGCCATGTATAACCACAACTTCGTTGAATAAAAATTAATTTTCTAGGTATTTTTAAAGCTTTTTCTAAAGCTACAAAATTTATATTTCCATCATTTTTTAAAGATATCTCTTCATAGTGAATGCCAAACTCAATCAAAGATCCTTGACCATTTCCCCTCAAGCCAATAACTTCTTCAAGTGATTCGTAGGGCCTTCCAGTAACAGATAAAAAATTATCTCCTGGTCTTAAGACGCCAAACAAAGATGATGTAATAGCATGCGTTCCGCTTACAAGCTGAAGTCTTACCACTGCTTTTTCAGCGTCTAAAACATTTGCAAAAATCTTATCAATTACTTCTCTACCTAAATCTCCATGTCCATATCCAGTTAAAGATGCAAAATGCTGAACATTTAGATGAGAGTCAGAAAAAGCTTTTAATACTTTTTCTAATTTAAATAGTATACTTTCGGTCTTTTCTTGAATTGATAAGTATAATTTTTTTTCTATATTATCAACAAAGTTTTTAGCAGATTCTTTGAACATATGGTTTTTAACTAAGAATACAGAAGTTTTATAACATTAATCTGAAAAAATAATTTCTAATTTCTCTTGATCTTTCAGTAATAAGCCTCTTTGGCGAAGATTCTCCAAAAAGTCATCTGCACCTTGCAAATTATTTGTATTTAACAATTTATTAGTTGCATGTAAATCTAGCAATTCACCATCAAGCTCCTCCGCTGTGTAATCTTTTAAACCCGCCATCACTGCTTCAAATCTATCTCTTCGTTGCTTTTTACTTACTGGATATGCTGACATAACTTGTTCTCTACACATTCTCCACGACCTTCCTTTACATAAATAGTCAGTCAGTGCAGCACTGAGCACAGGGGCCTCAGCTTCCTCAATGAACCAATCAAAGGAGGAAGGTAAGGACGCTAAACCAACAAAAATCTCAAAAAAGTCACCCGCAGAAAGAGGATTATTGTCATTTCCTTCAACAGCAATAGCTGATTCTTGAAGAGATCTATGCAACTCAGGATGAACGCTCAATATTTGACTTTCTATATTTTCTAAACCACGAGCAAGTACTTGATTTACCTTCCCCAAAGCAAAAAAAACTTCGGGGCTTGGAGATACAAGTTTTCCATTTCGTAGATTTGAAATTTGAGAACTATGAACTCTCCCTAGATCCAAGCATTCAGCCAAAACTGGAAGAACTTTATGAGACCAGCCATTGCGCTCATGCCATACATGCACTAGATGAGCCATCGCCCTTCTACCTGCAGTCAATTGGTCCCGAAAACTAGAGGTCACAAATCACATTCAAGATTGATAGATAGACCTGATTAGGATCCTTATCGTATATTATATACAACAAGTAGACGGATCACTAATGGTTTCAAGTTTAATCGAGGCTTCGGCTCCATTAAAAAAACCAATTGCTGCAGATAAAGCGATGGCTGCATCGAAGAAGCTCCAAGGGCATGTACCTAGAAGGATTCAAAACAAAAGAGCCAGAAGGCGTTGGGGAACGGTCATATTCATGCTGACAATACACGCTCTAACAATATTTACCTTGCAAGCTAAATTTTGGAGTTGGTTAGCATTTTCTGGATTTATTTTCTTATATTGGGTAACTGCTTGCTTGGGAGTAACTACAGGATATCATCGACTTCTTTCACACCGTTCTTTTCAAGTTCCAAAATGGCTTGAAAGATTTTTTGCAACTTGTGGAGCATTAAGTTGCCAACATGGACCAATTGATTGGGTTGGTCTTCATAGGCATCATCATACTTTTTCCGATACTGAAGCTGATCATCATGACAGTAACAAAGGATTTTGGTGGAGTCACATGGGATGGATGTTTGAAGATGTACCTGCCATGAAAGCCGTTCCAAGGCTTTCTGGAGATTTAATTAAAGATCCTTACTATCGCTTCTTAAATAAAAATTTTTTACTTTTGCAAATACCTTTAGGCGCGACGCTTTATTTGATTGGCCAATCAGCTGGCGTTGGAGGATGGGCAATGGTCCTATGGGGAATTCCTCTAAGACTAGTTTTTGTTTATCACATAACTTGGCTAGTTAATTCAGCTACTCATTGTTGGGGTTCTATTGCATATCAGAGTGGGGATAATTCCAAAAATAATAAATGGGTTGCAGCACTTACATTTGGAGAAGGCTGGCACAATAATCATCATGCTTTTCCTAATTCAGCTAAGCATGGTCTTCAACGAAATCAAATAGATCTCACCTGGCAACACATACGTTTTTTGAAAGCAATTGGGTTAGCAAAGAAAATTAGACTCCCTATCGCGTCGTAAGATTAGTAACAATCATTAAATAGCATTAATTCATTTTCGATCCATGGCTAAGCGAGTTCAAGTTGTTCTAAGTGAAGACATAAAAAGTCTTGGCAACGATGGTGACCTGGTTGAGGTTGCTCCCGGTTTTGCAAGAAACTTTTTATTACCGAATAAAAAAGCTTTACCAGTTACTCCAACTGTTTTAAAACAAGTTGAGCACAGAAGAGCCAAACAAGCAGAAAAAGAAGCTGCTAAAAAGCAAGAAGCTATTGATTTCCAAACAGCTCTAACAACAATTGGAAGATTTACTGTTAAAAAACAAGTAGGAGAAGATGGAGTCTTATTTGGAACAGTGACAAACGGAGATGTAGCAGAAGTTGTAAAAGAAGCTACCAAAAAAGATATTGATCGTAGAGACATATCTGTCCCTGAGATACATGGTGTTGGTA